>NZ_LJBR01000038.1 GCF_001282115.1 Streptomyces sp. NRRL B-24085 | reverse complement strand
TCCACCGGGGACGCCGGGGTGCGCAGTGCCCCGGACAGCTCTCCGGCCCGCCCGGCGCCCCAGGCCCCGGCCCCCCCTGCACCCCAGCCCGAGCCTGGGCCTGGCTCGGTGGCCGCGTCCGGAGAACGGTCGATCGCCATCAACGGCAACCCCGGGGGCACCATCTCCACCGGCGACCAACTCGGCGAGGACCCCGCGTGAAGTGGCCTTTCAAGAAGCAGCCCGCGCAGCCGCAGGCATCAGAGCCCGATGTCCTCCCCAGCGTCGAGGCATCCGGGACGCGGTCCGTAGCAATCGACACCGGCGGCGGCGACTTCCTGGGGACCGCCCTGACCGGGGACAACGCCACAGCCATTCAGCTGCCGCCCGAGGCGCTCGTGCCCCCGGCTGAGATCCAGGCCCCACCAGGACTGGACAACTTGCCGATACGCCCGGATACGTTCGTGGGCCGCGCCCGTGAGCTGGAGCGGTTGGATGCCGCACTCTCGTTCGGGGGCCAAACGGTCGTCCAGGCGGTACATGGGCTGGGCGGGATCGGCAAGAGCACTCTGGCCGCGCACTGGGCCGCCACCCACCCCCACGGCCGTGCCCCGGTCCGGTGGATCAACGCCGAGAGCCCCGTCGCCGTCCAGCAGGGCCTGGCCGACCTCGCCACCGCCCTGCAACCCGCCCTGGCCAAAGCCCTGACCGCCGAAGCACTCGCCGAACGCGCCGCACAGTGGCTGGCCACGCACACCGGCTGGCTGATCGTCCTGGACAACGTCAACGATCCCGCCGACATCACCGGCTTGCTCGCCCGCGCCCCCGGCGGACGCTTCCTGATCACCAGCCGGCTCGCCGCCGCCTGGACCATCGCCACCACCGTGGTCCGCCTGGACATCCTGGCCCCGGACGAGTCCCTGGACCTGTTCACCCGCATCACCACCGCCACAAACCCCGGGCGGGACCTGGACGGCGCCGCCGACGTGTGCGAAGAACTCGGCCACCTGCCCCTGGCCATCGAGCAGGCGGCGGCCTACCTCGCGCAGAACCCGCTCATCACCCCCCGCGCCTACCTGCGCCTGCTCGCTGAGCACCCGGCGGCGATGTACCGCCACGGCGCGGCCACCACCCCGGCCGAGCGCACCATCGCCCGCATCTGGAACGTCACCCTCAATCGCATCACCGAACTCCAGCCTCAGGCCGCCGACCTGCTGCGCACCCTGGCCTGGTACGCCCCCAACCTCATCCCCACCACCCTGGCCGACGGCGGCCCCGCCGACCCGCCTGCGCTACACGCGGCACTCGGCCTGCTGACCGCCTACAGCATGATCACCCCCGACAACGTCACCGGCACCCTGGCCGTCCACCGGCTCGTCCAGGCCCTCGCCCGCACCCCCGACCCCGAGGATCCTCACCGCACCCCGCACCACATTGCCCAGGCCCGCGAACAGGCCACCGCCAACCTGCGCACCGCCCTGCCCGCCACCTGGGAAACCCCCGCCACCTGGCCCACCTGGCGCACCCTGCT
The DNA here is from genome assembly GCF_001282115.1 of Streptomyces sp. NRRL B-24085. Taxonomy (GTDB): domain Bacteria; phylum Actinomycetota; class Actinomycetes; order Streptomycetales; family Streptomycetaceae; genus Streptomyces. The sequence continues at coordinate 39,227 of NZ_LJBR01000038.1, read as the reverse complement.
CCCCCACATCGACGCCCTCGCCGATCACACCACCGCCGACACCGACACCGCCACCACCGCAGGTATCCTCAACCACACTGCGGGCTTCCTCGGCGACCAAGGCCGGCCCGCCCACGCCATCAGACACCTCCAACGCGCCCTCACCGCCTGTGAACGGGTACTGGGTGAGGACCACCCCGACACCTTGAACTCCCGCAACAACCTTGCCCTGGCCTACCGGTCGGCTGGCCACCTAAAGAAGGCCATCGCCCTATACGAGCGGACCCTCACCAGCCATCTGCGGTTGGACGAAGACCATCCCTCCACGCTGACCGTCCGCAGCAACCTCGCCAGCGCCTACCGTGAGGCGGGACTCCTCGAAGAGGCCATCGCCCTGTACGAGCGGACTCTGATTGACCAGCTACAAGTGTTGGGCGAAGACCACCCTGGAACCCTGGCTTCCACCAATGGCCTCGGCCGTGCCTACCAGTCGGCGGGAGACCTGAAGCGCGCCATCCCCCTGTTCAGGCATGCTCTCATCGGCCATCTGCGGGTGTCGGGCGAAGACCATCCCTCCACGCTAGCCGTCCGCAGCAACCTCGCCGGCGCCTACCGTGAGGCGGGGCACGTGAAAGGCGCCATCCTCCTATGCGAACAGAACCTCGCCATTCGGGAGCGGGTTCTGGGTAAAGACCACCCCGATACCCTAGCTTCCAGGAACGACCTCGCTGGCGCCCACCGGGCAGCAGGGCACCTGAAAATCGCCATCTCCCTGCACGAGCAGACCCTCACCGACCAGCTACGGGTGTTGGGCGAAGGCCACCCCCACACCATGGCTTCCCGCGGCAACCTCGCCGAATCCTACGAGTCGGCGGGAGACCTGAAGCGCGCCATCCCCCTGTATGCGAAGGCCATCAGCACTTATGAACAGGTGTTGGGCGATGACGACCCCCATACCTTTGCTCTCCGCCGAAGGCTCGCTAGCGTCTACCGCTCGGCGGGGTTTCCCGACCGCGCCATACCCCTGTACGAGAAGATCCTCGCATCCTGCGAACGGGTGATGGGTAAAGAACACTCGCTCGCGGTGATGGCCCGAGACGATCTCACCGCTGCAATCGCCGAACGCGACGGTGCAAGATCGTAGTGACCGCCGTGTCACAAGCACGGATGTGACACAGGCGGCCGACCGCCGGACCGTGATCACGTTCCCGCAGGTCGCCTTGTGTCAGAAGCTGACGTCACCAGGCTTGGTTCAAAGCCCGCGTCATGGCGCCAAGCCGTGGGATCGATCTCGCCTATTGCCGTGTCAGTACGACCAATGGAGCGCCATGGACGGGGCTTGAGCAAGCGAACTCGTGTCCGGGGCGGTCTATCCGATCTGCGACTACACCTTCGTAGGTCCGGGCGCTCCCGTCCGCGGCGCGGACGGGAGCGCCCGGACCTACGGATGCACACCCTTCTCCATCACAGCCTCAGCGGCGAACTCTCCGGCGGCCATTGACCTTCAGGCTCTCCCCGGGCCATCTGCCGGGGGAAATGAGGAAAGGGCCACGCTTCTGAGACAGGCACGTGGCCACCGGCGTGAGACACCGCGTCAATGCGCCTGCCACAGTCCTCCGAGATGTCAAACGGCATGAGATCTACACAATGAATCCAGTAGTCCGCCCCGCGCTGACCTGCGACGACTAACGTGACTGGCAAAGGGGTTGGTGCGTCCGTCCCGCTCACCAACGCCGTGACCTATGGTGACTGCGTTGGATGGCAAGGAACTCCACGGACTGGGTTCGATATCGGCGGACAACTTGTCAGTTGACATTATGTGTGGGATCTCAGGTCCCGTAGCCGCACTTCACGAACCGTGGCCACTCAGCGGCCAGTTGGCCGCGGTTGCGAGACTGACCAGCTATCCATCGCATTCCCGGCCACGAGCCGGCGCCGCCGGGCCCCCTGCAGCGTGATCTTCGGCGTGAAACAATGCCGGGATGGATCAGGGGGCGGCTGCCGTACTCGCGGCGCTGATCGCAGTGGCAGGTGTGGCGCTTGGCCTCTTCGGGGCCCGCTGGCAGGCACGCGGCATGCAGGAGCAGGCGAACGCGGCCATCGAAGCGGTCAGGGCGCAGGGACGAGACCAAAACGCACAGTGGCGTCGAACCGTAAGGCGCGACGTCTGGGTTGAATATCTCGGAGCCGTGGATGAGTTCAGGCTGACTGCCGGAGTCGTGGCAGGACATCTCGCCGACGAGAATTTACCGGAGGCCGAGCGGGAACTCGAAGTGGCTCATTCCCGCTACGTGGACGCAACTGACGCATATCGCAAGATCGAGCTTGAAGGGCCCGAGCAGCTCGTCACTAAGGGCTACGCCTTGCAGGGCGCCATAGTCTGGACGATCTTTGAGCTGGAACAGGCACTCACTGCCGTGCGCGCGATGGGAGTACTCGAAGGTGCCGGGCAGTTCGAGCAGCGCGAGGTTCCCTCTGATGAGAATCGGCCGATCGCGGCGGTTCTCAGGTCCCTACGGGAGCTGCGGGGAATGGACTCCGACGATCCGGGCAGCACGGAGTACGGACAGCGACTCAGCCTCCAGATCCACGCCTTGGACTTGCTAGCTGCCTCTGACACCACGGCCCTCGTTTACACGTACGCACACCAACTGTCTCTAAGCGAAGCTGTGGAGCGCTTCCCCCACGGGCGGTGGCGGCGTTTCCACGAAGTGCGAACAGACTTCGTCCAAGCGGCTCGCTCGCATCTCGATGGCAGCACCTGAGCGTGACCGCCGGTCAGGTCGCTGGTAAATCGTCGCTCGCTCAGGCCGATCCGAGGATTCGGACACGACCGTGAGCCTGGCTGGCCGGGAAACGGCGACAGACTTCAGGCGAAGGGGACAGCGTGCCGCCGCCCCCTTTCCTCGCTTGGACCGGTCAGCGTTAGGTAAGGATCCAGCGCCCGGCAGGCGTCACCGCTGTGACTGAGCCGCCTTACATTGGCCACCTGAGCATCCCAGTTGGCCACCACGATGACCTGACGCGGTCAGGGCGTTCCTCGGCCAGCCAGAAGGGCCTGGTAGACGAAGAGGGTGGAAGTCTCTCCGCATGCCCAGTCCCAGCGGCGAGCGTCCCGGCCGACAGACAGGGCCGCGTCTACCGTGCGTCCATGCACGGAGTTCGCGTCGACAGTGGTCCCACGCCGGCAGACTGGCTGAGCGCCTGGTCGACAGCCTTTGCGGCGGTCGGCACCGTGGGTGCGTTGCTCCTCGGCTTGCTCCTCTGGCGACAAGACCGGAAGCAGCAACGCCGTGCCCAGGCACGCCGCGTGCACGGCCATGCTGTCCCAACGGAGGAATACATGCAGGGCACGGACGTCAGTGCGGCGGAGTACGTCATCGAGAACAAGAGCGATGGTCCGATTTACATGGTCCACCTGCCCCGAGAGGGGGGCGCCGTGATCCAGCTGAGCAACATGGTCCCGGCCGAGGCGAGTATCCGCTACGCGGTCGAGAACGTCACCGACGTTGAGCGCCTAGGGCTGGCAGACGGGACCGTGAGTGCCGTGCCCATCACCTTCTCTTTCACCGACCAAGACGACACCCGGTGGACGCGCTTCGACAACGGGCACCTCAAGGAGACGGCAGACGCTCCATGACCGGGCCAGCACATGCTCAGAATGACCAACCGAAGCGCTCCGTGGCCAGGTAAGGCGCTCAGTCACAACCGCACCCGCGCAACCAGATGTGACCTCCACCGGTAGATAGCCAATCCGTCCAAACGCGTCGCAGGCCACGGGCTCGCGCTCAACCGCAACTGGCCACTTTGCTCAGTGATGATTGGCCAACTGGGTCACGGGCTCGGGTCCAATTGGCGTTTGGGTCCGTGGGCCGTCAGTGACATCCGGGACGGCGGTCGCATGCCTCACCGGCGGCGGCCAGGTGCCACGGCTCCTCCTTCAGTCCGAAATCTCGCCGTGCCGCTGGCCGTCGGCTAGGGCTCTGACGTGGGATGAGTCGACTGCCGAGCGGGACCAGTCCAGCGGCGAGGCCGCGCCGAGTTCGGTGAGCAGGGCCTCGGGCCGCTGCTGCCACACGTCGGCCGATCGGTAACGCCACGGCGACAACGAACGTGAACCCACCAGGGGCTGTCCGCCGGTACTACCGCGAGGCGGCACCGCCCAGCGGCCTACGTGAACGACATCTCAACGGAGATGGTCTCCCACATTGCGTTGAACCAGAGAACCGACTGCTCAACGAAGTCTGTGTCTGGACCGTTTTCACCGGCTCCGAAAACCCGCACCAAGCCCATGGGACCCGCGTCATACACTTCCATGATCCGTTGATCGATCTCTATCTCACGTCGCACCATTGTGTAGTACGAAAACAGTGCGGTGCTGTCATTGATGAGGTACAGCTTCGCCATGGGGGCAAAAGGAATCGCCCGATACGCAACTTGCACATCGACGCCGTGAGTTGCGCGAAGTGATCGCAGCGAGGTCGTCATCGACCTTGCATGAGCGTTACGCTCACTGAGCCACGCCTGGTGGACATGGCCGTCTTCGTCATCGTCCGGCTTCGCCGCGCGAGGGAACGCCAAATCAATGTCTCGGCTGGGAAGCAGCACTCGAACGTTGATCCTTTCTGGCTTCACCTCCCCAGCATGAATCGCATGAATGGGATCTCCCATTGCAACTGCCAACGACTGGCCGTTGAGACACATGGCGTCAATCCAAACCTCTGGCGCCGCGAAAGCGGACCTGAGGTGGTCACGGAGGGCCACAACGGAAGAGGCGAATGGAACCTGGGGAGCGTCTGCGACTGCCGGAGATTCCATTAGTTGTCGCCAGCGGCGTTCGACCGGCGGATCCTGTTTCGCCCATCCACATAGCAAACGGACCACTTTCAGCAATTCCTCTGCGTCCCGTGGTACGTGGTTACCTCGGCGCCAATCGCTGAGTGTCGCCACCGGGACACCTGATTCCCGGCTGACCCGGGTGAGCGTCAACCGGCCTCCAGCCTCGGCCTGCGCCACCTCCCACAACTTGGACAACTCGACGACCACGGGGGGAACCGCGCTCACGCGGGCAGATCTATCCAGCATCCGAACCCCCACCGTTCGTGGCTTGCTTCCGAGTCGGAAGTTCCGACTCGTGTGCCGAGCCTACGGCTCGCCAACGGCCTTTCCGAAGTACTTCGAGAGCACTGCCGTTGGGCCGCCGAAGCACCATCAATGGACCTCAGGCGCAGCGGCATTGAGGGCCGCGACCCACCTGGGGAGGCTGCAATGAAGAGGAACAGTCCAACTGGTCAGCGACTCGCACGCACCGCGTTGTTCGCGTTGGTTCGTGGAGCGGGAGCGGCTGTGGGCTCAGCCGCCGTCGCAACGGTCGTCTGGTGGGTGCAGACGCGGTGATGCTCTCCCCTTAGAGGACGTCCTGCTTGAAGAAGCGATAGTTCATGGTTTGTGCCAGGTTATGACCGTTTCACCCGTCGCTCGTTTTGCGAGATTGGAGATCATCGCGAGGCGAATCATGCTCTCGGAGTGCGCCGGTTTGGTCTCGTAGTCGCGGGCGAGGCGACGGTGCATCATGATCCACCCGAAACTCCGCTCCACGACCCAGCGCCGCGGGATCACGGAAAAGCCTTTGACCTGCTCGTTCCGTGGAACGACGTCGACATCGATACCGAGCGAGGCGCCGTGTTCGATGGCCTTCTTCTTGTAGCCGGTGTCGACCCATGCCTTGCTGATGGTGGGGTGGTCGGCGGCGACGCGGGTGAGGAGCTGGATACCGGCCGCGTTGTCCGAGACGCTGGCGGCGGTCACCATGACCAGCAGTAACAGGCCGAGAGTGTCGACGACGATGCTGCGTTTGCGTCCGACGATCTTCTTGCCGGCGTCGGTGCCTTGGGTGTCGGTGGGAACGCTGGTCGCGGTCTTGACGCTCTGGGCGTCAATGACACAGGCAGTGGGTTCGGCGGTGCGTCCTGCCTGCTCACGGACCATCCGGTGCAGGTGGAGGCCGAGTTTCTCGATGGTGCCGTCGGCGGTCCAGGCGCTGAAGTAACCGAACACGGTGGTGTGCGGCGGGAAGTCATGGGGCAGGTAGCGCCAGGGGACGCCGGTCCGGTTGAGGAAGAGGATCGCGTTCATGACTTCCCGCAGGTCAGTGACCTTTCCCCCGAGGTTGAGCGAGGTCTTCTGCCGCTCGGCCCGCCAGGCCGTCAACGTCGGCTCGATCAATGCCCAGCGGGCATCGGACAGATCGCTCAGGTACGGCTGGCGCTGCTGCGAGGAGGTCATGGGGATACTCATGCACGAGGACCACACCCGGGCATATCGCTCGATCGAGCGAGGCAAAAGCCGTCTTTCAGAAGGTATTCGAACCGGACAGGAGCTATCGGCTTTAACCATCGCGAAATGCGAGATCAGCACCGACGCGACTGCGGCCGCAAACTACCTGTTTCGCCTGTACGACGCGAATTCCGGCAGGAGCGAACCCCCATGAAGCGTCACATAAGTGACGCGAACGTCCTCTTAGAGGTCGTTTTCATCTCTAGTGCGGTGATAGCTCCGCTATTGCGCCAGCCGATGAACTGGTGCGGGTGGGGCTGTCGAGGTGGTCTTGCTTTCTGAGGCCGATGGTGTGACGTCTGGGGCGCGATTCGGCTTACGCCTGTCTCATTCCAGGACGCCCGGATCTGTTCCGTGCTTCCACCAGGCAGGATGCACGCCTGGGCGCACGCCCCCGACCGGCGGTAGGTCCAGGACATGGCCGACCGTCGTGCGTATCCGAGTGATCTGTCCGATGCCCGCTGGGAGTTGATTGAGCCGGTCCTGTCCGCGTGGCGCTTCGAGCGTCGCGGCCGGGCCCTGGACTTCGGCCGGCCCCCTGAGCATGACCTGCGCGAGATCATGAATGCGATCCTGTACGTGGACCGCACCGGGGTGCAGTGGCGCTACTTGCCGCACGACTTCCCGAACTGGAACACGGTCTACGGCTACTTCGCCAAATGGCAGCAGGAAGGCGTGTTCGCCCAGCTCAACGGCCTCTTACGGGAGTTGGTGCGTCAGCAGGAGGGCAAACACCGCCACCCCTCGGCCTGCGTGATCGACGCCCAGAGCGTCAAGACCTCCACTTCCGTCCCCGCCAGGACACAGGGCGTCGACGCGGGCAAAAAGATCGTGGGCCGCAAGCGCAGCATCATCACCGACACCCTCGGCCTGCTGCTCGCGGTGCTGGTCACCGCGGCCGGCGTCCAGGATTCCACCGCCGGCCGACCTCTCCTGGAGCAGGCCGCCGCCGACCACCCCACCCTGCGCAAGGTCTGGGTCGACGGCGGCTACCGCAAGCACTTCGTCGAGCACGCCGCAGCCCTCGGCATCGACCTCGAAATCGTCCAACGCACCCCTGGGGCCAGGGGATTCACCCCGATCCCGAAGCGGTGGACGGTCGAGCGGACCTACGGCTGGCTGATGCTCCACCGCCGCCTGGCCCGCGACTACGAGACCCTCCCTGCCCGCTCCGAAGCCATGATCCACCTCGCCATGACCGACCTCATGGCCCGCCGCCTCACCGGAGAGAACACCATCTCCTGGCGCGACCCGACATCACCGGATCAAATCCGCATACCAGGATGAAACAACGGGAGAAAACGACCTCTTAGCCGGTCCAGAGCGCGGCTGGCAGCACATAACCCACGTTCATGCAGCGAACGATGCATGAACGTGGTCTTCGCCGCAGGAACGGCGTTGCTCATCGGCAGAGCGAGCGTCCTCGGCTTCACCGCAGTGGTCACCATCGGCCGACGCCACCTTCGGATACACGCCGTCTCTCGAAGGTGACGGGGGCCAAGTAGCACTGCGAATGGCCAACCATCACTGCGAGGCACACCAGACGGCGAGAGATGCGCCGAGAATCGAACAAATGATTGAATATGGCCATGGAGTTTGCGCCCTACCCTCGTGACCTGCTGCAAGCGCAACATGACTGGTATCGCACGTACGACGCACTTGCCGCACTGCCTCCCACGGTGGGGGCCACAGCCCTGCGTCGACGGCTCCTGGTCTTGTCCTCCCGGATCGCGTGGCATCGGCACTGGTCAGTCCAGCCGTCTCGTCCTGCCGCCCGCGTGGAGTTGCGGCGTCAGGCGCGGGCTCTGGAGACCGAGGCCCTGTAGAGGAGGGACCGTCGTGGCCGCCTCCCCGTCGCAGCCGTTCGCCTTGATAACGCTGGTCTTGCCGGATGAGCAGGCCGTGCAGGTCCGCCTGTACGAGAGGTTGCAGACGACGGGAAGACACCCATGGAGGTACCGCATCGGCGTGCCCTCCTGGGTCGCGACGGAGGACGGGGTGGAGCCTGCCGAGTACTCGGTGTGGGTCACGGACAAGCAGCTCCAGCCGATCGATGGTGTAGACCTGTCGATCGTCCCAACACATCGGCGCCTTGATGCTCTTCCGCTGCCGAAGCCGTCGGGGTGGGTCGTACGGCCGGATCCGCAGCGTCGCGGCGGCACGGTCGTCCATGATGCCGTTTGCCGCCATGCGACGGTCGGAGGCAAGGAGTTGGGGACCATGGAGGCGCTGGACGCGCTGATGCGGCCCGGCGCCTCAGCGTGCCACGAGTGCGTCGCGGCCGAAGTGCTCGTCCCCGCACTGGAGTTGGGTAAGGGTTTCGGGTAACTGCCACGGCGGTGCCGGAAGCGGCAGCACTGTCGATCCCGCGCCCCCTACCGTGTCGAGCCATGACGGTCCTGATCATCCGCGGCAGCGGCTTCCTGGGAACCGAACTGGCACGCCAGGCCACGGCGGCGGGGCACGAGACCGCCGCGACGTTTGCCACCACCCGACCCGGCACGGTCTCGGAAGTCCCCTGACATCCCCTCGACGTCTGGGACCCCGCGCAGGTTGACGGAGTGATCGACGACGTGGCTGCCAGCATGTCGAGGACCTGGCTGCCGCGCTCTTGGAACTCGCGCTGCCCGATGCAGCGGGGGTGTTCCACCTCGCCTGGCTGGAGGCGCTCAGCCGTGGCGACCTCGGCCGACTGATCGCCGAGCGCGAAGGGCTGGACGCCGCGCGGCTGACCCCCGGGCCGCGAACCGACACCCCGCTGCCGGGACCCCTCGACGTGCGTCTTGACGGCCGCGCCACGCAGGAATGGCTTTATCCACGAGAACGGGAGTCGTTTGTCAATGAGCGCGGGAAGCACTTCAAAGCCGGCCAAGTCGATGTTCACGAGTTCGGGAGGCACCCGCGGTGCCGCCCTGTTGGGCACAGAGCGGCCAGGGGCACCTGACGGCGCCGGTGGAGGGTGCCAGCAGCCCCCTCCACCGGTTTCGCTACGCCACGAGCTTGTGCAGGGCGAGCACCGTCGCGCCTGCGGCACCGAGCCCGGGCAGCGGGCCTGCCAGGCTCAGGACGAGGGCGCCCGCCAGGACTCCGGCGAGCAGAATGATCGCCCAGCGCTGGGGCAGGGGCTGGGGGTCATTGGAATCTGCCACGTACTGTTCTCCTTGAAGGAATCCTCGAGCAGGCGGCCCCGGCTGAACCCCGGGGCCGTTCGCGTCTGTGCGAACGACGTGACCGCCGAGCCCGCGTTGAGCGGGCCTAAAGTCCATGGTGAGGGGCCTGGAAGTCCCTTCGTCGGGACGTGATTAACGTTTTGATCCGGGTAAAGGCTCTTGAAGGTCTTTACCCGGATCAAGACGGTGGGATCAAAACGCTAATCTTTCTTCGTGGCTGATGCACGGGAGACGAACGAGCGCAGACTGCGCCGACTGCAGCAGATGCGAAGGACCGGCTCGGTAACGAAAGCGTCTGAGGCCCTGGGCGGAATCTGGAAGGCAGGGAAGAAGCCGGACTCGATCGTCCTGCGCACCGCTTTGCTGCGGGCCGACGGGGAACGGTCGAGACTCACCAAGCTAGTCCTTCCGCGAGGGATAGCGCTGCGCTTCTACCTGCTGGCCCTCTTCGAGGCGCAGTGCCGACTGGACACGAGGGACCCCTGGCAGAACGTCCGCCCGCTGAAGGGTGCCGAATCGTGGTCCGCCCTCGTTGCCATCGACGGTGCGTACGACACGGCGTCGGGGGCGTACGACGCCGCGTTCAAGAACATGCCTCCAGAGCTCCGCGGTAGTACGCGCGCGGAGGAGCGGTGGCGCACGAGGAAGCTGGAGGACCTGCGGCTTCGGCAAGTCAAGGGAGCCCTGAGAACTCTGGAAGAACTCGGCCATGAAGACGCCTTGGTCTCCCTGCCCCGGGGCGCGCGCGGACAGCGGTTATACGAGGACTTCTCGCTCATGGAGGAAGGCGGGCGGGGCGATATGCCGACCCCAGACTTCTACACCGTCCCCGTCCGTAGCTGGACAGCCGCCAGGACGATCACGCTCCCTAAGGATTTCTTCCTGAAGGGCTGGATCCAGGTGCTCAATCCTTCCGAGGTCGCCACCTGGCTCATCCTGAGATGGATGAGCCAGTGGGCGCCCAGGAAGCACCGCGTGTCGGGCGTCTTCCTCACCACGCGGCCCCGCATGCAGGCCTTCGGTCTGCGTGACGATGCCTGGGAAGACGGGTGTCAGCGCCTTCTCGAGTTCGGTCTCATCCGCCACGCCGAACCTCCCGAGGGGCTAAAGGCTGCCCTGGACGCGATCGCCGACCCCGTCATAACGGCGCTCTTCTCTCAGCCCACTCGCGTCCGCCAGCCTTACCAGCCACATTTTTGGCAGATGACCGACGATGGGCTCGCTGAGAGCGCCGCGCAGGCGCTCGACCGGGAACTCACCCATCGGCGAGAGGCACTCGCCGATGCCGCCATGAAGCGCGTGCAGCACGATCCCGAGCGGCTCGCCGGCCATGCGCCGGCCGACGAGTGAGGCGCGCGCCGCACGCGGCTGCCCTGAGCCCGGCCCGCTTTGCCAAGGGGGACCCTCGAACCGCCGACCCGGCCGTCAGCGACTCCCGAACTCATCGACATTGATCAAGCGGCGGGGTCTCCCAGTGACTCCGGGAGTCGTTGATAAACGACTCCCGTTCTCATGCGCAGAGCCACAGGAACGCCTGCGGACCAGGATCCGAGGCGCCCGCGAGCCTTCGTGACGGCGGTCGCGCTGTCCGCCACTTCCGCAGGTTCCGTCGGCCGTCGTAGGTCGCCCGCGCATGCTCCTGTGGGGTCCGGCCAGGTGGCGGCTCCCATCCGTAGGCCCGTCTACCGGGCACGCGAAAGCCCCCGAAATCCGTGACGGAATTCGAGGGCTGTGGCGGGTGCCGACGGGGCTGTATCAGCTGTGAGCGGGGCCGTCGCTGTCGTCGATTCGGCGGCGGCGTGCCGCGAAGATGGCGCCTCCGCCAGCGGCGAGGAGGAAGCCGGCGCCGCCGAGTAGCCACGGGGTGGCGTCGACTCCGGTGTGGGCGAGCGTGCCCTCGGCGGTGGGGACCGCAGTGCTCGACGCCGTCTCGGTTACGACCGCGCTGTCGGATGGCGAGACAGACGGCGAGGAAGTGGTGTCGCCCTGGTTCGGGATCGGCTTGTCCGACGTGGACTCGTCGGCCGGCTTGTCTGACGGTGTCGGCGTACACGTGAACGTGCATAGCCGCGTACGGATGAACGTGCAGAGTTCTTGATGTGTTGGGGGACGATGCTCGGCACTCTGCTGCCTGTTGTTGAGGTTGCAGAGAGGGGTGGGCCGTGGTCCTGGATCCGCAACGCTGGCTGGAATTGCGGCGCTTTCGCGGTCTGGTCGAGTCCGGTGCCATGAGCCTGTCGGAGGTCGCCAAGGAGACCGGACTCAACTGGCGGACGGTCAGCAAGTACCTGTCTGCCGACGGGCCTGTGTCACCGCCGCGCCGGTCCCCGAGCGGGCGGTCCCGGGCGAGGGTGATCGACGAGTTCGCGCCGCTGGTCGACTCGATGCTGCGGGCGGAGATCCTGATGAAGGCCGCCGTCATCCACGAGCGGTTGGCCACGGAGTACGGGTTCACCGGCAACTACCAGCGGACCAAGCTCTACGTTCAGGAAGCCCGCCCGCGGATCGCCGAGGAACTCGGCATCACGCCCAAGGAGTTGGCGGGGATGCACCGCCGGTTCGAGGTGATCCCCGGGGCCCAGGCCCAGGTGGACTGGGGCGACGAGGGCAAGGTCCTCGCCCACACGGGCATCACGAAGGTCTACTCCTTCCACATGACGCTGTCGTACTCGCGCGACCCGTTCTGCTGCTTCACCACCAGCCAGGACCTGCAGACCTTCTTCGACTGCCACCGCCGGGCATTTGCCCACTTCGGCGGGGTGCCGATGACGATCGTCTACGACCGGACCAAGACCGTCGTCCGCCGCCACGTCGCCCCCGGCGAGGCCGTCCCGCTGCACCCGGAAGCGGTCGGCTTCGCCGGCCACTACGACTTCGACATCGACGTGCTGGCCGCCTACCGGCCCACCGGCAAGGGCCGCGTCGAACGGCAGGTGCTGATCGTCCGCGACCACGTCCTGTCCGGGCGGGCCTTCTCCTCCATCGAGGAGATGGACGCCGCTTTCCTGTCCTGGGTGCCGCAGCGCAGGGCCCAGATCCACAAGACCCACCGGGAGGTCATCGGCGAGCGGGCGGCCCGTGACCACGCGGCCCTCAAGCCGCTGCCGCCGACGCCGTATCTGGTGGCCGAGCGGCACCTTCGGCCGGTCGGCAAAGACTGTCTGGTCGCCTTCGGCGGCAACCTCTACTCGGTGCCCGCCCGCCGCGTCCGCTCCCGTCAGCTGGTCGAGGTCCGGGCCACGAAGTCGCAGGTGATGCTCCATTCGACCGCTCCCGACGGCAGCGGCGAGACGCTGCTGGCGATGCACCCGCGGGCTGTCGGCCGCGGGACGCGTGTCGTCGAGGAGAGCCACTGGGACGGTCTGCCCACCGGAAAGGGCCGACGGACCACCACGGGTGACGTCCCGCCGCGGCCCCGGCACGAACCGGCCCCGGGCGAGGCGGCCGGGCCGCTGCAGGCCCTGCTGAACCGGGCCGTCGCCACTCAGATCGAGGTCGGCCGCCGACCGCTGTCGGTCTATGACGAGCTGACCGGGACCCGGCCCTTCACCACCAACTCCCCGACGAAGGAGTCCTCTTGAGCGAGCTGACCGGCAACCGCATCCGCACCACGGCCGGCAAGCTCGGCCTGCCCCACCTGGCGGAGACCATCAACGAGTACACCCGCCGGGCCGACGAGGCCAAGCTGGGATACCTCGACTTCCTCGACCTGGTGCTGTCCGAGGAACTGGCCGTCCGCGACGACCGACGCTTCCGCCAGGGCCTGCGGCTGTCCCGGCTGCCGCATCACAAGACGCTGGATGAGTACGACTTCTCCTTCCAGCCTGAGCTCGACCCGCGCAAGGTCAAGGACTTGGCCACCCTCTCCTTCGTCGAGGCCAAGGCCAACGCGGCCCTGCTGGGGCCGCCTGGAGTCGGCAAGACGCACATCGCCGTCGCCCTGGCCGTCGCGGCCTGCCGGGCCGGCTACTCGATCTACTTCACCAGCCTCGACGACATGGTCCGCAACCTCAAGGCCGCCGAGGAGACCGGACGGTTGAGCAGGAAACTCGGCACCTATCTGCGGCCCAGCGTTCTCGTGGTCGACGAGGTCGGCTACCAGCCCCTCGAGCGAGCCGAGGCGAACCTGGTCTTCCAGGTGATCTCCAAGCGTTACGAGAAGGGCTCGATCATCCTGACCTCGAACAAGACCTTCAGCGAATGGGGCCAGGTCTTCGGTGACGAGGTCCTCGCCACCGCCATCCTTGACCGTCTCCTGCACCACTGCGAAGTGATCTCGATTAACGGCCCGAGCTACCGCCTGAAGAACCGCCTCAAAGCCATCGAGCGCGAGACCGAAGTCGCCTGACACCTCTGCACGTTCATCCGTACGCGACTCTGCACTTCAGCTCGTACGCCGACAGACGGTTTCTCGGAGGTGGCGGGCTCCGGTGTCGTGCCGGTGGTCTTGGCGTTGGTGACGGTCACGGTGACCGGGCTGCCGGGCTTTGCGGTGAAGCTTTTCGAGGGCTTGTACAGGTCGTATCCGTCCGTTGCCGTCGTTTGCTTGACCCAGAAGTGACTGCCGGTACGGCTGTTGATGGGCAGTTTCGCGGAGGCGGTGCCGCCTGCGCCGGTGGTGAGGGTGAGGAGGGTGGTGTCGCCGGTGCCGATGTTGACGGTCGACCCGGGCAGCAGCTTGTCGCTCTTGCTGTCCTTGGTCTTCAGCGTGACCGTGGCGGGCTTGAAGGGGTCGGTGATCGTCAGCGGACTGTCCGCGCCAGGGGTGACGATGACGTCCTGGTCGTCGACGACGTCATGCAGCGGGCTGCCACTTGTCGGGACTCCCGTGAGTTCCTTCCGTTCGATGCATCTCCCGCTGACCTGCGACGCTGGTGAGGCGGGGTTCACTCGATCGCGTGGAGAGTTCGACGTTCCGTCGAGATTCCTGAAGGTCTGCCGCTATCCATGACGCATGGACGTTGGCATTGAACTGAGGCGTGGATGACGCTCGCGGTCGTCCGGTCGATCGGGACACCGCGGCGGCTGGAGACGGCACAGGAATACGAAGACTTCGAGCAGGAACTGGTCGACCAGTTCCTGCTGGCCGGAGTCGGCGCGGGGCTAAGCGACGACTCCATCGCAGACGACCGCCGGGCAATCTTCGAGTTCGTGGGGTTCCTCGGCGCTCCGCTATACCTCCACCGTCGACCAACCCGGCATCGTCGAGTACCGCCTGCGCAACTCCGGACCACGCCCGTCCCTACGAGCCGGCGACGTCGGCTGACGCCGCTGGCTATGCCCGCCGGTTGAGGCTCAGCCACGTGTGTGGATAGCCGGGCCAAAGGCGCGAGCGAAGCCCGCATCCTGTCCGGCCGCTGTCCGGTCCCCCCGGCCTTCAAGCCGTGGGTTTGGCGCTACCCGGCTGCATGTCGTGCCCGGGCTGCCGTGGAGGGATGAGGCGCGCTTGTCCGGTCTTGGGCAGGGTGTTGCGGGTGCGGCGGTGGAAGGCGAGGAAGCCGATCAGTGCGGCCGTGGTGAACCACAGGAGCTGGATGGCGAGGTACTTCGGCAGCGGAGTGTTGGAAAAACCGGCGCCGGTGCTGGCCTGCATGGCGCCGTAGGAGGGCAGGTAGCGCACGATGGAGCCGTCGGAGCTGGAGCTGTAGAGGGGGTTTTGCAGGGCGAGGTCGATGACGCTGGTCATCAGGATGGCGAACATGCCCTCGACTTCGCGGCGCAGCAGGGAGCCGAAGGCGACGCCGAGTGCGCCGTAGGTCAGTCCGGCGCAGAACAGTGCGGCGGCGAAGACAGCGGGCTGTTTTGGTGCTTGGAAGGCGCAGGTGAGGGCGGTTGCGTAGGTGGCGACGGCGGCGGAGGCCAGTGCGAGGCCGGTGATCTTGGCGAGGACGAGATGGGTGCGGGGGTATCCGGCCAGGGCCAGGCGGCGGTCGAAGTGGCCGCCGGTGAAGGTGGCCGCGAACATCATGAATCCGATGATCAGAGTGACGGCATTGAGGACTCCGGTGATCTCGGTGATCTGATTGCCGCCGGGGGTCAGTACCTCCCCGGTCGCCCGCAGCCGGAACCGGATCTCGGTGCTCGGCACGGACAGGAAGCCGAGCGCGGTCCATGCGGGGATGAAGAGGGCGACGAGCACCATGGCGAAGCGGTTGCGCAGATGCTCGATGAGCGCGTAGCGGGTGGCGGTCGCGAAGAGGGTGAAGTGGCGGCTCAAGACCGGGGGGTGCATCATGCGACCTGCTCCGTGGTGCGGTCGTGCAGGAGGCCGCCGTCCAAGCGCCACAGCACGTCGAGGCGTTCGGCGTCGTAGGCGAGGTGGGAGACGACGAGGACCGAACGGCCGGCCTCACACAGCCGGGCGGCCAGGTCCCAGAAGCGTTGGTAGGTGTCCCAGTCGAACCCTTGGTAGGGCTCATCCAGCAACAAGACCTGCGGGTCGTGCATGAGGGCCAGGGTGAGGTTCAGCTTCTGCCGGGTGCCGCCGCTGAGGACGCCGGCCCGTTCGTCGATGTACTCGCCCAGCCGGAGCGTCTCCATAACCTCTTCGGCCCGGCGCAGATCGGTGAGGGCGTAGGCGGTTTTGAAGAAGTCCAGGTGCTGGCGGATGGTGAGGGCGTCGTTGAGGACGGCTGTCTGCGGGCAGTACCCGAATCTGCCGTGGTGACGAACCTGGCCGCGGTCCGGGCGGAGTTCACCGGAGAGGATCTTCAGCAGTGTGCTTTTGCCCGCGCCGTTCTCGCCGACGATGCCTGCCAGCACGCCCGGTCGCAGTTCCAGGTCGATTCCGCGCAGCACCACGCGCTTGCGGTAGGCGTGGTGCACATCGCTGACTTCCATCGAGGGCTTCCTCCAGCATCGTGGCGCCATGGACGCACTGGGCTTCGTTCAACGTCCCGCGGGGGCGTGAAGGCACGGAATCGCCCAGGATCAGCGGAGCATGTCATCCGATGAGGTGGAGATCATCGCGATCGGCGCGACGGTCAGGCAGCGGACTCTAGGTTTTCGAGATGACCACCCCCCTCTCCCCTTCCACAGTGCAGATGCCTGCGCAGGCCCCGCACGGAGCTGTCGACGCGGCGGCCTTCGGTGCTCCTCACCCGTCCGCCGGCGTCGAGATCTGGTACCTGACCGGGCACGTGCGTGATGAGGATGGCCAGGAGCACACCTGGACGCTGAGTATCCTGCGCCACCACGACGCGGATGATCCGGCTGCCGGCCCTGGCTACTGCCTGTGCGTCACGCACCACGGCCCGGCGGGCCTGGCCTACGGCACGTGGATCACGCCTACCGCCCTGCGGGTGGTCCGGCAGGCGCTCGACGGCGACCAGGCCATGGATTCACGGGTTCGTACTGCACTGTCCGAGGCCCTGACACAGGGCCCGCTGCTGCCCGACCGGCTGCTGCAGCAGCCGGTGACCGAGGCGGCCGGGAACCTGGACATCACTGTGGGCGATCTGGCGGCGCTGCGCCGCGAGGAGGACGGGACCTTCCGCCTGTCCTTCCGGGAGCGGACAGAGTTCGAGCTGGTCCTCACCCCGGTCAAACCGGCGGTGCCGCAGTTCGGCCCCACCGGACGCACGCCCGACGACACGACCGGGCTCACCTCACTGTTCATGCCCCACCTGGACGTCCAGGGCACCCTGCTCACCGCTGACGGCACGCGCAAGCAGGTGGCGGGGCGGGCCTGGTTCGAGCAGGACTGGGGCGCCACCTACTACCGCAACTCCCAGACGCGGGGCATGTCGGACCTCATCTGGGAATGGGCTGGCCTGCATCTCGACAACGGCTGGGAGATCAGCGCCACGCACGCACGCGCCTCCGATCCCGCCACCGGCGCCACCTCGTCCGTCCTGACCCGCGCCACCGCCGTCGCCCCCGGCTGCGACGTCTACTACCTCGACATGTCCTGGCAGCCGACCCGCCACTGGACCTCACTGAGCACCCTCAACACCTATCCGACCACCGTGCGGGTGAGCGTGCCCGCCCTCGGCCTGGAGGTGGAGGTCACCGCGCCCACAGCCGGGCGGGAGATCCGCTCCCTCACCGTGGGCCGCGCCTTCTGGGAGAGCCCCGCCACCGTGCGCGGCACCATGAACGGTGTGCCCGTGTCCGGCGCGGCTGTCGTGCAGACCCGCCCGGACAACACCATCGGCGACATCGAGCACTACATGCGCCGCAGCCACGACATCGCCCGCGCGGAAGCCGCCGCCGTGTACCCGGACGGCCCGGACGACACCGCCGCGATCAGTCTCCTCGCGGGCACGCACGACGGAACGCAGCTGGACGACACCGCCCACGCCCGGCTGCACCAGGCCCTCGTCGCCCCGGTCCTGCATCTGCTGGACAATCCCGGACGCTCCTGGCGCCCCTACATCGCAGCGACCGTCCTCGGCCTGCTGGGCACCGACCCCGAGCCCTACCGTCCCCTGACCGCGGCCACCGAGCTCATGCACACCTCGGCCCTGATCGTTGACGACATCCAGGACGGCTCCCCGACCCGACGCGGCCGTCCGAGCGTCCATGAGGTCTTCGGCACCGCCGAGACCATCACCTCCGGCACCCTGGGCTACTACACCTTCGACCCCCTCTTCCAACGCGTCCCCCAAGCCGACCCGGCCACCATGCTGCGCATCTACCAGCTCTACTTGCGGGCCATGCGCGCCGGCCACGCCGGACAGGCCCTCGACCTCGCCGGACATCACACCGCCTTCGACGAAGCCGTCCAGACCGGCGACCCCCGTGCCCTTCTGGAGCAGATCCGCACCACCCACCGCCTCAAAACAGGCCGGCTTGTCCGCTGCTCCGCCGAGGTCGCCGCCATCCTCGCGGGCGCCGACGAACCACAACTCGCGGCGATCTCCCGGTACTTCGAGGACGTCGGTATCGCCTACCAGATCAGCGACGACGTCATCGACCTGTACGGCCAGGTCAGCCCGGATGAATACCGGCAGGGCATCACCGTCCGTTCTCCCGCGGAAGACCTCGCCACCGGCACCGTCACCTACCCCGTCGCCCACGCCACCGGCCTCCTCGACAAAGCCGACCGTCAGCGCCTGTGGGCGGCCCTTCACGCACGCACCGACGCCGGCGCCATCGAGGCATCCGACCTGCTGATGCAAAGCGGCGCCCTCGACGTCTGCCTCACCGAAGCCCGCGAACTCGTCGACCACGCCTGGCAAGCCCTCGACCCCCTGCTCCCGCCCACCGTGCACAAGGCGATGGTCCGCGCCCTCGGCTGGTACGCCGCCCAGCGCATCTCCGAATACGACTCGCACGCACCAATCCGCCCCACTTCATCGCTCAGCCACAACGCCCCTCATTGAGGCGTGTTCGCGAGCGATCGCGTTTCCGCATGCCACCGATCGCAGAAACCCTCACAGAACCTGGTGCTCTGCGTGACAGTTCCGACGACCACCGCCGGAGCCATCACGCCGTACGGAGGCGGCGAAGCGGTAGCGGCCCAGGACGTTGAGAGTTCCTGTGCTCGAGCGGGGGCAACCTCGGCTGCCACTGCCCCATCTGTGGCAGCCGGTTCGGCCAGCCCGGACAAACCCTGGCCCGCCGGGTGCCGCTATGGTCGAACCACCCGTCAGTTCGGCTTCGAGCCCCCTTCGGAAAACGCGAACCCACGGCCCTTGGACACCTCCTTGAGCCGGTAGACCCCCGGTGCCAGGTGCTCGAATGCGAGCTGGCCGTCGGCATCGGTCTTGCCGCGGGCGGCCTGCTGACCCGTGGAGTCGAGCAGGGTGAACGAAGCGCCGGCGAGGACGTCACCGCCGGGATCCTTCTTCAGGATGGTGACCCCGCCGGTCTCAGCCGCGTTCAACGGGACAGTGGACGTGGACTGCGTCGGCTCGGGGATCTGTGCCGCGGCGGCCGGAGCCAGGGACACGGTGCTGGCCACAGCGGCGATGGTTACCGCTGCGGCAGGAAGACAGCGGGCAGAGCGGGTGTGCAAGAAGGGGACTTTCCTGGATGGGGCGCGGGCAGGACTGCCCGTCGGCAGAAGGGGGTTGGGCCGGTCAGCGGGTAGGGCGCGGAGGCTGGACCAGTGGGGCGGCCGGTACCTGACGGATTCGGGTCCGGCGACGTGAGGGCATGGTGCTCGCGTAGCGGCGGGCCGCTACGCGTACGAGATGTTGCTGGTCGTCGATGGGACGTGTCTCGATGTGGGCCAGGCCCTGGGCGATGGAGGGGCCGAAGAGCGAGCCCGCGGGCAGGCCGGCGGCTTGGACGATCTGCGCTGCGGCTTCGACTTCGACTTCGACTTCGACTTCGACTTCGACTTCGACTTCGACGAGGATGCCGTACTCGGCGGGGATGTTGAGCAGGTCGACGGCATGGTGGCAGAAGCCGTCGATGGCTTCGGTCAGGGTGAAGTCGTCGTCCATGACGTCTTCGATCAGGTCGAGCATGGTCAGCGTGGCGGATTGCAGCCGGGCGCGGAGGTGCGGGTCCGTGAGCCAAGGGCCCTGCGGTGCCGACGGGGTGTGGGCCTCAGGCTCGGCGGTGCGTGTGGCCTCGGCCGGAGGGCCAGCCAGCGGGGCGGGGCCATGTATCTCCGTGTTTGTGTGGTGGGTCAGCGTGTTCGTGTTGCAGTGGGGCTGGCCGGGGCGGCGGGGACCTTCTGCACGGTGCAGGCTGCTGGCCGGGAGCGTGCGGTGGTCGTCCAGGCTCCGGGGAACCAGACCTGTGTGTACTGCTCGATCGCGGCCAGTAGCCCGCCGACCTCGGCGCCGGTCCGCGGTGGCTGGCGGTTGTGGCCACGCAGGTCGAGGATGCGGGCGTAGCCGCTGTAGCCGGGCTGGTCCTCACGGACGGCGTGGCGCCGCGTAAAGGTGCCGTGCTCGTCGAAGGCGAGGACCACGGCGTCCACTTACCCCTTCTCAGGATGGCGAACGGCAAGGCGCAGACCGTCGTACTCGTTTTCGCGGATGGTGCGCGAGAAGTCGATCCGCAGCCGCAGCGAGGAGCTGGGCAGCGGGGTGGCGTAGTAGGTGTTGCCGATGACCGAGCTCTCGGCGAACGGGAGCGTGAGGTGCTCGGTGAAGAACTGCTGGGCGTGCAGGGACACTTACGGAAGACCTTCTGGCGTGCGTGGGCAGGAGAGATCGTTCAGCGGCGTGGGCCGGTGCGGGCGGCGGGAGTCGCGGCAACGGTGGTGGTACTCCAGCGGGGGACGCTGCGGGTGCCGAGGGCCGGTCGGCGGGCGGTGGCGCGCTGGACGTCGAGAGGTGTGGGTACCGGGGGTGCGGGTGGTGTGACGGGGGTGAGCTCGGCGGCTTCGCGCAGCGAGGAGAGCATCGAGTCCTTCCAGCGCGGCAGGGGTGCCGGGTCGGACACGCTCTGGGTGATGGCTTTGACCAGGGCGGTCGGTGTGTGGGTGGAGGCAGTGGCGTACCAACGGGCGTGGCCGCTCTTCGGGCCGCCCCACAGGTACCAGCGGGCCTCCAGGGTGGTGAGTTCCTTTGCCGGGTCGAGGCGGCCGGTGGTGTATTCGAGGGTGGCCATTCCGTCGGGGGGCTGGAGTTCCATCACGCCCCAGCGCGGGTGCTGGAACTGCCAGCCGTTCTTGATCAGCGGGACCACGGCGTCGAAGGCGCCGAGTTCGGGGTCCTTGAGGTCGGGCGGGGCCAGATACGTGTCAGGTCCGGCCGTGTATGCCTCGGCGAGGGCGGTGGTGAAGGCGGTCACGAACTCCGTGGGGGCGGAGTCGTTGAAGCTGACGCCCCACGCGGGCGGGCCGAAGCGGTCGCGGTGGGCATTGATCCGCCACAGCCCGTCGTCGTCTCCCTCGGGCAGGTACCCGAGGCGGACGCGGTGGTCGGGCGCGGTGACGTAGGCGTTGCCGAGGTCGTCGTGACGCAGATCAAAACCGAGCGTGAGGAGAGGCTCCAGCGCGGGGTCGCCGATGAAGGTGCTGCCGGCAAGGTAGCGAGGGGAGACGTAGACGTCGCCATCGATCTCTTCGGTATCGGGCACAGGGGTCCTGGGGGTCGGGGTGGAGCAGTGGCAGGCGATATCAGGTGCTGGTGCCGCGCGGAGCTGCCGGCGAGCACACGGCGGCCGGACCGGCGGGGATCAACTGCTTCTCCAGGTCGGCGGGTTGGCCGGTGTAGTGCAGGTTGCGAAGACCCAGAGCGGCTGCCGCCTGGCAGTTGTCTTCGCGGTCGTCGATGAACAGGACGCGTCCGGGATCGGCGACGCCGGTGGCCGCGAGGGCGTGTTCGTAGGCGGCCGGGTGAGGTTTGCACAGGCCCAGGCGGGCCGAGTACAGGGCGTCGGTCATCAGCGTGCGCCGCCAGTCGGTGGCATCGAGGATGTCGCTCAGGAAGTGCGGGGCGTTGGAGAGGAGCACCATGGGCAGGCCCGTCTGGTGGGCGCGGTGCAGGATGTCGAGGACGCGGTCGTCGGTGCGGGTCCACATGGCGGTGTCGGCGATGCGCAGGGTGCGCAGCCAGCGCGGGCCGGGGTGGTGGCCGAGGACCTTGGCCCAGTAGGCGAGATCGCTGAGCTCTCCGGCGTCGTACGCCTCCCGGGGAGCCCAGAAGGCGTCCTGAAAGGAGTCGAGTTGCCCGTGGGGCCACTCGGCGAGGTCGGCGAGGCGTCTCCACATGATGGGGGTGGGCTGTCGGCCCAGAACACCGTTGTAGTCGATGATCAAGGCGTCCACACCGGTGGGCGTGAGGGAAGTGCTGGTCAAGGGGCGGTCTCCAGAGCTTTGCGGGACAGGGCGGCGACGGCGGCTGCGAGGAGGGCGGGCAGCAGCAGCGCGATCGGCAGCGCGGTGAGGGTGGCGAGGGCGCCGATGAGGGCGGGGCCGGCGAGCAGGCCGACGTAGCCGGTGACCGCGACGGTGGCGACCGCGCGGGGTCCGCCGACGCCGGCGGCAGTGATCAGGCTGGGGATCGTGACGGACAGCCCGAGGCCGAAGGCCGCCCAACCGGCCAGTGCGAAGGCGATGGTGGAGCCGGCCAGGCCCGTAGCGAGACCGAGCCCGGCCAGGGCTGCGCCGGCGCGTACGACGGCGGGTGCGCCGTAGCAGGCGGTGAGCCGGTCTCCGGCGAGACGTCCGGCGGCCATGGCCGCGCTGTAGAGGGCGAATGCCGCCGCGCTGGTCGCGGCCGTCGCGTCGAGGTTGTGCAGGTGGATGGCGGCCCAGTCGGCGGCGGCCCCCTCCCCCAGCAGGGTTGCGGCCGCCAGCGTGCCCAGCAGCCACAACCGGGAACGGGACATTCCCCCACGCCCGTCCGGGCTCGGGGGGTTGCGGTACTGGGCGGGCTCGAGTCCGGGGGCGGCAACGCGGCGGGTGAGCCGAGTCGTCGCACAGGCCGCTGCCGTGGCGGCGGCCGAGACGCCAGCGAACAGGACGGTGTGGGGTGTGTGGGCGGTGGCCGCGGCCACCGCGGCCCCCAGGAGGGCCCCCAGGCTGTAACTCGCATGGAGCCCGGCCATGATCGGGCGCCCGTGGGCGTTCTGGCATCGGACCGCAGCAGCGTTGACTGCGACGTCGAGGACGCCGTGCGCGGCGCCGAAGACGAACGCCGCCACAAGGAGGGTGTCCAGGCTGCGGCAGGCGCCGACGGCGGCGAGGCAGGCGGCGAGAGCGATGGCGCCGCCGGTCAGCAACGCGGGCAGGCGGGCCGGGTGGGCGAGGCGTCCTCCGGTCTTTAGTCCGGCGACCATGCCGAGGGCGGCGGCCAGCAGGACGAGGGCGAGTTCGGCGGTACTCAAGTCGGCGGTCTTTGTGACGGCGGGCATGCGCGCGCCCCACACGGCCATCACGACACCGAGACCCGCGAAGTACCCGGTCAACAGGCGGCGGCTGCGCACCAGATCGGTCGCCGCGGTGCCGCTCACGCGGCGAAGTCCTCTTCGGCCGACTCTTTCTGCGCAGCCGCGGTCACCTGGACGTCGAGGTTGCGGTACGCCTCCTGGGCGCGGGCCTGGGCGACGGAGGCGTTCGGGCCGGTGGCGATCAGGAAGCCGATGCGCGCGGTGAACAGATCGCCTCCGTCGTGCGGCAGCACCAGCCGGTCACCGGCCTGTCGCTGGAAACGTACGCGCTCCAACCCCTGGGTGCGTTCGGTCAGGCGGCGGGCGGTGAGGGTGCCGGAGTAGGCGGGGTAGATGAAGCGGATCGCTGCGGCCTGGTGGCGGGTGGGGGTCAGGTCGGGGGCGCGTCCGCAGGCGATGTCGGCGGCGGTCCGGGCGAGGTCGATGCCGGTGGCGAGGTGGACGAGGTGGCCGATCAGGTCGCCGGCGAGGCGCGCGTTGACCTCGATCAGTCGTGGGCGGCCGTATACCAGGCGCATCTCTACGTGGCTGATCCCGTCGGTGATGCCCAGCGCGGTGATCGCGGATTCGGCGACGGGCGTCACGGTGGCCAGCAGCGCGTCGGCCGCGTCCACCGTGTGGGCGAGTTCCTCGAAGTAGGGTTCCAGGCCGACGGTCTTGCGGGTGACGGCGACCACCGTGGTCTTGCCCTGGAACGTGGCGCACTCGACGCTCACCTCGTCCCCGTCGAGGTACTCCTCGACCAGGACCTCGGTGCTCTCCACACCGTGTCCTGCCGTCTGGGCGGCGATCGCGTACGCGGAGGGTAGGTCGCCCGGGGCGTTGACGCGGATCACGCCGATGCTGGCCGCGTACGCGGCGGGCTTGAGGACGACCGGGTAGCCGATCCGTGCGCCGGCCTGCGCCGCCTCTTCGACGGTGCGGACCCGGGCGGACGCGGCCGAGGGCACCCCGTGCCGGGCGAACAGGGCCCTGGAGGTGGCTTTGTTGCGGCAGCCCTGCATGACCTCTGGGCCGGTCGTGGGCAGGCCGAGGCGGCGGGCGAGGCGCGCGACGGGCACGAGGTACCACTCGGTCCACGTCATCACCCCGGCCACCGGGTGCCGCTCGGCCAGGGCCAGGGCAGCAGCGGTCAGGGCCGCCTGGTCCGTCGGATCGGCGACCTCCCAGTCAAGAAGGTGCGGGCGTTCCCAGGTTGGTTCGCTACAGGTGATCAGGACGACGTCGTAGTGGGCGGCGACGTTCTGAAGGCAGTCCGCGCGATACGCCTCGGCCTCCATGTCAGCGGCGGCGACGACCAGGACGACGGGACGAAACGGCAACAGAAGGCTCCAAGTGCGTATGTGCGAAAAAGGAATTGATGTGAGGGCACGCCGGTCGCGTCAGGGGGTGCGGCGGCGCAGTTCGAACGCGGGCGCGCCCAGGGGGGTGATCGGCGTCCCATTTGCGGGCGTACAGGGAGGTGAAGTTGATGTTCAGCCCGGCCACGCCCTGCGGGAGGCGCCAGCGCAGGGCTTCGAAGAGGTCTTTGAGGCCGATGCGGGTGGCTCCGCCGCGAGCCGGTCTGCGGTCAGGCGTTCCAAGGCGCGGTAGACGTGGGGGCGTTGGGCGTCGAACGCGAGGAACTGCTCAGTGATCGTGGGCCGGCCGGTGGTGCGGCCGGAAACAGCATCGGAAAGGGACAAGAGGTCCAACTGGGGAGCGTGGGGCATGGGTGTCGGGAAGCCCTCCGGGAAGCAGTTGAAGAGGGCGGGGCGGGTCAGGTGGCCGAGGGGTGCAGGTCCGGGAGGGTGCGCAGCCGGGTGAAGGCGGTGGCCAAGCCGATCGCCTGCACGACCGCGCAGGCGGTGATCACGTGGCCGAGCCGGCCGGGCGAAACGGCGGCGACGAGCAGTCCCGCGATCGGGAAGGGCAGCAGGAGCAGCAGGATCGTCACGGCGAGGGTGTTGCCGAAGACCTCGGCGGGAATCAGATGGGAGCGCAGGGTGCGCAGCACGACGGTCATGCCGCCCTCGCCGGCCAGGGCGAGGGCGATCAGTACCAGATAGGCGTGGTAGGTGTCGGCGAGTGTGAGGGCGAGGCAGGCCGAGCCGGTGATCGTCGCGCAGACAGCACCGACCGCCCAGAGGCCGTAGCGGTCAATGGCACGCTGGCACAGGATGATCGCGACGAGGCCGGCTGCGGCGGCGGCCGACCAGAGCAGGCCGACGTCGGTGCTGGAGTAGCCGAATCGCTGGACGACGATTACCGGGGCCGCGGCCTGCAGGACGCCGACGGCGAGGTTGGACAGCGTCAGTCCCCCGACGAGCCAGCCGAGTGCTGGCAGGGAGCGCAGTGCCTGCCAGCCGGTCCGCAGTCCCCGGACGACAGTTGCCTGGGAGGTGGTGTGGGGAGCCGTGTTCTGTCGTGGGGTGAGTGCGGCGGCGAGCAGGGAGAAGGCGGCGGTTGCGGCGAGCATGCCGGTGGCGCCGCTGTGGGTGAGGAGCAGCCCGGCGAGCGCGGGACCGATCAGGGTGGCGGTCTGGTCGATGCCGAGGAGGACCGACTGCACCCGGTGGGCACGCGCACCTGCGGTGCGGCTGGCGATCCCGCCGGCGGTTTCGGCGGCGAGGTAGCTGAACTCGGTGAGCACACCGGTGCCGCCGGCGAGCGTCATGACGGTAATCGTCTCGCCGGGCCCGTCGGCCGGAGACCCAAGGATGAGCGCGGCGGCGAGCACGAGGGCGGCCCGTGCCGTCGAGGCCAGACGGAACACGTGGGTCGTGCCGTAGCGGTCGACCAGGGCTCCGGCCAGGGCGAACGCCATCAACCGTGGCAGCCATTCCAGGGCGAAGGCTAGGCCCGTGAGGGCTGCGGAGCGGGTGGTGGCGAGCACCAGCAGGGGGATGCCGTACGTCGTCATGGCGAACGCGGCGGCGTCCATGCCACGCGGCAGGTAGATGCCGCGCAGCAGTGCGGAACCAGGTCGGCGGGCGTGCCGGGATCCGGTACGGATTCTCACGCAACAAGCTCCGTCTCGTCCGCCGCCGCAGTGGAGCGCGGTGCCGCGGCGGGCAGGGACTGCGGATGCGTCTGGAGCCACTCGCCCAGCGCGGTCCTGAGCCCATGGAGGGCGAGGTCTGCCTCGGTACGCAGCACTCTGGCGTCGGCGGGGTCTCGCGTCGGCGCGTCGGCTGGCAGGCCGAGCAGTTTCAGGGCGTGCTGGACACGGGTGACGAAATCGCAGACGGCGTGGGGGCGTTGGTGCGTGCGGGACCAGCGGGCAGCGGTGTCGTAGAACTCGGCGAGGTCTTCGCCAGCCTCGGTGAGCCGGTAGCGGGTGGTGGCGTATGGGTCGGCGTGGACCAGGCCGAGGGTGCGGGCGACGTCGATGGCGTAGCGGAGCTGGTGGGTGGTGAGGTCACCGAACGCGCTCTGCAGGCTGCCGCGGCGGCGGCTGATGGGGCCGTTGTCATCGATCTCGGTGACCAGGCGGATCAGGGCCGGCAGGGAGAGGGCGTGGATGACCCGGCCGGCGTGGGGGTGGCTGAGGTGGAGGGTCGTGGTCATCGGCGCTGGCCTCCTGCCGGGGAGACCGACAGGGGTCGGGCGGGTATCCGGTGAGAGAAGAGGTCGCCGGTCTTCCACGACAGGGCCTGGGCTTGGGCAGGTGCGGGCGAGGCAAGCGGGTCCGAGAGCCTGGACTGGGTGGTCAGGTACGGGCCGGACCGGGTCTGCGAGGGCGTCGGGGCGTGTCCCCACAGCGGGTGCGTGGCCGCGTCGGTGAGGGGACGGCCCGCTGCCCAGGCCGAGAGGGCCTGGTAGACCGGGGCGAGGGCCTGGCCGCTGGCGGAGAGCTGGAAGTCACCAGACCCCGTGACCTGGACCAGCCCGTCGTCGATCACCCGTCGCAGCGGCGGGTAGACGCGGCTGAGGCTGTAGTGCGGCATGACCTCGGCCGCCAGCGCCTTGGCGCCGGCCGTCCCGCGGGCCCTGAGCGCCCACACCAGTGGCGTGGAGTGCCTGGGGCTGATCAGGGCGATCGCGTCCTCGATGTTCTGGGCCGCCGCGACCGACTGCGGCTCCAGCACCCCGGTGCTCTTGTCCGGCGCGAGGGGCTTCTCCAGATGCGTGTCCGCCCAGGTGTTGAGCGCAGGCAGGACAGGCATCAGAGCGGCGCCGCGGCTGCTCAGCCCGTAGGTGACGTTCCGCGGGCCGTGTTCGTTGCGCTCGACGAGACCGGCGTCGACCAGCTTGGTCAGCTTCGGGTGGAGCTGGCCGTCGGCCAGCAGGGCGAGCTTGGCCTTGACATCGCTGTAGCGCAGGGGCCCCGCGGAGAGGGTCATCAGCACCCACACGCTCCAGTTGGGGGCGAGCATCTTGAGGCTCTCGGTGACGCGCGAGAGATCGGTCAGGGTGGTGCGGGACAGACCGGTGGCAGCCAAGGGAAGGGACTCCTCAGACAGGAAAGGGAAAGGTCAGCGGGTACGGGCGACGGCACGCGCAGGAGCGGGAACCGGTGCGGCGGAGGTGGCTGGCGCGGACTCGGGCCGCACGTCCGGGGCGGGGACGCGGTGGAGGCTGGCCAGGACGCCGCTCAGGGTCTTCGCGTGGGCGTCGCGGGTGGCGAGGCACTCGACGATCCGGCGAGCGCAGTCGAGAATGTGGCCGGCGCTGAAGCGGCCGATCTCACGCTCCGGGTCGGTGAGTTCACGCAGCCGCTGCACCTGGAAGGCGATGTTGCGCTCGGCCAGCCGCAGCTCGGCCAGGCCGCTGAGCAGGGCGGCGAGCATGCTGGAGTCGGGACGGCCGTGAGCGAAGACTTCAAGGTCGGCCAGCGGCTGGGCGTACAGGGTCTCGATGCGCTCGGCAATCGACTGGGCGGTAATGGGGGACGGGGGCAAACGGGGCTTTCACGATGGGGCCTTGCGCACCGCCCCGGCGCAGGTGTCTGCCGGGGCGGGCGGAAGGCTGGTGGTGATCGTCGGCTGGGTGAGGCGTTCGGCGCGGCGCGCAGCCGGGCCGGGCGGGGGCATCGCGCGCAACAGCCGACCGAGCGCGGCGACGTAGCCGGCACGGCCGGCCAGCGCCGCCTCCATCCACTGCGCGTCGAAGCGCAGGTCGTCGGCGGACAGCTCGCTCATGTCTCGGTCCGCGGCGGTGGCCTCATGGACCCGGTCCCGCACCCGGGCCACCTGACCCTCGGCCACGACCAGGAAGCTGCGCAGTTCCAGCGCGCGCACCAGGGCCGCGGACGCACCGGGGCCCATCGCCTGCGCGTACAGATCCCGCACCGGGGCCCCGAACACCTCCTCCAGCAGGCCGTCCTGACTGGAGGCCTTCTCGACCACGTTCACCGGGCCACCCCGCGCGCGGGTGCCTGCCCGGTGGCAGGAAGGGACGGCGAGCCGGTAGGCAAAGCCGGTCCCCGGCGGACCAAGGGGGATGGGCCGCGCCACACCCCCGACCGGTTTCCGATCGCCTGGGGATCGAGGAGGTGACGCACCGTCATGACCCGCCCCTGCCGTGCGGTGTGGGCGCTGTTCACCATGTCCGCGAGGTACATGACGTGCTCGGGCAGCTCGACGAACTCACCGTCGGGCACAGCGTCCACGTGCTGGGCGAGGGCTTCGGCGAGGGCGTCCTCGGCCCTCTCCAGCACTTGCTGGGCCTCGGTGAGCATCCCGTGCCAGCGCACGATCGTGGTTGCCTCCGGGTGGGCCTGCGGGGCGGCGGCCACGGCACGGCGTAGCTCGGCGATCGGCATCTGGAAGCGGGTTTCGACCTGCTCGGTGAGGACCCCCATCACCTCGTCGGCGTCAGGCACAGCAAAACTCCTTTCCGTCACATTCGGGGAAATAGGGCCGGACACTCGCGGCCCAACCGCGCTGCGGGTAACGGCGGTTCAGAATCGACTTCGACGCTCCGGTGGGCGGATTAGTCCAGGCACATGCCGACAGTGCGGTAGACGTACTTGGCGGACACCCATCCCTTGACGCCGGTGGTCTTGTCGGTGATGTAGCGCCACTTTCCGCTGGTCTTGTGGACGGTGAACTTGTGGCCCTTGTAGAGGATTCCGACCGCGGTGGACTTGGCAGATGCCTTGGAGCGGATGGTGACGGCCTTGGTGGCGATCACCCACGGTCCCGGATCAGTACACGACGTGGTGACCAGAGATGCCGGCGCCTGGGCGGGCGTGGCGCTCGCAGCCGTTGCGGAGACCAGCGGCAGAGCGAGGGCGCCGAGGACAGCGGCGGAGACGACTATTCGAGTTGAGCGCATGGGAATTGGGCTCCATGTCAGTGAGGGAGGAAATGGCAATGCAGCCCGGGCAGTTGCCGTGCGGGCTGGATTAAAGAGTCCAGAGAATCCCCGGTTTCGCTAACCGGGGATGGGGTGCTATGTTCCGCTACCGCCGGAGCAGAATCGGTGCAGCTGTCCGGAAATCCGGCGGCACGGAATTGAGTTCTTGGGTTTCAGCGGCCGGGCCGACGCGGCGACGGTGGCACGGCGCTCGCCGCTGCCGCGGGCGGCGTGCTGTGGCGGGTGGTCGGTGACGTGGTGGGCAGTGGGACGTCCTCGCCGCTCCAGTGCGCTTCCCGCCACGTCGTCGCGGCCTCGAAGGTGGCGAAGCCGCCTTCGCGCAGGGTGCGTGTCCAGGTGTCGGTGTCGACTTCTTCCAGCAGCACCCGGAACGGCAGGGGCACCCGCTCGTCCAGCGCCCGCAGCAGCACCGTGGTCTGGAAGGGCTCGTCGTCCCGGGTGTAGCTGGTCAGCAGGGCGAAGTGGTCGCCGTCGCCGCGCAGCCGCGCCTCCAGGGCCCGGGTGGCGTCGTCGGAGGGTGTCCCGCCCAGGCGCTCGGGCAGAAGGATCTTCTCCTCGGGGCAACCCCGGGCGATCAGCCAGGACTGGGCCATCACCGGCAGGGGCAGTTCCGCATGGTCGAAGCGGAAGGTCCGCGCGACGGTGTCGCGCTGGAGGTAAAGGGCGACGAGTTGGGGTTCACCCGGGATCCCCCAGGTGACGGCCCCGTTGTGCAGGACGAAGAAGCTGCTCCGGCCGTCGCTGGTGTGGTGCTCGGCCAGGACGGTGAGCTGGTCCTCCTCGATGCCGATGTGCTGCCAGAACTGGTCGTCAACGCGGTCGTTGACGGCCTGGTAGCCGCTGAGGCGGAAGTCCGGGGGGTGTGAGGGCATAGGTGCTTTCGGGTCGATCAGGGGGAAGAATCGGCTGTCCTCGCGCCGCGCCGGAGATGTCAGCGGCGCGGCGCGGAGGAGACCGGCCAGGCTCCGGCCCGCTGCACCGGCGGGGCGGGCACGCGGCGTGAGGCCAGGAGGGCGCGGCCGGCATCGGTGAGGGTGACTGGCTGCCCGGCGTGCAACGGATGGGCCTCGTCGCGCACGACGAGACCGGCTGCCTCGAACCGCTGGAGGTGGCTGTAGGCGATACGGACACCGGAGGCGGTCACGACCGACAGGCGCTGGGTGAGAAGGTGTTCGCGCAGTTTGGCGCCCTGGGCGATCGCCAGCAGGGCTGCCTGGTCCGGTGCCGGAAGCTCCGGCCCGCCACCTGCTCCGCGCGTGCGGGTGGCGGCTTCGACGGATTCCAGCGCCGCCTTGACCTGGGTCTCGCGCTGGTCGCGGGTCGCCGCAGCCTCCTTGAGCGCGGCAACGGTGCGGTTGATCCGCGTGAACAGCGCCTGGTCGACGGCGAACTCGTCGGAGGCCAACCGCCGGAGCTGAACCCGGTAGAACGTGACGGCCTGTTCGGCCTGGACCAGAGCACGGTGGGCGTCGGCCAGGCAGGTGCTCGGCTCGTCGAGGAGGTTACGGCCGCGGTGCTGCCACAGCTGATCGATGCTGTGGCCGATCGCTGCCTCGATGCGGAGATCGAACTGCGTGAGCGCCTGCTTCGCGGACGCGCGTGCGGGATGAGAGGGCATGGGTGGGGTGGTTTCGTCTGGAGGAGGCGATCAGGGCCGCCGTCCTGTGGTGGGCCTCTCGCCGAGGAGGATGCGGACGTCCAGGTACGTGCCGTGACGCGTGTGCGCGGCCGGGCCGAGGCGATCGAGGAGGCGCAGCATCGGCGTGTTGGCGGCGTGGAGGTACGCGGTCAGCGTGTGGGCGCCGCGGCGTCGGGCGTGGTCGGCGGCGTGCCGGGCCAGCAGGGTGCCGATGCCGCGGCGCTGATGGGCGTCGGCGACCTGTAGTCCGAGATCGACGACACCCGCTTCCCGACTGACGAACCCGGCCGAGACGATCCCGAGCGGAGCGCCGTCGGCGTCCAGACCGATCCAGATCGTGCTGTGGGCCAGCAGCCGGGAAATATCGCGCCGGGTGATCCTGCTCCGGCCCCAGCGGCGCAGCAGGCTCTCCGGACAGCAGCCCCGGTGGAAGGCGTCGATGAGATGCCAGTCCGCCTCGCTCCCTCGGCGGATCGTGGAGAGCGTCGGGTGGCTCAGCAGGGGTAGCCGTACAGCGCGATCGTCAGGGCACTGCGCCGGTACCCCTTGCCCCGGCCGTCCGACAGCGAGCAGGGGTGGACGGTGTGCACGGCCAGGAGACGGGCGAGGTGGCCCTGGGTGAGGTGGACGTAAGGGTTGGGTCCTTCGGCACTGCCGGGCAGCGCGCGCAGGTGGTCGACGATGTCGGCTGCCGGCAGCGCGGGCGGGTCTCCGGCGGCGGCGAAGGCGTCGAGGCAGGCATGCACGATGGTTTCTGGCCGGCCCGGCCCGCCCGGCTCGCCCTCCGCGTTGTCCTCCGGGTTGTCGGTGCTGGCGGTCTCGGTGGCGCAGCAGCAGGACTGGGACACCGCCTGGGTCAGCTGGACTTCGAGGGAGAGCCGCTCGGCGAGGAGACGGGTGAACCGCTCGGGCTCTGCGATGGCCAGGACACCGTCGGCGTGGTCACCGACGAGGGCGTCGAGCTGCTCGTCAAGGTCGTGGCACATCTCGGCGATGTCCAGGATGAGCAGGTGATGCTGGTTGGCCTTCGGCGGCTCGACGGCGAGCACGTCGCTGACGCGGTCGAGGATGAAGGGGAGACGGGTCAACGGGTGGGGCCCTTCGGGATGGTGGATGCGGGTTGGGGGAGGCCGGGCATCGTGTACGGGGACGGGCCCGGCTTGGGGATCGGCGGCCGTTGGGCGTCCAGTTGCGGGGAGCGGGCGCGGGCGGCGTGGGTGCGGGCGCCGGTCGGGCGGCGGGTGATGCCGAGACGGGCCCGGGCGGTCTCATACACGTCGTGCCGGGCGCGGGGGCGTACGGCGACGACGTGGATCTCGGTGCGGTGGGACGCGCCAGGCGGGGCCGGGCGCTGGGCGTAGACGATGCGCCAGGCGTTGCGGTGATCGACGTAGATCTTGCGGTACCCGGTCAGTTCCTCGGTCAGCTTGCCGCCGAACAGTTGGGCGTTGACGACCTTCTGGAGCTGGTCGAGGGACAGGTCGCGGATGTCGGCGGGGGCCTGGAGCAGGTCGGTCAGCGCGCGAGGGTCGAAGGACAGGCCGAAGGCCGGCCGGGGTTCGGGGCCACTCATGCTGCGGCCTGGCCCGGCTCGCCGACCCTCTCCGATCCGTCGGCCCGGGAACTCGCCGCCCGTGTGGAGGGTTTGGGGCCGGGCAGCAGGCGGTGGGCGTGACGATCCGGGTCGGTCATGCATGCGGACAGCGGCCCGCCTGGGGCCCGGACGGTGGCCATGGCGTGGGTGAGGAAGTCCCGGTGCCAGACGAACAGGCCCGACAATCCTGCCTCGGGGTCCTTGTGCTGCTGATAGGCCAGCCATAGGGCATGGAGCCAGGCGACGACACCGTCGTGTTCCTGCCACTGCGCGCACCACGGCGCGGCGGTGGTGACCTCCGCGCCGTAGACGGGCATGAGGAAGTCGTCCACCCAGTCGGAGAGGCTGTCGAGTTCGTCCTCGTACTCCTCACCGTCCAGTTCCAGGATCGGGCGAGGCTCTGGTGGGGCAGGCGGCAGCGGCAGGCCGGCGAATCCCGGCATGCCGAAGCCGTCGAACGCGCGCGGTCCGGGCTCGGTGGACAGGCTGTCGAGCTGCTTCGCCTGCTCCGCCGACTGCTTGAGCAGCTTGCGTACGCTGGCCTCGATGCTTTCCAGATCCGTGTCCGGCAGCCGGACCGGTTCCATTTCCCCGTTGTCGTTGGGGTTTATGGATTCAGGCACGAAAGGGTCCTCCTCGAAGCCGCTTCCCATGGGCTGGGATGGCGGCTCCAACAATCCGGACGATTCCCGGTTTCGCTAACCGGGGATCCAGTGTTATAACGCCTGCATGCGGCGCCGGAGGGGAATCCGGGCATGCGGAATTCCGGCCGTGGCCAGCCGTCGACTCGGGTCAGGAGGACAGGACGAAATCGTCCTGCTTCAGGGTCTGTTGCAGGGTCTCAGTCAGCCGGTCGGCGGCGATCGCCGCGTAGTGCTCGGTCTTCTCGACGCCGATGAAGTCACGGCCTTCCAGAAGAGCCGCCACACCGGTCGAGCCGGAACCGGCGCAGAAGTCGAGCACCGTGCCCTGCTCGGGGCAGATCTTGACGAGCTCGCGCATCACCTCGACTGGCTTCTGCGTGATGTGCTGCCGGTTCTTGCCCGACGGCTGCGAGGCGCTGTAGAGGCCCGGCAGGTAGACGGGGTTGCGGGAGGCGTCGATGGCGCCCTTGGACGCCCAGACGATGAACTCGCAGTTTTGGGTGAAGCGGCCCTTCTGGGGCCTGGCCTGCGGCTTGTGCCAGGCCAGCACACCACGCCACAGCCATCCGGCCGCCTGGATCGCGTCCGTCGTGGTGGGGAGTTGACGCCAGTCGGTGAACAGGAGCGCGGTGCCGCCAGTACGGGTGAGCCGGTGCGATTCGGTCATGATCTGCGTCAGCCAGAACCCGTAACTGCGCTGATCCATGTTCTCGCCGGTGAAGTCCGGCAGGTTGTGGCCGGCGTCGGCGGAGGTGTACTTCTGCTTGGCGCTGCGGCTCGTGCGTTCCTTCGCAGTCCGGCCACCGGAATTGTATGGCGGGTCGGTGATGACGGAGTCGACGCAGCCATCCGGCAGTTCAGCGAGGGCGTTGAGCGCGTCGCCCTGGTGTAGGGAAAAAGGCAAAGAGGTGCCCCAATTTTCGGGTCGGGCGAGATGAGGGTGAATACCTCCCGGCTCACGCACGTAACCCCGGGCAGGCCGAATGCGGGCATGACGGCACCGCTGACCTACGAAAGTGGGGTGGCGAGGGGAGGAGCCAAAACTGTAAGGCACGATCCCCGGTTGAGACGCATCGCAGCCTCCCAGCCCCGGAAATCAGGGCTTGATCACCCGCGATTTCGGCAACCGGGGATCCGCCCTTACTGTTTTGGAACTGCCCGGCGAACACCGCCGATGGCGCAATCCCCTGCCCGTGCCCTCATGGAGACTCCCCGTGCCCCGGTACACGTGACCTGACACTCACGCGCCTCGTGAGCTGAATTCAACGCTCGCGAGACACGCCCCGACTCACTCAACTCCCGTGCCGCAGCGCCCTTTCCACCTCTGCCGCCGCGCGGCCGGGACCTTGCCTTCGAAGGACCCCCTTGTGACAGCTCCCTACCCTCCCCTGCCCGAACACCGGCCCCCGGACCGTGATTGCCGCTCGGGAGGCATCGCCGGTTGAAGGGCGTAGCCGCTGGCATCGGCGCCTTCGTCCTCTCCCCTCTCCTCCTCGCCGGCACGGCCATGCTGATGGCCTCCTCCAGCGAGGCCGCCCAGACCACCTACTCGTCCTTCAGTTGCGTGGGCGACGTCGACACCGACGCCGTCGTCGAACAGGTCACCAAGATCCTCAACGGCGCGTCCGCCAAGACTGTCCACGTCGAGGGCCTGACCCTGCCTGAGGAGCAGGTCCCCAACGCCCATACCATCGTGGCAACCGGGATCAGCCTTCACGTGCCGAAGAAGGGCCAGGTCATCGCGCTCGCCACCGCGATGCAGGAATCGCGGCTGCGCAACCTGAACTCCGGCGACCGCGACTCGCTGGGCCTGTTCCAGCAGCGGCCGAGCCAGGGCTGGGGCACCGCCGAGGAGATCCGCGACCCTGTCTACGCCTCCACCCAGTTCTACACGCACTTGTTGGCGGTTTCCGGCTGGCAGCAACTGACCGTCACCCAGGCCGCGCAGAAGGTCCAGCGATCCGCCTACCCCGACGCCTACGCCGACTGGGAGGACCTGGCGACCGCCTTGCAGAAGGCAATCGCCGCCACCTTCCCCGACGCCTCCGGCACGGACACGGACAGCACCCCCAGTACCGCGTCCTGCACGGCGACCGAGGACGGCTCCGGCTACGGCACCATCCCCGAAGGTTCGGTGCCGAAGGGCTACTCGATCCCCAAGGACGCTGATCCGAAGGCGCGCAAGGCGATCGCGTGGGCGATGCAGCAACTCGACACGATGTACCAGTGGGGCGGTACCTGCACGGCGCCGCACGGCCCGGATCCGATGGGTCGCTGCGACTGCAGCTCGCTGACCCAGCAGGCGTACGGGCACGCCGGAATCCAGCTCACCCGCACCACATACACCCAGATCAACGAGGGCAAGGCCGTCTCCTCTAAGGCGCTCAAGCCCGGTGATCTGATCTTCTCCCGCGGCAGCGCCGCCCGCCCCGAACACGTTGGCCTCTACATGGGATCGGGACTCGCGATCGAGGCACCCCGAACCGGAAAACCAGTTCGAATCACCCCCCTGGCGGACTGGGACATCCTCGCCGCCCGCCGCGTCATCTGACCCCCAGTCGGGGCGCAGAGACCCCACCTGCCGCCTGCATCACCAGTTCAGCGCGGGAACAGCCGCGCACGGCACATGAGCCGGATCGCCGCCCCCATCCCCCTGGGCCGCCTCCTTACTCCCCCGCAGACGGCTCATCGGCAGGACGACACCTGCCCACTTCTCTCCCCCTCTCTCGACACCACGGAGTATCTGAGTGATACCTCACCACCGCGTCCGGCGCACCCTTGCGGGCGCCTCGATGGGACTGGCCGTCGCAGCCGGCGGCCTGGCCACCGCCGCCACGGCGCAGGCGTATGACACCGGCCACACGACGATCTCGTGCAGCGCGGTCAAGGTACGCAAGTCCCCGTCCAAGACCGCCACGGCGCTGGGCGTCGCCTACCGGCACGACAAGATCGCCTACGACCAGTGGGTCTACAAGGCCAGCCAGAAGACCTGGTTCACCCGGGGCACGGTGACCCGCAAGTCCGACGACCAAAAGATCCGCGGCTACGTGATCTACCAGTGCGCCAACCCGTACGCCAGCAACGGCGCGCCCACCCCGCCGATCCCGAAGTAGAGCGCCCCGACAGCCGGATCAACGGTTGAGCCGTAGCGCCGTCGAAGCGGCACCGGCCCAAGTTGCGGCTTCATCCCAGCTTCGGCACGAGCGCCGTGCCCTCGCGCGCGCCACGACGCTTCGAATGCGTCGACCGGCTCGGCCGGACCTCGCACGGCTGCCGGCCCGCC
The DNA here is from genome assembly GCF_001282115.1 of Streptomyces sp. NRRL B-24085. GTDB lineage: Bacteria > Actinomycetota > Actinomycetes > Streptomycetales > Streptomycetaceae > Streptomyces. The sequence continues at coordinate 2,479 of NZ_LJBR01000038.1, read as the reverse complement.
TCCCCGAGGCCGCCGCCTGGCACCTCCCCCTCTTCTCTTCATTGATTCCCACGCGTCGGCTTCGGCGCGCGCAAGGAGCCTCCCTTTGCACCTGATCGACACCGTGCAGTACCTGGCCTACGACCCCGGCATCTCCCCAAAGGGCGGTGGCCTGCCCGGCCTCGCCGTCCTGAAGAACGTGGTCAACAGCATCAACCTGTTCGCGATCGTCGCCGTGGTCGGCGCGCTCGCCGTCTCCCTCGGCGTGTGGGCCTGGGGCCATCACACCGGTGGCCACCAGGCCGAGGCCAACGGCAAGAAGGGTGCGGTCGTTTCGGCCGGCGCCGCTCTCGGCCTCGGTGCCGCGAACGGCGTGATCGCGTTCTTCTCCGCCCTGGGGTCGCAAGTCCACTGATGCCGAAACGATTCCCCTCCCTGTCCGGCTACGGCATCGGCTGGTCGTCCCGGCAGCGCATCACGGTCAGCGCGATCGGCCTCGCCGTCCTGCTAACTCTCGCCGCCATCGTCGCCCTGCTCACCGGCCGCACCGCAACCCGTGACAGCCAGAGCGCCACTCCGTCCGAGCGGAGCAGCACCGCCTCCGCGTCCGCCGGTCCCACGGCGTCGGCCGGGGCCGGTTCGGTGGCGAAGCCTCCGGCGGTGGCCGATCCGGTCGCCTTCGCCCAGGCCGCCGCGGCGATGTTGTGGTCGTATGACACGCGCACCACCAGCCGTGATCAGCAGCTCGCCGGGATGAAGGCATGGCTGACGTCGGAGACGAAGTACGCCGACTGGTCCTCTCTCACCGCGCAGGTGCCGGATCCGGTGTTGTGGTCGCGGATGGCCGATCAGGACCAGTACGCCAACGCCATCGTGGACGAGGCCCACTACCCGTCCGCGTTCAAGCAGGCCCTGGCGGACGATCCGTCGGCGATCACCGAGGCGTACATCTACGCCGTCACCGTCACCGGCAAACAGCAGATCGCCTGGAAGAAGGGCGGAGCCGCCTCCGAGGACCGCTCGATCACCCTCGCCGTGCAGTGCCGCCCGAGCTCCGACTGCTCCCTGGTCTCCATCGCTCCCCGCGTAGTGCCCTGACACGCCCCGAGCCCACTGAAGAAAGGAGGGGTGACTCCCCTTGGGCTTCTGCGACCTCCCCCTCGCGGACAAACTGTGCGCGGTCGGCGACGCGGTCGAATTCGCCTCCGACCCTGGCGCAGCGATCGGCAACTGGATGGCCAAATCGGCGGGCGAACTCGCCGCCGCCGCTGCCGACTTGGCTGCCGAGGCCGTCAACACCACCACCAAGGTCGATTTGAATGCCGGGTGGTTCCGCGACAACTACGAGATGATCCTGCCGATCGGCTTGGTCGTCCTCGTCGCCACGTTCTGCGCCCAACTCGTGCGCGCGGCGATCCGACGCGACGGCCAGGCCCTCACCCAGGCGTTCACCGGCACCGCCACCGGCGTGCTGTTCGCCTTCACCGCGATCGCCTTCACCACTGTCGCCATCGAAGTCGTCGATGCGTTGAGCGACGGGCTGTTCAAAGCCGCCAACCTCGACGTCGCCACCGCGGTGCGGCGCATCGTCAAGGTCGGCCAGATCGCCTCCCTTTCCGGCCTGGGCTGGCTGGTCACGGTCGTCGTCGGCATCGGTGCCGCGATCGGCGCCTTCTTGTACTGGTGCGTGATGATGGTCCGCAAGGTCGGCATCCTCGTCATGGTTACCCTCGCCGTCTTCGCCGGAGCCGGTGGCGGCTGGGAAGCCGCCCGGCGCTGGCGCAAGGGCTGGATCGAAGCCACCGCCACCCTCGTGGTCAGCAAGCTGCTGATGACTGTGATCTTCGTGCTCGGGATCGCGGCCATGGGCAAGACCGAGGCCAAGGACGGTATCGCCGCTCTGGCCGACGTGATGGCCGGCATCGTCATCCTGGCGTTGGTGTTGTTGTGCCCGTACGCGACATTCAAGTTCGTGCACTGGGCGGCCTCCGAGGGATCGGACGCCGAGACGCTGCACCGCTCCGGCGGCGCCGGCGCGCAGATGGCCCGCCAGCACGCCGAACGCGCCGGGCGCAAAGCCGCCGCCGCGGTCGCAACCGCAGGGACCGGTGGCGCCGCTGCTGGAGCGGGCGCCGCACCCCAGGGCCCGGACGCGGTGCCGGGCGGCTTCCCGGGCGACATCGCCGCCACCCCCACGCCGGACACCGGCAAGCAAGGCGGCGGCTCCGGAACCGAGTCGTCCGAGAGCGGGGCGATCAAGAGCGGTCTGGACATGGCGGTACAGCCCCCGCCGACCAGCCCGCGCGACGACACCAGCGGCCACCTCGGCGGCGCCCCCGGACCAGGTGGGTCGAGTGCCGGATCCGCCAGTCACGGCAGCGGATTCATGTCCTCGCCCGCGTCCGATGCCTTCACCCCGCCGCCGCAGGGCACCCCACCGGCCCCGAACTCCGCCGAGTTCGGCCGGCAATCCGCCGCCCCCGCCCACCGGCCTCTGACC
>NZ_LJBR01000379.1 GCF_001282115.1 Streptomyces sp. NRRL B-24085 | reverse complement strand
GCCAGCGGTCCGTCCCGCCCCGGCACCCCGTCCACCGCCAGCCGGTCCCGCAGCCGCTCCGCCGCGCCCCGCCGGTCCCGCCACCACCCGTCCGGCACCGACCCGACGACGTTCGCGGCATCCACGACGACCAGCAGCACGTCACTCATGCCCCCAGCGTCCCACGCCCGGCCCACCCGAGGACGGCGCCGGCCGCCGGATTAGAGTGGACCCGTGTCAATGGTCCGTACAGTGAACGGCGACTGGCTCATCCGCGCCCGCGACGGCCGACTCGGCGTCTACGCCACCCGTGACGAGGCGGTGTGGTGCAGGGCGGAACGCCGCCCGGGCGGCGACACCTGGCTGCCCTGGCGCAAGGTCGGCGGCGACCAGCGCCTGCATCCCGGACTCGCCGTGGGACACGGCTCCGACGGCTACGCGCACCTCGTCGCCTGGCGGCCCACCAAGGCCCAGGAAGCGGGCCTCGTCCACTCCACGCACTTCCGCGTCCACCTCGCCGCCCTCGACTGGAACCCGGTCGGCCATCCCGACAGGGCCGGCGCGCGCACCGGCCCGCCCGCCGTGGCCGTCGACGCGGAGGGCCGCGCCCACGTCTTCGTCCGCGACCGCGGCCACGGCGTGCGCGCCCTCATCCAGAAGGAACGCGGCGGCTGGAACGCCTGGGCCGACCTCGGCGGGACCGACGTGCACGAGCAACTCACCGCCGTGACGGGGGAGTCGGGCCGCGTCGAGCTGTACGGCACCGGTCCGGCGGGCATTCTGCGCTGGCTCCCGGGGGAGGCGGGGGCCCCTCCCGTCCCGGCCGACCCGCTGCCGGTGCGCGTGGAGCCGGGCACGCTCAGCGCGCTGCCCACCTCCAAGGAGCACACCACGCTGTTCTTCGCGGACCCCGAGGGCATGCTCCACGCCTGGCGTCCTGACACGGAACCCGTGCCGCTGCTGGCGGCGGCCGGGCCCGGCCCGGTGGCGCTGCTGCGCTGCACCCTGGAGGGCCACGACTGCACCCTGCTCGCCCAGCGTTCGGCTTCCGGCCGGGTCGCCTTCGCCGCGTGTCCGACCGAGCAGGAGTCGGCGGGCCTGTGGTGGACGGAGTCCGGCCCGCAGGTGCCGGCGGGCACGGCCGTGGCCCTCGCCGAGGACGCGGACGGCCGTGTCACCGCCGCCACGGTGACCCCTGACGGGGACCTGCGGATCGCCCGGCAGAAGGACGAGCCGGGACTGGCCCTGGCGGCCTGGCAGGAGGTCTGAGCCCCCGCCGGCCCGGTCCGGTGCACCGGTGTACGACAGAGGGCCCCCGCCGCGGCGGGGGCCCTCCTCATGGTCGTACGCGGAACGCTTACGCCGGAACCGACGCCACGCCCGGAGCCAGGAACTTCTTGCCGTTCACGCGCTCGGAGACACCCTCGCGGTCCAGGTACGGCGTGATGCCGCCCAGGTGGAAGGGCCAGCCGGCGCCCGTGATCAGGCAGAGGTCGATGTCCTGGGCCTCGGCGACGACACCCTCGTCGAGCATGAGCCCGATCTCCTGGGCGACGGCGTCCAGGACGCGCTCGCGGACCTGCTCCTCGGTGAGGACGACATCGCCCTGCTTGAGGAGTGCGGCGACCTCGGGGTCGAGCTCCGGCTTGCCGGAGTCGTAGACGTAGAAGCCGCGCTTGCCCGCCTCGACGACCGCCGCGAGGTTCGGGGAGACCGTGAAGCGGTCCGGGAAGGCCCGGTTGAGGGTCTCCGAGACGTGCAGACCGATCGCGGGGCCGACCAGTTCCAGGAGGACCAGCGGGGACATCGGCAGGCCGAGCGGCTCCACCGCCTTCTCCGCCACGGCCACCGGGGTGCCCTCGTCGATGACGTTCTGGATCTCGCCCATGAAGCGGGTCAGGATGCGGTTCACGACGAACGCCGGGGCGTCCTTGACCAGCACCGCGGTCTTCTTCAGCTTCTTGGCGACGGCGAAGGCGGTGGCCAGCGAGGCGTCGTCGGTCTGCTCGCCGCGGACGATCTCCAGGAGCGGGAGGATCGCGACCGGGTTGAAGAAGTGGAAGCCCACGACCCGCTCGGGGTTCTTGAGCTTCGACGCCATCTCCGTGACGGAGAGGGAGGAGGTGTTGGTGGCGAGGATCGCGTGCGCCGGGGCGACCGCCTCGACCTCCGCGAACACCTGCTGCTTGACGCCGATCTCCTCGAACACGGCCTCGATGATGAAGTCCGCGTCGGAGAAGCCCTCCGCCTTGTCCAGCACACCGGTGACCAGGGCCTTGAGGCGGTTCGCCTTGTCCTGGTTGATACGGCCCTTGCCGAGCAGCTTCTCGATCTCGGCGTGGACGTAGCCCACACCCTTGTCGACACGCTCCTGGTCGATGTCGGTCAGGACGACCGGCACCTCCAGGCGGCGCAGGAAGAGCAGCGCGAGCTGGGAGGCCATCAGACCGGCGCCGACGACACCGACCTTGGTGACCGGGCGGGCCAGGTTCTTGTCCGGGGCGCCCGCGGGACGCTTGCCGCGCTTCTGCACCAGGTTGAACGCGTAGATGCCGGAGCGCAGTTCGCCGCCCATGATGAGGTCGGCGAGGGCCTGGTCCTCGGCGTCGAAGCCCTGCTGGAGGTCGCCGTTCTTGGCGGCCTCGATGATGTCCAGGGCGCGGTAGGCGGCCGGGGCGGCCCCGTGCACCTTGGAGTCCGCGACGAAGCGGCCCTTGGCGACGGCCTGGTCCCAGGCCTCACCGCGGTCGATCGCCGGGCGCTCGATGACGATCTCGCCCTTGAGGACGGACGCCGTCCACAGCAGGGACTGCTCCAGGAAGTCCGCGCCCTCGAACAGCGCGTCGGCGATGCCCAGTTCGTAGACCTGGGCGCCCTTGAGCTGCTTGTTCTGGTTGAGGGAGTTCTCGATGATGACCGAGACGGCCTTCTCGGCGCCGATCAGGTTCGGCAGCAGGGTGCAGCCGCCCCAGCCGGGGACGAGGCCGAGGAAGACCTCGGGGAGCGAGAAGGCGGGCAGGGCCGCGGAGACCGTGCGGTAGGTGCAGTGCAGACCGACCTCGACGCCACCGCCCATCGCCGCGCCGTTGTAGTACGCGAAGGTCGGCACCGCGATGCCCGCGAGGCGCTTGAAGACCTCGTGGCCGCCCTTGCCGATGGCCAGTGCGTCCTTGTGCTCCTTGAGGAGCTCGACGCCCTTGAGGTCGGCGCCGACGGCGAAGATGAACGGCTTGCCGGTGATGCCGACACCGACGATCTCGCCGGCCGACGCCTCCTTCTCGACCTGGTCGATGGCGGTGTTCAGGTTCGCCAGCGAGGCCGGGCCGAAGGTGGTCGGCTTGGTGTGGTCGAAGCCGTTGTCCAGCGTGATGAGCGCGAAGCGCCCCGCGTTGAACGGCAGGTCCAGGTGGCGTACGTGCGCCTGGGTGACGACCTCGTCCGGGAACAGCTCGGCCGCACCCTTCAAGAGCTCAGTGGTGCTCACTTGCTGCCTCCGGCGTCCTTGTGGTTCGGGTTCTCCCAGATGACCGTCGCGCCCATGCCGAAGCCGACGCACATGGTGGTCAGGCCGTAGCGGACCTCGGGCTGCTCCTCGAACTGGCGGGCCAGCTGCGTCATCAGACGCACACCCGAGGAGGCCAGCGGGTGACCGAAGGCGATCGCGCCGCCGTACTGGTTGACGCGCTCGTCGTCGTCCGCGATGCCGTAGTGCTCCAGGAAGGCGAGGACCTGGACGGCGAAGGCCTCGTTGATCTCGAACAGGCCGATGTCGGAGATCGACAGGCCGGCCTGGGCGAGGGCCTTCTCGGTGGCCGGGATCGGGCCGTAGCCCATGACCTCCGGCTCGACACCCGCGAAGGAGTACGAGACCAGGCGCATCTTCACCGGCAGGTCGTTCTCGCGGGCGAAGTCCTCGGAGGCGATCAGCGAGGCGGTGGCACCGTCGTTCAGACCGGCCGCGTTGCCGGCGGTGACCCGGCCGTGGACACGGAACGGGGTCTTGAGACCGGAGAGGTTCTCCAGGGTCGTGCCCGGGCGCATCGGCTCGTCGGCGGTGACCAGGCCCCAGCCCGTCTCACCGGCCTCGGGGTTGGTGCGGCGGACCGAGATCGGGACCAGGTCGGCCTGGATCTTGCCGTTGGCGTACGCCTTGGCGGCCTTCTCCTGGGAGCGCACGGCGTACTCGTCGGCGCGCTGCTTGGTGATCGTCGGGTACCGGTCGTGCAGGTTCTCCGCGGTCATGCCCATGAACAGGGCGGACTCGTCGACCAGCTTCTCGCTCACGAACCGCGGGTTCGGGTCCACGCCCTCGCCCATGGGGTGACGGCCCATGTGCTCGACACCGCCGGCGATGGCGATGTCGTACGCCCCGAAGGCCACGGAACCGGCCACCGTGGTGACGGCGGTCAGCGCGCCGGCGCACATGCGGTCGATGGAGTAACCGGGCACCGACTGCGGCAGACCGGCGAGGATGCCCGCCGTGCGGCCGATGGTCAGGCCCTGGTCACCGATCTGCGTGGTCGCGGCGATGGCGACCTCGTCGATCTTCTTGGGGTCGAGACCGGGGTTGCGGCGCAGCAGCTCCCGGATCGCCTTCACGACGAGGTCGTCGGCGCGGGTCTCGTGGTAGATGCCCTTCGGGCCCGCCTTGCCGAACGGGGTGCGGACGCCGTCGACGAAGACGACGTCCCTGACGGTACGAGGCACGATGGCTCTCCTCCAGATGCGGGATCTGCACTGCTGCGATGCGCTGAGCGCGCGCTCAGGACCCATGCTACTTATGAGTAACGTGACTGCCCACCCCTGGAGGCGGGAGCGGCGAAGGTCACACCGCGGGAGGCGCCGTGGAGCCCCGCGGTGTCAGCACCGGAGTGGGCACCGGGTGCGATCCGGGTCCCTCCCCGGTGATCACTCCGAACAGGGTACGGGCCGCGTCCGCGCCGAATCCGTGCACGTCGTGGCTCATCGCGGAGAGCGTGGGGTGGGTGAGCCGGCACAGCTGGGAGTCGTCCCAGGCGAGCAGGGAGACGTCCCGCGGCACGTGCAGCCCCATCTCCGCGGCGACCGACAGTCCGGCCACCGCCATGATGTCGTTGTCGTAGACGATCGCCGTCGGGCGGTCCGCCGGCGGCGCGGTCAGCAGGGACCGGGTGGCCCGCCCCCCGGCCTCTCCGGAGTAGTCGGTGGTCACCTGCCAGGCCCCCGCGAGGCCGAGCCCGCGCGCCGTCTCGTCGAACGCGGCCGTCCGTGTCGCCGTGTGCCCGAGCGCCGCCGCCCCGCCCACCCGGGCGATCCGCCGGTGCCCCAGCGCCGCGAGATACCGCACGGCCTCCGTCACGGCGGTGGCGTCGTCGGTCCACACGGAGGTGAGGTTCCCGGTGAACGACGGATGCCCTACGGCCACCACCGGCATCCCCAGCCTCTCGGCCGCCGCGACACGCGGGTCGTCGGACCGGAAGTCGACCAGGATCGATCCCCCGACCTGCCGTCCCCGCCACCACGACTCCTGGAGACCGACCTCCTCCTCCACGGTGCGCACGAGGCGCAGCAGCAGCGAGCAGTTCCGCTCGATCAGCACGCTCTCCACGCCCGACACGAACTCCATGTAGAAGGGCTCCAGTCCCAGCAGCCGCGCCGGCCGGCAGATCGCGAGACCCACCACGTCCACCCGTGACCCGGCCAGCGTCCGCGCGGTGAGGTTCGGTGCCCAGCCCAGCTCCCGCGCCGCCCGGAAGATCCGGTCCCGCGTCGCCTCCGACAGCCCGGGCTTCTGGTTGAAGGCGAGGGAGACGGCCCCCTTGGACACCCCGGCGCGCGCGGCGACGTCCTTGATGGTGACGCGGGAGGTCGGCTGGGCTGTCATCGGCTGGGCTCCAGGCAGTACAGGGCGGACCGGGCGGCGTCCGGATCGGGAGTCTGCCACCCGCTGACCCCGATGGTCACCCGCTCGCCCGGCAGCAACGTCACCAGCCCCCGGTCGGCCCGGGCCGCCGGATCCAGCCGGTCTGCCTGCAACAGCAGATCCCGTACGAGCGTACGGGCCGTCACCGTCACCGCACCCGGCGCCACCGTCACGTCGAACTCGGGCCGGGGGTAGGGGATCTCACGGTCGGGGGAG
>NZ_LJBR01000378.1 GCF_001282115.1 Streptomyces sp. NRRL B-24085 | reverse complement strand
TCTCTGACCCCCTGAGCTGACAGCGTCGTCCGCCCCCGCCCTCGCGCCACCGTGCCTGTCGAATGAGAGGCGACCCACCATGCCGCTGCATGTACCCCCGGCTCCCGCACCCGCACTCCGTTCCGTCCTGACCGCACTCGCCTCACCCACCGCGGTCCGCGAGGCGCGGACCCCTTCCCTGCTGCGCGCCCAGGGACCTGTCGCCCCCGAGCTCCCGCTGCCCGTGCACGTCCTGGACGGCACCGCCACCAGGCTGGCCGGATGGCGTTTCCTGATCCGCTGCGGCGAACGCTCGGTAGCCGCGGCCGAGACCATGCTCACCCCGGACGGCTGGGCGTTCTCGCACTTCTTCGAGGGGCCCTACATCACGTCCACCGAGCGCGCGCTGCACCAGGCCGAGCTGATGCCCCAGCCCTACCAGCCGCGTCTGCTGTCGATCCCGGGCCTGTACATGCTCGCGCTGTGGCTGCACGGCGACTGCGCGGCGGACGCCGGCACGGGCCGTCTCGCCGCCACCGATCTGCTCGTCCCCCTGGCACCGGCCCCGCCCGGTATCGCAGCGCACCGCCCGCACCAGGCCGCCGAACTCCTCCCGGTCCTGACCCATCGGGTGACACCGGCCCCACTGCTCGGCTCACCCGCCTGAGACATCACGACCGGCCCTCGTACCCCGCGCCGCATTCCGGGCAGCGGGGTACGACTCCTTTTCTCCAGGTGGACTAGCCCTTTCCGGCCCCCTCGAACCACCCGAAGGGACAGTGCAGTTGGGATGAACCGTCCAGCCGGGTGACGCGTCTCCAACCTGTGAAGAAGTGGTGATGCGAAATCCCTGCGGATTGACGCCCGTAGGGCAACACTGGGTTCGGACCGAGTTATCGCAACGGGGGACGTCATGATCACAACACAGCGAAAGATCCCACCAATGTGCCAGCACCAGCCACCGTGTCCCACCGCCGACTCCGCCGACCGGGAATCCGCCCGCCTCGTGGCGCACCATCCGGAACAGGGCTGGAGCCTGCTGTGCAACGGCGTTCTGCTCTTCGAGGACACCGGTGAGCTCCTGCCCGACGGCCGGGTCATCGCCCCGCACCGCCCGCTCGCGGTGGCGACAGCCGCCTGAGCACGACCGGGCGGCCGTCGTACCGCCCGGGGACCTTGAGGGGCCGGCTCGCAGCGACGCCTGCGCACCGGCCCCGACGCATGTACACCGACGATCACTCCCCGTGACGCCTTGTGTATGGGCGCACCTTTCCGGAAGACTCCTGGAAGTTTCGAGCCCGACACGTCCGGGGCTCCGACGCGGAGGTGGACAAGTGACAGCAGGCGAGACCGACGCCGCGTCCCGGGGCAGAGTCACCATCACGGAGATCGCCCGGCAGGCCGGGGTCTCGGTGCCGACGGTGTCCCGGGTGGTCAACGGCCGGTCGGACGTGTCCCCGCACACCCGCGCCCGGGTCGAGGAACTGCTCCAGCGGTACGGCTACCGCAAGCGTCCCGCGGCCCCGGGCACCCGCGCGCCCCTGCTCGACCTGGTCTTCAACGACCTCGACAGCCCCTGGGCGGTGGAGATCATCCGGGGTGTGGAGGAGATCGCCCACGCGGAGGGCGTCGGCACCGTGGTCTCCGCGATCCACGGCCGCTCGGGCGACGCCCGCGAGTGGATGCGCAACCTGCGGGCCCGAGCCTCCGGCGGGGTCATCCTGGTCACCTCGGCGCTGGACATGGTCCTCCATGACGAACTGCGCGTGCTCGGCGTCCCGTTGGTCATCGTCGACCCGGCAGGCTCCCCCGCGCTGGACGCGCCCACCATCGGCGCCGCCAACTGGTCGGGCGGGCTGGCGGCCACCGAGCACCTGCTGTCCCTCGGCCACCGCAGGATCGGCCTGATCGCCGGGCCGCCCCGGCTGCTCTGCTCACGTGCCCGCCTCGACGGCTACCGCGCCGCCCTGGAAGGCGCCGGGCTCGCCCTCGACGAGGCACTCGTCGTGCCGGGCGACTTCCACGCGGAGTCCGGCTTCGCGGGCTGCGAGAAGCTCCTCGGCCTGCCCGAGCCGCCGACCGCGGTGTTCGCGGCCAGCGACCAGATGGCCCTCGGCGCGATCGAGGCGCTGCGGAGGCGTGGACTGCGGGTGCCGGAGGACATGAGCGTGGTGGGCTTCGACGACCTCCCGGAGGTCCGCTGGTCGGCACCCCCGCTCACGACCGTCCGCCAGCCCCTCGCCGAGATGGGCAAGCTGGCCGCCCGCACCGCCCTGGAACTGGCCCGCGACGAACGCCCGGCCTCCCCCCGAGTGGAACTGGGCACCGAACTGGTGATCCGCTCCAGCACGGCTCCGCCGACGACCGGGGCAGGGGGTGACGCGGGGAGGGGTGGCCGCACATGACGTCGGATCACTTCGCAGGGTCACGGCGGTGTCTGCCCCCAGGCCGACGACGCCATCCGCGGCGAAGCCGCCTGTCGCCGGCAGCGTCTCTCACCGCCGGGGTGATGACCGGCGGACGGCTCTCGCGCCCATGACCGAGCCGAAACCGCGATCGGCTTCGATGAGCCGCTCCACCGTCATCATGTGAGCCTGGCCCAACGCCCCGTCGAAGCCGGCCCGGCGCCCGTCCTGACGGACCCTGCCCGGGGGCGCACGGCGATCAGCCGACGGACACCTCCGACGCACGCGGGCCCGGCCGGGGCCCAGTGCCGGGCGGCAACGCCACCCGGTACCGGCCCGCGACCGGGCCGCCGCCTACTTCACTTCAGCGCCCCCCGAATCGCGAAGTACGCCGGCTTCGGCTGGAGTTGCTCGTCCCAGGGCAGCGCGGCGCCCTCGCCCTCGAAGAACGCCGGGATCCAGGAGTACTTGTCGGTGTAGTCCCAGACGGTGATGCCCACGCACCGGCGCACCGCGAGGCAGGCGTCGGTCAAGTCGGCGTACCAGTCGGCCTGTTGGGCCAGCTTCTCCTCCGTCGCCGGCAGGATCATCCGGATGTCGACCTCGGTGAGCGCGGTGTCGAGGCCCAGCTTGGCGAAGCGGCGGAGGTTGTCCTCCAGGGTGGTGGGATAGCCGTACTGGAGCGCCAGATGGGCCTGGAGGCCGATGCCGTCGAGCGGGACGCCCTTCGCCTTCAGCTCCTTGGCCAGCTTGTAGTAGGCGTCGCTCTTCGGCCCGACGGCCTCGATGTTGTAGTCGTTGAGATAGAGCTTGACCTTGGGGTCGGCCTGCCGGGCCCAGCGCAGGGCGTCGGCGATGTAACCGGGGCCGAGGGTGTTGTAGAAAACGGTCTCGCGGTACGTGCCGTCCTCGTTGAAGGCCTCGTTGACGACGTCCCAGGCGAACACCTTGCCCCGGTAGTGCCGAACCTCGGTCTGGATGTGCCTCTTCAGTACCGGCCTCAGCTCCTCCGGCGTCCACGCGCGGGAAGTGATCCAGTCGGGCAACTGGCTGTGCCAGACGAGGGTGTGGCCGCGGACCTTCTGGTGGTGCGCCCGGGCCAGCTTCACGATCTCGTCGCCCTGGGAGAAGTCGAAGACTCCCGGCTCCGGTTCGGTGGCGTACCACTTCATGCCGTTGCCCGGCGTGATCTGGTCGAACTCGCTGCCGAGAATCTTCTTGTACGGCTCGTCGACGAGCTCGGGATTGTCGGTCGCGCTGCCGAAGTACCGGCCGTGCCGCTGGGCGAGGTCGGCGAGGGTGGCCTGCTTGCCGTGGGCCTGGGCGGGTGCGCCGAGCCCGGTGACGACCAGGGCCGCGGCGAGCACTCCGACGAGTCTGAGACGGTTCTTGCGCATGGTGCGACTCCTCACGTGCGGGGTGGGGTGAGCCGTTCTGGACAGGGAAGCGCCGTCGTCAGCCCTTCGTGGCACCGGCCGTGAGACCGCCGACGAGCTGGCGCTCGGCGACCGAGTAGAAGGCGAGGGCGGGCACCATCGCCAGGACGAGATAGGCGAAGACACGGGCGTACTCGGCGGAGTACTGGCCCTGGAACTGCTGCACGCCCACCGGGAGCGTCCACCACGTGTTGTCGGTGAACACCAGCAGCGGCAGCATGAAGTTGTTCCAGCTCGTGACGACGGCGAGCACCGAGACCGTGCCGAGCGCGGGCCGTGCCATGGGCAGCAGCACCCGCCAGAAGAAGCCGAAGGAGCTGCACCCGTCGAGGGTGGCCGCCTCCTCCAGCTCGCCGGGGATCTCCCGGAAGAAGGCCCGCAGGATGATGATCGTCATCGGCAGGCCGAAGGCGGCCTGCGGAAGGATCACGCCGAGCGGGTTGTCCAGCAGACCGAGCGAGCGCAGCAGCAGGAACAGCGGGAGCACCGCCACCGCGAAGGGGAACATCAGCCCCATCGTGAAGAGCGTGAACAGCGCCTCCCGGCCGCGGAAGGCGAAGCGTGCGAACGAGAACGCGGCCAGCGCGGAGAGGGCGACCACCAGCACGGTCGTGCCGACCGCGATCAGCGTGCTGCTGCCGAGCAGCCGCCAGAAGTCGCCGCCGCCGAGGATGTCGGTGTAGTTGCTGGTCAGCCACTTCTTGGGCAGTCCGAAGGGGTTGCTGGAGAGCTCGTCGGTGGACTTGAACCCGGAGAGGACGGCGTACACCAGGGGCACGATCATCACCGCGCCGACCACCACGAGGATCACGTGCAGCGGCAGCGTCCGTACTGCCCTTGTACGGCTGGTCACTTGCCGTTCCCCCTCATCGTCGTGGTGGCCCCTTCGAGGTCGCGGCGGAGCACGAACCGCTGGTAGGCGAGGGCGAAGACGAGGCAGATGCCGAACATGACCACGCTGATCGCGCTGGCGTAGCCGACCTGGTAACGCTTGAAGCCGTACTGGAACATGGTCACGGCCATCGTCTCGGAGTGGTGGTCGGGCCCGCCCTGGGTGATCACCCAGACCAGGTCGAAGAGCTGGATCGCCCCGATGACGGACAGGAAGACGCTGATCCTGAGGGTGGGCGCAAGCAGCGGCAGGGTGACGTTGCGGAACCGCTGCCAGGCACTGGCCCCGTCGATGAGCGCCGCCTCGGTCAACTCCCGCGGGATCGACTGGAGTCCGGCCAGGTAGAGCATCATGTGGAAGCCGAAGTACTTCCAGGTCATGACGAGGAAGAGCGTCGCCATCACGTACGAGGGATCGGCGAACCACAGCCCGCCCAGGCCGTCGAGGCCGACCGCGCCCAGGACGTGGTCGGCGAGTCCGTCGTCCGGGGCGAAGACCATGCTGAACAGCACGCCGGTGATCGCCTCGGACAGCACGTAGGGCGCGAAGAACAGCATCCGGTAGACGGCCCGGCCGCGCAGCCGCTGGTTGAGCAGGACGGCCATGGCGAGCGCGAAGGGCAGTTGGATGACGAGGGAGAGTCCGACCAGGACAAGGCAGCGCCACAGGTCGCCCAGGAAGACCGGGTTGTCGAACAGGTCGGTGAAGTTGTCCGTGCCGACGTAGTCGGAGGGCATGCCGAAGCCGCCCCAGCGGAAGAAGGCCGCGTACAGCGCGAACAGCATCGGCAGCAGGACCATGCCGACGAACAGCACCAGTGCGGGCAGCTGGAAGCCGACCGCGGTGAGCCAGTGCAGTGCGCGCCGGCGGCCCCGCCCCCGGGCCCTGACCGATTCCGGGGGCGGGAGTTCGGTGCCCGGACCGCTCCGCTTGTCTGCGAGGAACGTGGAGGTCATCGCGGGCTACTGCTCTTCCTTCGCCGTCTGCGTGATCGACTGGGCGACCTGTTCGGGGGACTTGGAGCCGGCGATCAGGGCGGCCACGCTGTCGTTGACCTCCTGGCCCACGGCGGGGGCGTACGCCTGGTCGAGGTAGAGCTGGAAGCCGGTGGCGGCCTTCAACTGCGCCTGGACGAGCTTGAGGTTGGGGTCGGTCATGGCCTTCTCCGCGTTCGGGAGCACGGGAAGGACGCTGGTCTTCTTGACCAGTTCCAGTTCGGTGGCCTCCGAGGCGAAGAACTTCAGGAAGTCGACGGCCGCCTGCGGGGCGCCCCGGCGCAGGGCGTGTCCGCCACCGCCGCCGAACACCTCGGTGATGGCGCCCTTGCCGCCCTCGACCGCGGGGAACGGGAAGAAGCCGAGGTCGTCGCCGAGGCCCTTGCCGGAGTCGGCCTGCACGGACGGCGCCCACTGGCCCATGAGCTCCATGGCCGCCTTGCCGTTGCCGACGGTGGCCGCCTGGCCGGTGGGGGTGGAGTAGGCCGCGTTGAGGAAGCCCTTCTGGAAGGGCTGGAGGTCGACGAGTTCCTTGAGGTGGCGGCCCGCGTCGACGAACCCGGCGCCGGTGAAGTCCTTGTCCTCACTGGCCTTCTGGAGGGCGTCGATGCCGGCGGTGCGCATCGCGAGGTAGGCCCAGTAGTACATGCCGGGCCACTTCTCCTTGCCGGCGAGGGCGATGGGCGTGATGTTCTTCGACTTCAGCTTGTTCACGGCCTCCAGGAAGCCGCCCCAGGTGGTGGGGGGCTCGCTGACACCGGCCTGTGCGAAAAGCGCCTTGTTGTACCAGAAGCCGATCATGCCCATGTCGAAGGGGACGCCGTAGAGCTTGTCGTCGATGATGTACGGCTCCTTGGTCACCTTCAGCAGACCGTCGGACCAGGGCTTGGTCCGCTCGGTCAGATCCTCGACGAGACCCGCGTCCACCTGCTGCTTGAGGACGCCGCCGCCCCAGGTGTGGAAGATGTCGGGGAGCTTCCCCGAGGCGGTCAGCGCCGTCATCTTCGACTTGTAGGCGTCGTTCTCCAGCTGGACGACCTTTATCTTGACCTTGGGGTTCGCGGCCTCGTACTTCTTGACGAGGCCCGCCCAGACACTCTTCGCCGGTTCGGTGGTGGTGATGTTCCACCACTCCACCGTGGTCGTCCCGTCGGACGATCCTCCGTCCGAGTCGCCGCCACATCCTGTCAGTGCCGTCATGCCCAGACCGGCCGCGGCGGACGCCGCCAGAAAATTACGGCGGGACAGTGCCGGGTCGCCCATGATGCGCTCCTTGGGTACGGGACGGAGCCGTCCTTGTCCGTCCTGCGGTCCGAAAGTTTCGGAGTTGATCCAGAAAGCTTCGCTGCTGCCGCACCCTAGAGACAGCTACTAAACGGTGGCAACCCCCTGTGCACGGGGAATGTTCACGGATTGGTCCGCCGACTCCCCCGGCAGGGCTCAGCGTCCCACCGGACACACCCCGGCGACAGGGGATCGGGGCACGGAGGGACGCATGCCGGTCAGGCTCGGGGCAGTTGATCCGCAGCGGAGCGGCCCCGAGCACGGAAGTCCGGAGGTAACCTCGGACGGCCGGGTCACGACAACGCTGTCCGCCGCCAGACGCGCTTGCGGTCGCGAAACATTCGGCAACAACGGCGAACATTACGAAGAGGGACACCGTCCCCGTTCACCACGTCCCGCGAAGCGGCTCGCAGTAGGCCGCCGTCCAGGGCGCACCACTTCCACCCGAGCCCCGACATGACGCTGCGTGTCCACCCACGCCGACCCGCGCATGAGCAGCGCCGACGAGGCCGTGCGACCCTGCGACCTGGCCCGTCTCCCGCCGCTGACGTCCACGGACCGAGTCTTAACGGAAGTTTGACGCCTCCGAGCCCTTCATTCACAGGCCCGAGCGTCACTCTCCGCTTACGCTGGTCGCGCCGTCGCACAGGCGGCCCGATCCGAACCGCGCCGCGCCGAGGAGCACCCCGAGATGGCCACCACCGAGCACCCTGCCCCGAGTCGTCTGCGCTCCTGGATGCTGGAGGGTCTGTCGGACATGGGCAAGGGCGGCGGCCCCGTGGGCCCGCACGCCGAACCGGAGCCCCCGCACCGGGGTCAGCCCTGGTACCGGGTGATGTGCCTGACCGGCGTCGACTACTTCTCCACCCTCGGCTACCAGCCGGGCATCGCCGCACTCGCGGCCGGCCTGCTCTCCCCCGTCGCGACCATCGTGCTCGTCCTGGTCACCCTGGTCGGCGCGCTGCCCGTCTACCGCCGCGTGGCCGAGGAGAGCCCCCACGGCGAGGGCTCCATCGCCATGCTGGAACGCCTTTTGTCCTTCTGGCAGGGCAAACTCTTCGTCCTGACCCTGCTCGGCTTCGCCGCCACCGACTTCCTGATCACCATCACCCTCTCCGCCGCCGACGCCTCCACCCACCTGGTCGAGAACCCCCACCTCACCGGCGTCCTGCACGGCCGGCAGATGCTGATCACCCTCGTCCTGGTCGCCCTGCTCGGCGCGGTCTTCCTCAAGGGCTTCCTGGAGGCCGTCGGCGTCGCGGTCGCCCTGGTCGGCGTCTACCTCACCCTCAACGTCGTCGTCGTGATCGTCGGTCTGTGGCACGTCGTCACCGCGGGCCACGTCGTCACCGACTGGTCCAGCGCCCTGACCGCCGAGCACGGCAACGTCCTCGCCATGGTCGGCGTGGCCCTGCTCGTCTTCCCCAAGCTCGCACTCGGCCTGTCCGGCTTCGAGACCGGCGTCGCCGTCATGCCGCACGTCAAGGGCGACCCGGGCGACACCGAGGAACACCCCGCCGGCCGCATCCGCGACACCAAGAAGCTCCTCACCGCGGCCGCCCTGATCATGAGCGTCTTCCTGATCGCCACCAGCTTCGTCACCACCCTCCTGATCCCGGAGAAGGACTTCGAGTCCGGCGGCCCGGCCAACGGCCGCGCCCTCGCGTACCTTGCCCACGACTACCTGGGCGGCGTCTTCGGCACGGTCTACGACGTCTCCACGATCGCCATCCTGTGGTTCGCGGGCGCCTCGGCCATGGCCGGCCTGCTCAACCTGATGCCCCGCTACCTGCCCCGCTACGGCATGGCCCCGCACTGGGCCCGCGCCGTACGCCCCATGGTCATCGTCTTCACCCTCATCGGCTTCCTGGTCACCTGGATCTTCGACGCCGACGTCGACGCGCAGGGCGGCGCCTACGCCACCGGCGTCCTGGTCCTCATCAGCTCGGCGGCGATCGCGGTGACCATCGCCGCCCGCAAGGCGGGCCAACGCGGCTGGACGATCGGCTTCGCGGTCATCTCGGCGGTGTTCCTCTACGTCACCGTCGCGAACGTCATCGAACGCCCCGACGGCGTCAAGATCGGCGCCTGCTTCATCGCCGGCATCATCCTCGTCTCCCTCCTCTCCCGGCTGGCCCGCGCCTTCGAGCTGCGCGTGACCAGCGTGCAGCTGGACGCGATGGCGGAACGTTTCATCAGGGACATCGCCAGCCGCAAGATCCGTTTCATCGCCAACGAACCCGACCAGCGTGACCAGGCCGAGTACCGCGACAAGATCGAGCAGATCTGCGCCGACAACGACATCCCCGGCGAGGACTTCGTCTTCGTCGAGGTCACCGTCCTCGACCCCTCCGAGTTCGAGGCGAGCCTGACCGTCCGCGGCGAGGTCCTCCACGGCCGCTACCGCGTCCTGACCCTGGAGTCCTCCTCCATCCCGAACGCCCTGGCCGCCCTCCTCCTGCACGTCCGTGACGTCACCGGCCGCACCCCCCACATCTACTTCGAGTGGACCGAGGGCAGCCCCTTCCACCACTTCCTGCGCTTCTTCCTCTTCGGCCAGGGCGAGGTCGCTCCCGTCACCCGGGAGGTCCTCCGCGAGGCGGAACCCGACCGCGCCCGCCGCCCCCGCGTCCACACCGGCTGAACCGCGCACGCCCGACACGGGCGGCACACGCTCCAGGTTGCTGCCCATGACCTTGAGCATCCGCCACCGACTCCCCGGTACCGTCACCGTCGTCACCCCCGGGCGAGGCCATGGCGACCGTCCGGATCCGCCTCGACGCCGTGGGCGACGACCACGGAAAAGGGCCCCGCCGAAGCGGGGCCCTTCCTCACGGCAGGTCAGTCCTCGTACGCGTCCAGCGGCGGGCAGGAGCACACCAGGTTGCGGTCACCGTACGCCTGGTCGATCCGCCGCACCGGCGGCCAGTACTTGTCCGCGACCGAGACACCGCCCGGGAAGACGGCCTCCTCGCGCGTGTACCCGTGCTCCCACTCCCCACCGAGCGCCCCGGCGGTGTGCGGGGCGTTCCGCAGCGGGTTGTCCTCCGCGTCCCACTCCCCGGCCCCGACCTTCTCGATCTCCGCGCGGATGGCGATCATCGCCTCGCAGAACCGGTCCAGCTCGCCCAGGTCCTCGGACTCCGTCGGCTCGATCATCAGCGTCCCGGCCACCGGGAACGACATGGTCGGCGCGTGGAAGCCGTAGTCGATGAGCCGCTTGGCCACGTCGTCGACGCTCACCCCGGTCGCCTTGGTCAGCGGCCGCAGGTCGATGATGCACTCGTGCGCGACCAGCCCGCCGGGGCCGGTGTAGAGCACCGGGTAGTGCGGCTCCAGCCGCTTGGCGATGTAGTTGGCGGAGAGCACGGCCACCTGCGTGGCCCGCTTGAGCCCCTCACCGCCCATGAGCCGGACGTACGCCCACGAGATGGGCAGGATCCCCGCGGACCCCCAGGGCGCCGCCGAGATGGGCCCGACGCCCGTCTCAGGACCGGCCTCGGGCTGCATCGGGTGGTTGGGCAGGTACGGCGCCAGGTGCGCCCGCACGCCCACCGGCCCCACGCCCGGACCGCCGCCGCCGTGCGGGATGCAGAAGGTCTTGTGCAGGTTCAGGTGCGAGACGTCACCGCCGAAGTGCCCCGGCTTGGCCAGGCCCACCAGCGCGTTGAGGTTGGCCCCGTCGACGTACACCTGACCGCCGGCCTCGTGCACCTGGGCGCAGATGTCGGCGACGTGCTCCTCGAACACCCCGTGCGTCGAGGGGTACGTGATCATCAGCACGGCCAGCTCGTCGCGGTGCTTCTCGATCTTGGCCCGCAGGTCCTCGACGTCGATCTCGCCGTCCTCGGCGGTCTTCACGACGACGACCTTCATGCCCGCCATCACGGCGCTCGCGGCGTTGGTCCCGTGCGCGGACGACGGGATCAGGCACACGGTCCGCTGCTCGTCACCGTTGGCCCGGTGGTACCCGCGTACGGCGAGCAGCCCGGCCAGCTCACCCTGCGAGCCCGCGTTGGGCTGCAGCGACACCTTGTCGTAGCCGGTGACCTCGGCGAGCCGGTCCTCCAGCTCCCGGATCAGCGTCAGATAGCCCTGCGCCTGCTCGGCGGGCGCGAAGGGGTGCAGCTGCCCGAACTCGGGCCAGGTGACCGGCTCCATCTCGGTGGTCGCGTTGAGCTTCATGGTGCAGGAGCCCAGCGGGATCATGCCGCGGTCGAGCGCGTAGTCGCGGTCGGCGAGCCGGCGCAGGTAGCGCAGCATCGCGGTCTCGGAGCGGTGCTGGTGGAAGACGGGGTGGGTGAGGAAGTCGTCGCCGCGCAGCAGCGCGTCGGGCAGCGCCTCCTCGGTGGCCGCGTCCAGCGCCTCGATGTCGCCCTCGACCCCGAAGGCACTCCACACGGCGGCCACCTGGGCCCGCGCGGTGGTCTCGTCGCACGCGAGGGACACGTGGTCGGCGTCGACGAGGTGCAGGTTGACGCCGTTCTCCCGCGCCGCGGCGACGATCTCGGCGGCCTTCCCGGGCACCCGCACGGTGAGCGTGTCGAAGTAGGAGCCGTGCACGACCTCGACCCCGCCGGCCGTGAGTCCCGCGGCGAGGATGTTCGCGTACCGGTGCGTCCGCCGCGCGATCGCCTTCAGCCCGTCGGGGCCGTGGTAGACGGCGTACATCCCGGCCATGACCGCGAGCAGCACCTGCGCGGTGCAGATGTTGCTGGTCGCCTTCTCCCGGCGGATGTGCTGCTCACGCGTCTGGAGCGCGAGCCGGTAGGCCTTGTTGCCGTCGGCGTCCACGGACACGCCCACGAGCCGCCCGGGCAGGCTCCTGGCGAACTTCTCCTGTACGGCCATGTAGCCGGCGTGCGGTCCGCCGAACCCCATCGGCACACCGAACCGCTGCGTGGTCCCGACCGCGATGTCCGCCCCGAGCTCGCCCGGCGACTTCAGCAGGGTCAGCGCGAGCAGGTCGGCGGCGACGGTCACGAGCGCGCCGAGCTCGTGGGCCTGGTCGATGAGTGGCTTGATGTCCCGTACGACACCGGAGGCGCCGGGGTACTGGACGAGCACGCCGTTGATCTCACGCCCGGCGACCTCGGCCGGGATCCCGTCGCTGAGGTCGGCGACCACGACCTCGAGGCCGGTCGGCTCGGCACGGGTCTGGATCACGGCGATGGTCTGCGGCAGCGCGTCCGCGTCGACGAGGAAGAGCCCCTTCTTGTTCTTCCCCATCCGCCGGGACAGTGCCATGGCCTCGGCCGCGGCGGTCCCCTCGTCGAGCAGCGAGGCACCGGAGGTCGGCAGCCCGGTGAGGTCGGCGACCACGGTCTGGAAGTTGAGGAGCGCCTCGAGCCGTCCCTGCGAGATCTCCGGCTGGTACGGCGTGTAGGCCGTGTACCAGGCCGGGTTCTCCATGACGTTGCGCAGGAGTACGGGCGGGGTGAAGGTGCCGTAGTACCCGAGCCCGATCATGGAGTCGAGGACCTGGTTCCGGTCGGCCAGCGACCGCAGCTCGGCCAGCACCTCGGCCTCGGTGCGCGCACCGGGCAGTTCCAGCGCATCAGCGTTCTTGATCACGTCGGGCACCGCTGCGGCGGTCAGCTCGTCGAGCGAGCCGTACCCGACCTGGGCGAGCATCTTGGCCCGGGCTTCATGATCCGGACCGATGTGACGCTGCTCGAACGTGATCCCCTGCTCAAGCTCTGCGAGCGGAATGCGGTGGGCGGTCATTGCGGAGGCCTCCTGGTCTGACGCGACCTTCGAGGGGTACCCCGGCGCGGGTACCCCGACGGCCTCCCCCTCTGTCATCTCAACCTGAGAGCTTCACCGGCCGCCCGAAGGCCGCCGGCTTTCACCGTCGGTGAGAGCGGAAGCCGTCGACACCCGCCCTGCTTTCCAGAGTGACCTCGTCCGTGCGGTACGTGAGCCTGAGAGATTCCGGGGAGGATTTGCTCCTTCGGCGCCTCCGGTGGTGTCTGGAGGACTCTCCCGCACGGGGTCAGCAGCCGTTCGCAAGCCTACCAGCGAGGTCGCCGCACGAGTCTTCGAGTGGCCGCGCACCCCGATGTGCTCTTTCGTAGTGCTTACGACCGCTTCGGATGAGTTGCGACCAAGTGGAGGGCACGTGCAGACCGACATCGATCCGCGCAACCTGATCGGCCGCAAGGCGTTCGACCGCAACGGCACCAAGATCGGCACCGTCGACGAGGTCTACCTCGACGACGCGACGGGCGTGCCGGAGTGGGCCGCCATACGCACCGGCCTCTTCTCCCGGGACGCCTTCGTCCCCCTGGAGCCCAGCGAACTGGTCGACGGCACCCTGCACGTCCCCTTCGACCGCACCCTCATCAAGGAGGCCCCCGACTTCGGCGTGGGCCGCCACCTCTCCCCCGACCAGGAACTCCAGCTCTACCACCACTACGGCCTCGACGTGGCGACACCTCCCGCCTTCCCGGACCACGACTTCGGCAAGCTGGCAGGCACGGAGGACGCGGGCACCTGACCGCCCCGACGACGGCCACCGGGCAGCGCCAAGAGGCTCCGCCTGAGCGGGCCACGCTCCGGCCCTCGCGACCGGGCGACCTGAACAGCGCCCAGACGGCGACGCACAGCCGGACGCCGGGCTCCTGCCCCGACGCTCACACGGTCCGTGGCTCCGGTTCCAGCCCCGGTCGATGTTCCCCACACTCCGCCGAAGCCAACCCCACCTCGCCCAGGCCCCGCGCCCCGGCCGCCTGAAACAGCCAAGCGCAGCCGATGCACAGTCGACACCGGGTTCCTCCCCCACCCCCAGCTCCCCCCTTCCAGACCCGTCCAGCGGATCTGCACACCGCGT
>NZ_LJBR01000377.1 GCF_001282115.1 Streptomyces sp. NRRL B-24085 | reverse complement strand
CCCTGCCCCTGGCCCTGGCCCTGGCTCTGGTGGTTCCCGGAGCTGCTCTGGGGGTCGTCGTCGCCCCACTCGTCACCGGCGACGGCGGGCGTGGCGAGGGCGGTGACGGCGAGGGCGCAGGCGGCGACCGCTATGGGGAGACGGGAGCGCAGGGACATGGGGGACCTCCGTTGAGGGGCGAACCTGACTGTTCGCCACGTTAGGAGGCGTGCGGACGGGCCGCCTTTCCAGATGGGCCATAGGAGCAGCGCCTACCGCAACGTCAGCTTCGCGACCGCCCCGCCGTCCTCCGCGTTCGAGAACGACAGCCGGGCCCCCAGCACCTCCGCCTGCCCCAGCGCGATGGTCAGCCCCAGTCCGTGCCCCCGGGCCCCGCCCTCCGTGCGGAACCGCTGCGGCCCGTGCTCGACGAGGTACTGCGGGAATCCGTCCCCGTGGTCCCGGACGGTCACCACCGGCCCGTCGACCGTCAGCGACACCGGCCCCCGCCCGTGCCGGTGGGCGTTGGCCACCAGGTTGCCCAGCACCCGCTCCAGCCGCCGCCGGTCCGTCTCCACGGCCAGATCCCGTACGACGACGACCTCGGTGTCGGTCCCGGACGCCCGCACCACCCGCTCGGCCACCGCGCCCAGACGTTCCGCGTCCAGCTCCACCCGCTCCCGGCCGGTGTCCAGCCGGGAGATCTCCAGCAGGTCCTCCGTCAGCGTCCGCAACGCGGCCACCCGGTCCCGCACCAGCTCGGTCGGCCGGCCCGGCGGCAGCAACTCGGCCGCCGCGTGCAGCCCCGTCAGCGGTGTGCGCAGCTCGTGCGCCACATCCGCGGTGAACCGCTGCTCGCTCAGCAGCTTCCCCTGCAAGGACCCCGCCATGGAGTCCAGCGCGGCGGCCACCGCGGCCACCTCGTCCTGCGGCCGCGACGGGTCCTTCGTCCGCGGATCGCCGACCCGCGCGTCGAGGTCGCCCGCGCTGATCCGCCGGGCCACCCGGGCGGTCGTGTCCAGCCGCTTCGTCACCCGGGTCACCGCGAACGCCCCCACCAGCAGCGTCGCCGTGATCGCCAGCGCCGACGACCACAGGATCGCCCGGTCGAGGCCCGCGATCGTCCGCGCGCCCTGCGCGTAGTCGACCCCCACGGCCAGCGCCCGGTCGCCGTCCACCGGGCCCGCCGCCCACATCGTGGGGCGGCCGCGGTGCACGCCGACCATCGTGCCGCGGTCCCCGGCCACCGCCAGTGCCCGCAGCGACCCCGGCAGGCCCGGCGGGTCCACGCCCGCGTCCCACCGCAGGGTGTCCCCGGCCTCGTACGCCTCGGTCGCGTCCTTCAGCCGGTCCAATGCCAGGTGCCGGGCCTCGCCGACGGTCTGGTTCGTCACCGAGACGTGCACGAGGACCCCGAGCAGCGCGGCGAGGGCGCAGCACATCACGGTGATGAACACGGCGGCCTTCACCGCGAGCGTGCCGGACCAGCGGGGCAGCGCGAGCCTCATCGCGAGCTCGCCGACGGGCTGGGCGCCGGGCTCGGCCGGTCACCGGGGGCCCGGCTGCCGGTGCGCAGCATCTCGTCGTGGGTGAGGAGCATCGACTTCTGCTGCGGGTCCCAGGTCCACTGGAGCCGGTACTCGTACCCGGCCACCTCGGACGGCGAACGGATGATCACCGAGTGCCCGGCCAGCTCGACCCCGCTGACGGCGTCCTCCCAGTGCATGACGCGCACCAGCCGGTGCTTCGCCACGGTGTAGACACGGACGGCGGTGACACTGCCGGGCAACTGCCGGAAGCCCAGCGTCAGGTCCTCGTGCCCGTCACCGGTCAGGTCGCGGTAGTACGGCCTCAGCACGGGACACCTCTTCCCGGCCGCCCCCGGCTTCCCGCAGTCCGCCATCCGGCGGGCCGTCTCCGCGTACCCGCCGTCGGCGTAACTGCCGGGGTCCTCCCTGATCTCGGCGCGCACGAGGGCGACCGGGTCCACCGTGCGGATGTCGTCGCCGGGCACGGAGACGCCCGCCACGGTCTGCGAGTCCACCTCGCCGATCTCGAAGGCCGGGCTGGAGGCGGGCGTCAGGTCCGGCCACAGCCGGTCGGGGCTGATCGCGGTCGGCGTGGAGCCCGCGCCCACCAGGTCGCCCGCGTCGCCACAGCCCGCCGCGGCCACGAGCAGCAGGGCGACGGCGGCTGCGGCACGGGCCGTACGCGGTGCGCGGCGGGCGGGTGGCACTGTGCTCCTGGGGTCGGGGCCGGTCGGGGGCGTCGGCCCCGTACACATTATTCGTACGGAAGTCCTTTTTGCCGTGCGGCGGTACCGGGCGGCCCTACTCGGTCAGCTCCTCCAGCAGCCGGGCCGTCGACAGCCCGGTGCGCAGGTACTCGACGAACAGCTCGTTGTGCAGCGCCCACGGCGAGCGCCGGCCGCGGATCAGCCGGATCGCCGCGTCGGGGGTGTGCCCCCTGCGGACCAGGGCGTGCGCGACGACCAGCCCCGAGCGGTTGTAGCCGTGGTAACAGCGGACGAGGACCGTGCGGCCCGCGTCCAGTGCGTCGCCCGCGGCCTGCGCCAGGCGTATCACGCCCGCCAACTGGGTCCCGTCCAGCGGGCCGTCCGGAATCGGCCACACATGGTGCTCGACACCGGGGTCGGGGCCGTGGCCGGGCAGCCGCAGCAGCGTCTGCACGACCTCGAACTCGTCCCGTACGACGGCGAACTCCCGTCGCCCGGACAGGCCCTGGAACTCGTGTCCGCCCATCCACAGCCCGGGCACGATCTCGTCCCACGCCCTGTCCGGAGCCGGTACGTCGGGTTGCTTCCCGCGGGTCCGCAACAGTGCCTCCCCAAGCCCCTGCGCCAAGCCCTGCAACTCATGGCAACTCACCCCAAAGGTAACCGGCTTCTTGCCTGCGCAGCACCCCGCCTGTTCCCATGGTCCATGGGGTGATGGTGCATGAGCGGACTGCGCGTCGTACCGACCTGGCGCCATGGTCAGGAGCGGCTCTACGTCTGCCTCACGGACGGCAGGAACATCGCCTGGTACGACCGTGAGGCGGCCCGGATCAACCTGCTGAGCGAGGACCGCAGGCAGGACGTGCTCGACGCCCTCGGGCCCTTCCTGACCGGCCGGGTGGCCGTGGGCCCGCCCCCGGTGCCGACGCCCGCCGAACTGGCCCGGCTCTCCCTTCACCCGGACGACGACCTGGCGCCCAACCGGCCCGGCGAGGCCCTCCAGATCGCCCTGGACCGGGACCCCGGACCCGGGCACCGGCTGCGCCGCGACCCCCGTCGCCGCGCCCTGGAGGCCGAGCAGACCGTGGGCGAGGCGCTGGACCGCCTCGACGGCGCGGGCTGGCACACCCTGCACTCCGTCCCGCTGCCCGGCGGCGACCGCGTCCACCATCTGGCGATCGGCCCCGGCGGACTGTTCGCCGTGCACACGCTGTACGCCCGCAAGCAGCGGGTGACGGTCGCCGACCCGATGGTCTCCCTCGGCCGCCGCGACCCGCAGCCCCTGCTGCGTCGCGTCCGCGCCGACGCCGACCGCGCCTCCTACGCCCTGACCGCCGAGGTCCACCCGGTCCTCGCACTCGTCGGCCCCTCTGGCCTCACGGTCACCCTCCCGCCCCGCGGAATCCGCGTCCTGCGCGACACGGACCTCGAAGACCTCACCCGCCTCGGCGGCGTCCTCAAACCAGCGGACGTGGAGGCCCTGCACGCGATGGCAAGAGACCGGCACACATGGACCAAGGTCTGAACACGGCGGGCTGAGGCGGCGGCGCCCGGGGCTGGGTGCCGTGGGTTGCGGCGGCGCGGTGGGTGCTGGGGGTGGCAGGGCCTGAACAAAGCGGGCTTAGGCGGCGGGGTGGTGTGGGG
>NZ_LJBR01000376.1 GCF_001282115.1 Streptomyces sp. NRRL B-24085 | reverse complement strand
GCGGAGGGGGAGTCCGGGGTGCCCCTCCGAGGCCGGCCGGTCGGGGCCGGGGCGGTCCTCGCCGAACGTGAGCCCGGGCAGCCGCAGCGCGGCCGTGATGGCGACGACCGTACGGACGTGGTCGTCGGCGTAGCGCCGCAAGGGGATGCTCATGGGCTCTCCGGTCGTCGTGGAACCATGATGGCCGAGGCCCGCGGGTCGCGACCGCCACGACCCGGCCGGCGTCCGGGCGGTTCGTCTGCCCCCCGTCCGCGCTGCGGACCGTGTCCCGTTCCCTGTCCACGGTCCGACCGCCAGTCTTCCCGAGTCCGGTGCGCCCGTCGTCGTACCACAGCCGGCGATCGCGCCTACTGAGAACGCAGTACGCGCCAGGGGCGGATCCTTCCTGGGCAGGACCAGACGGCCGTCCGGCGGCGGGCGTCAGCGTCCGGACGCGGTTCCGGCCGCGGAGACGTCGGCCCGGGACAAGGGAGGCGAGGGCGAAGGTGAGGGGTCCGGTCCCGGCCGAGGCTCAGCGCGCCGGGACCAGCGGTTCGGCGGGTGCGGGTTCGCGCAGGCCGCGCAGCAGCAGAACGCCCAGCGCGGGCAGGACGATCAACGGCACCAGCGCGGTCCGCAGCGACGTGGCGTCGGCCAGCGCGCCCAGCGCCGGGGCGGCCAGCCCGCCGACGCTCACCGTCAGGCCCAGCGTGACACCGCTCGCCGTGCCCACCCGCCCGGGCAGGTAGTCCTGGCCGAGGGTGACGTGCAGGGAGAACGGCACGTAGAGGCCGGCCGAGGTCAGGGCGACGAGAGCGAACACCGCCGGACCCGGGACGAGCACCACCCCGGCCACGGCGAGCACCGTCAGGGCGTACGCCCCGCGCACCACCGTGAGGCGCCCGTACCGGTCGGCGAGCCGGCCCCCGAGGACCGTGCCCACGGCACCGCCCGCGTACAGCACGCACAGCGCCGCCGTACCGGCCACGTCCCCGCCGCCGACGCGCTCACGGACGTACAGCGACACGAACGCGCTCAGCCCGACGAACACGACCGACCGGCAGACCACCGCGCCCGAGAGCCGCAGGAACGACGGCCAGTCGTCCCTGCCGCCATGCCCTGCCGCCGCTCCCGCCACCGGGCGTGACCGGGACGTGCGCACCGCCGCCGCGCACAGTGCCGCGCCCAGCACCGCCGGAACGGCCAGCAGGGGAGAGGCGTCCAGGCCGCCGCCGGCGATCACGGTGGCGACCAGTGGCGGGGCAAGCGCGAATCCGACGTTCCCGCCGAGCGAGAACCAGCCCATCCCCCTGTTGCCGCCGGACGCGACGGCCCGCGCCGCCCTGGCGGCCTCCGGGTGGTAGGCCGCGACCCCGATGCCGGACACGGCGACCGCCGCCAGGGTGAGCGGATAGGAGCCCAGGACTCCGCTCAGCGCGACCCCCGCCCCCGCCGTCAGCGCGCTCAGCGGCAGCAGCCACGGCATCGCCCGGCGGTCGGTGAGCGCGCCGAACAACGGCTGCACCACGGACGACAGCAAGGACGCGGCCAGCACGACACCCGACGCGGCGGCGTAGGACCAGGCCCGCTCGGCGACGAAGAACGGCACCAGGGCGGCCACGGCCCCCTGGTACACGTCCACGCAGGCGTGACCGAGCGACATCAGCGTGAGGGAACGGTTCTTGGGCACGGCACCGAGCCTCGCGCGGCGGCCCACTGGCCCGCTTCCGATAATCTGCCCAGTTGTGCCGAACATCCGCCACACCCCGACGGCGCCCACCCGCGCCCAGCACCTTGCCGCGGGCGCACGCATCGACGCCCACCGGCACGACGACCACCAGATCGTCTACGCGGGCTCCGGCGTCCTCGCGGTCACCACCGACGCCGGCACCTGGTTCGCACCCGGCACTCGTGCCATCTGGGTCCCCGCCGGCACCGTCCACTCCCACCGCGCCCACGGACACCTCGACCTGCATCTGGTCGGCCTGCCCGCCGACGACAACCCGCTCGGCCTGGACGCCCCGACCGTGCTCGCCGTGAGCCCCCTCCTGCGCGAGCTGATCCGCGCCTACACCCGCGACCCCGCCGACGACCGCCCCGAGCGCCACCGCCTCCTGGCCGTTCTGCGCGACCAGCTGCGCGCCTCGCCGAGGCAGCCCCTGCGCCTGCCGACTCCGACCGATCCCCGGCTCGCCGCGGTCTGCGCGCTCGTCCACACCGATCCCGCCGACCCCCGCACCCTCGCCGCCCTCGGCGCCGCGACCGGCACCTCGGAACGCACGCTCAGCAGGCTCTTCCGCCGCGAGTTCGGCATGACCTTCCCGCAGTGGCGCACCCAGTCGCGCCTCTACCACGCCCTGCGCATGCTGGCCGACGACGTCCCCGTCACGACCGTCGCCCACCGCTGCGGCTGGTCCTCCGCGAGCGCGTTCATCGACGTCTTCCGCCGCTCCTTCGGCTACACCCCAGGCACCCACAACCGCCGCTGCCCATGAGGACGGAGGCCGCCGCACGAGGCGCCGCTACCGTCCAGTAATGTGCGCGGCAGCCCCCCCGGAGGAGGAACCGTGCCACGGTCTTCACGTTCGCCCCTGCTGCTCGCCGGCCTGCTGGCCACCGCGGGCGCCGCCCACTTCGCCGCGCCGCGCCAGTTCGACGCGATCGTCCCGAAGGCCCTGCCCGGCGAGCCCCGGACCTGGACCTACGCGAGCGGCGCCGTCGAGCTCGCGCTCGCCGCCGGTCTGGCGGTGCCGAAAACCCGGCAGACCGCCGCGCTCGCCGCCGCCGCCTTCTTCGTCGGGGTGTTCCCCGCCAACGTCAAGATGGCCGTCGACTGGCGCCACCGCCCCGCACCCCAGAAGGCGGCGGCCCTCGGACGGCTGCCGTTGCAGGTGCCGCTCGTCCTGTGGGCCCGCAGCATCGCCAAGAACGGGGGCCGGGCATGAGCAAGGCGCTGGAGAGCGGCGACACCGTCGAGGACTTCGAGCTCCCGGACGAGACGGGCACCAGCCGCAAGCTGTCGGACCTGCTCGCCGGCGGTCCGGTCGTCCTCTTCTTCTACCCCGCCGCCCTGACCGCCGGCTGCACCGCGGAGGCCTGTCACTTCCGCGACCTGGCCGCGGAGTTCGCCGCCGTCGGCGCCCAGCCGGTCGGCATCAGCGGTGACACCGTCGAACGCCAGCAGGAGTTCGCCGGGCGCCACACCCTCGGCATGCCCCTCCTGTCCGACGTCGACGGCACGATACGCGAGCTGTTCGGCGTCAGGCGCGGCTTCTCCCTGGCACCCACCAAGCGCGTCACCTTCGTCATCGCCGAGGACCGCACCGTGCTGGAGGTCGTCCGCAGCGAACTGCGCATGAACGCCCACGCCGACCGCGCCCTCGAAGCCCTGCGCGCCCACCGCACGTGACGGACGGGGCACGGTTGCCCCGTTTCGGTTGATGCGGTCTGACAATGGGACCATCCTGGACGATATGGAGCACGTCTCCGCTACGGCGGTCACCGATGCCGCGGGCGTCGTGACGGGGTGGAGCGAGGATGCCCGGCGGCTGACGGGACACACGGCCGAGGAGGTCGTAGGGCGCGCGGCGCGGGACCTGCTCGCCGAGGACCCGCCGCGATCGGCCGTGACAGCGCTGAAGGGGACCGTCGAACTGCGGCACCGCGACGGTTCCCTCCTCACCCTCGTCCTCGACGCCTGCCCCGTTCTGGGCGGCGACGGCACGCCGACCGGATACGTGATCACGGCCCGGCGCCCCGGTCCCGCCGAGTCGACCCTGGCCGGGCAGGCCTTCCAGCAGGCCTCGATGTCGATGTCGGTCTTCGACACCCGCCAGCACTACCTGCGCCTCAACGACGTGGCCTGCCGGGTCATGGGAGTTCCCGAGGAAGCCCTGATCGGCCGCTTCTTCCCGGACACCGTCGAGGACGCCGAGCACAGCCGCGGCTTCCTAGCCAACCTGCGCCAGGTCGCCGAGACCGGCAGACCCGCCCGCTACGAGAGCTTCACCGGCGCGCCCGCCCTCAACCACGAGCACGCCTGGACCTGCGAGATGTGGCCCCTGCACGAGGACGGCTCGACCGAGCCGACCGGCGTCGCCCTGGCCGCCTTCGACAGCAGCGACCAGTACTGGGCCCGGCAGCGACTGGCTCTGCTGAACGAGGCGGCGGCCACCATCGGCACCACCCTCGACGTGGTCCGCACCGCCGAGGAACTCGTCGGACTCCTCGTGCCCCGTTACGCCGACTTCGCCAGCGTCGACCTCCTCGAATGGGTCCTAGGCGCGGACGAACCGCCCACTGTCCTGGAGGGCGACATCGTGCTGCGCCGCGTCGCCCACGGCTCCGCCCACGAGGGCACCCCCGAGGCCGCCGTCCACCTGGGCGAGACGGACATCTACCTGGCCTCCTCGCCGCCCGCGCGAGCGGTGAAGGAGGGCCGGGCCGCCCTCAGCCAGGCCGGCGAACCCGACTTCATGCGCTGGGTCGCCGAACGCAACGCCCGCGCCCCCGCCGGCCGCTCCTACCGCAAGGGCGTCCACTCCCTGCTCGCCGTGCCGCTCAAGGCCCGCGGCACCACCCTGGGCGTCGCGGTTGCCGTCCGCATCGCCCACCCCGACGACTTCGGCGCCGACGACGCCGTCCTCGGCGAGGAGGTCGCCAGCCGGGCCGCCGTCTGCATCGACAACGCCCGCCGTTTCGCCCGCGAGCGCACCACCGCACTGGCCCTCCAGAACAGCCTCCTGCCGCGCGGCCTGCCCGGGCAGGCCGTGGTCGAGGTCGCCCACCGCTACCTGCCCTCCGGTTCGCTGGCCGGCATCGGCGGCGACTGGTTCGACGTCATCCCGCTCTCCGGCAGCCGCGTCGCCCTCGTCGTCGGCGACGTCGTCGGCCACGGCATCCCGTCCTCGGCGACCATGGGCCGGCTGTGCACGGCGGTGCGCACCCTCGCCGACGTCGACCTGGCTCCCGACGAGCTCCTCACCCACCTCGACGACCTGGTCACCCACCTCGCCTCCGGCGACCGCGACGAGGAGGTCGCCGAGCTGGGCGCCACCTGCCTCTACGCCGTCTACGACCCGGTCTCGCGCCGCCTCGCCACGGCCGCCGCCGGCCACCCGCCGCCCGCCGTCGTCCTGCCCGACGGGACCGCGCGCCTGGTCCCCCTGAGCGCGGGGCCCCCGCTCGGCGTCGGCGGACTGCCCTTCGAGGCCACGGAGATCGAACTGCCCGAGGGATCCGTCGTCGCCCTCTACACCGACGGCCTCGTGGAGGACCGGGACCGGGACGTCGACCACGCCACCGAGGAACTGTGCCGTGCGCTCACCGCGAGGACCGACACCCTCGACGACCTGTGCGACACCGTCCTGAAGGCCGTACTGCCCGAGGAACCCGGCGACGACGTGGCCCTGCTGCTCGCACGCACCCGGGCCCTCGGCGCGGACCGGGTCGCCACCTGGGACGTCGAACCCGACCCCGCGCAGGTGGCCGCGACCCGGCAGGCCGCCACCGACCAACTGGCCGCCTGGGGACTGGAGGAGACCTCCTTCGTCACCGAACTCGTCGTCAGCGAACTGGTCACCAACGCCATCCGCTACGGCGAACCGCCCATCCAGCTACGGCTGATCCGGGACCGCACCCTCATCTGCGAGGTCTCCGACGGCAGTTCCACCTCCCCGCACCTGCGGCGCGCCCACGCCTTCGACGAGGGCGGCCGCGGGCTGCTGCTGGTCGCCCAGCTCACCCAGCGCTGGGGGAGCAGGCAGACCGGCAGCGGGAAGACGATCTGGGCCGAACAGTCCCTGGAAGCGCCCGGGTTCTGAGCGGCGCGGTCACTCGAAGGAGCAGCCGGGGTTCGGCACGTCCTCCGAGTACGGCGAGCCGTGCGGGAGGACGTACAGCACCTCCAGGACCAGTGGGACGTCCCCCTCGTTGCGGCCGAGGTGGACGTCGCCGGGGCCGCCCGGCTCGCGGACGACGGTGCCCTGCGGATAGGTGCCGTCGCTGGCGCAGTCGGAGTGGTAGTGGCTGAGGGTGCCCTGCTTGACGTACCCGACGACGAGGCCGTCGTGGTAGTGCCAGCCGGTCGCCTGGCCCGGCGGGACGGTGATCTCCCGGAGGACGTAGTCGGTGTCGCCCACGGTTTTCTGGGCGACCAGCGTGCCGGTCACTCCGGGGCCGGGCGGGGTCGCCTGTGCGGTGCCGCCGGTGAGGACGGTGGCGGTGACGACCGCGCCGGACAGGGCGGTACGGAGCGCGATGCGCATACGGAGGGCCTCCTGGCTCGTGTTCTTCAGCGATCATGTGTCGTTGTGAACATAGAGCCGCGGCAGGCCCGTTGGGCGGTGTTCGGCGGATCCGCCGGCTCAGGTCTCCTCGTCGGCGACCTGAGCCAGCGTCCGGCCGGTCCGCACCGAGCGTGCCCGGCGCGGATCCGGTGTGCCGTGGCCGCGCGCCCCTCCCTCGGCGGTCTTCACCAGCAGCCAGTTGTCCGCACGGAAGCGGGTCAGCGCGTACGCGCCGTGCAGCTTCGTGCCGTGCAGCCGGAACGTGGCGTGCCCGCGCTCCAGCGACTCCGCGAAGTCGACGGGACGCCCCTTGCGGTCGTGGCTCAGCGGCTCGTACGTGCCGCGGTCCCACACGATCACCGTGCCGCCGCCGTACTCGCCCGCGGGGATCACGCCCTCGAAGTCCTCGTACTCCAGCGGATGGTCCTCCGTCGGCACCGCGAGGCGTTTGTCCGTGGGCACGTCGGAGGGGCCCTTCGGGACCGACCAGGACTTCAGCACGTCGCCGACCTGGAGACGGAAGTCGAAGTGCATCGTGCTCGCGTCATGGATCTGCACGACGAACCGGGGCGCGGCTCCCGTGCGGGTCCGCCGTCCTGCCGGCTCCCGGGTCCGCCCGAAGTCCCGCTTGCCGTGGTAGTCCCTCAGTCGATCGCTCACCTGCGGCTCCTTCCGGCGGTCCCGGGTACCCCTCCCGCTGCTCAGAACTCCTCGTGCACCTCCGGGTCCCCGCCCAGGCGCCGGTGCTCACGGTCGCCGATCGCCGTCACCTCGGCTTCGCTCAGCTCGAAGCCGAACACGTCGAGGTTCGTGCGCTGCCGCTCGGGGTCGCCGGACTTCGGGATCGGCAGGGCGCCGAGCTGGACGTGCCAGCGCAGGATCACCTGACCGGGCGAGACACCGTGCGCCTCGGCGGCGGCCGCCACGGCCGGGTCGTCCAGGAGGTCCGAGCCGCGGCCCAGCGGACTCCAGCTCTCGGTGACGATGCCCTTGCCTGCGTGGAAGGCGCGCAGCTCGTCCTGCGGGAGCAAGGGGTGCAGCTCGATCTGGTTGACGGACGGCAGGACCCCGGTCTCCTTCTCCAGCCGCTCGATGTGCGCGGGGGTGAAGTTGGAGACCCCGATGGACCGTACGAGGCCGTCCTCACGGAGTTTGACCATGGCCTTCCACGAGTCGACGTACTTGTCGACCCGGGGGAGCGGCCAGTGGATCAGGTACAGGTCGACGTACTCCAGGCCGAGCCGGGCGCGGGACTCCTCGAAGGAGGCCAGGGTCTCCTCGTAGCCGTGGTGCCGGCCGGGCAGCTTCGTCGTCACGAGGACCTCCTCGCGCGGCACCCCGGAGGCGGCCACGCCACGGCCGACCCCGGTCTCGTTGCGGTAGTTCGTCGCGGTGTCGACGAGCCGGTAGCCGCTCTCCAGGGCGGCGGCGACGGCCCGCTCCGCTTCGGCGTCGTCCATCGGCCAGGTGCCCAGGCCGAGGGCGGGGATCCTCGTACCGTCGTTGAGCGTGTGCGTCGGGATGCTGATCACGTCCGGACCTTCCCTTGACTGTGTCGTCCTCCCAGCCTCACCGATGGGGTGAGCAATGATCAACCGGACGGGCGGGGACGAGGTCGGCCGCGCGCCAAGGAGCGGTGAGGCCCCGGGTCCTCGTGGACCGCACGTCGGTCGAGGACGTGGTCATACAGGATTTCAGCGTGTGAGGGCGTGGGCGGTGCCGCCGTCCGCGGCCAGGGCGGCGGCGATCCGCCGGTGGGCCTCGCGGCGCTCCTCCTCGGGGACGGGCGGCAGGAGCTCCTCCCACACCGGCAGGAAGGAGCCGCGCAGCTGCACCAGCCCCGCGGGCCTGGCGAGGAGCCAGAAGTGCAGGTGGGCGGCGCCGTCGCCCCAGCGGTTGACGTGGACGCGGGCGACGCCGTCGAGGGCGAGGACCGCCCGCTCCACCCGTTGGAGGAGGGGACCGAGCTCGGCCGCCCGCTCCGCCGGGAGGTCGGACAGGTCGTGGTGGCCGCGCGGTTGCAGCATCACGACGGCCGGGAGCCGGGACTCGGTGCCGACCTCGTCGAGGCGCCAGTGGTCGTCGGCCCACAGGGCCTGCGTCACCGGCTTCAGACAGGTGCGGCACTCCTCGGGGCCACCCTCGCCGGCCCGGTCCGGCTCGGGCAGGACGGGGGGCCGCAGCCGCTTCACCCGGAAGTCCCCCTCGAAGGGGAAGGTGTCCCAGGCGGTCACCGAGTCGGCGGGCAGGGGCAGCCGTTCGCCCGTCGGCAGCCGCCGGAGGAAGGCACCGGGCTCCTGGGGAGTTGCGGGCGTGTCCACGCTGGGCAGTCAACCATGGGTGACGTGCCCCGCGGGGCACGGATCCCGGACAGATGCCGGCGATCAACGGAGCACGCATGACGACGGACAAGGGCACGGCGGAACGGGACGCGGGCATCGAGGTGAACCCGGTGGCCGGGCACATCGGCGCCGAGATCACGGGCGTCGACCTGTCGGACGACCTCGACGACACGGTGGTCGCCGCGATCCGGGCCGCGGTGCTGCGGTGGAAGGTGGTCTTCTTCCGGGGACAGAAGCTCGACCACCCGGGGCATGTCGCCTTCGCCCGAAGGTTCGGCGAGCCCGTCGTCCTGCGCAAGCGGGGCAGCGCCTCACCCGCGGACTTCCCGGAGGTCGAGACGACCGCCGACCGCCTGGAGCTGGGCGGGAAGTTCGGGATGGAGCACGAGGAGTGGCTGCGACGCCGCCGGCACACCCTGCTGCGCGGCTGGCACTGCGACCACGGGGCGCGGATCGACCCGCCCGCGGCGACAATCCTGCGCGCCGAGACGGTACCGCCGTACGGCGGCGACACGCAGTGGTCCAACCTCGCCGCCGCCTACGCCGGACTCTCCGGCCCGGTAAGGGAGTTCGTCGACGGACTGCGGGCGGAGCACCGGCTCGGCGTCGGCTACCAGCCCCGTCCGGGCGACGACGCCTACGTCCGGCACCTGCTGGACCACCAGGTCGCCTCCCTGCACCCGCTCGTGCGGGTCCACCCCGAGACGGGGGAGCGGATCCTCTACGTCAACGGCTACTACGTCGAGCAGATCGCCGGACTCTCCCGCGCCGAGAGCCGGGCGATCCTCGACATGCTCCTCGAACAGGCGGTCCGGCCGGAGTACACGGTCCGCTTCCGCTGGGAGCCGGGCAGCGTCGCCTTCTGGGACAACCGGGCCACCATCCACCTGGCCCCCAGCGACAACGCCCACCTCGACTTTCCCCGCACCATGCACCGGGTGATGCTGGCGGGAGACGTGCCGGTGGGGGTGGACGGCAAGCCGTCCGAGGCGATCACGGGGAGCGAGGTGGGGCAGCTGGTGAGGGGG
>NZ_LJBR01000375.1 GCF_001282115.1 Streptomyces sp. NRRL B-24085 | reverse complement strand
GACGGGGGCTGGGCGGGCAGTTCCCGGCGCCCCTGGAGCGGGGGGTCGGACCGTGGTGATCTGCGGCTCTGCCTGCTGGTGCTCGCCGCTCTCCTCGCCCTGCTCGTCGCCGATCTGTCGGGGATGAGCAAGGCGGAGACCGAGCGGATCTGGCTGCCGTTCGCCGCGTGGCTGCTGCCCGCGTGCGCCTTCCTGACGGGGGCGCGCGGCTGGCTCGCCGGGCAGGCCGTGCTGGCGCTGCTCCTCAACCACCTGCTGCTCACGGGGTGGTGAGGGCTCCGTCCGGGCCGGCCGTGCGTGGCCGGCCCGGACGGGTGGGGGGTGGGATCAGCAGGTGGCGACGCCGTCCAGCCAGGCCGGGCCCTTGATGTAGATGTTGGTCATCCACGAGCCGTCGGTCAGCTTCGACCAGGCGTCGTTGGTGTAGCCCTCGGCCGTCACCTCCTGGGCGTGCTTCTGGCAGACCACGTTGACGGTGGTGGGCTGGGCGAAGTAGTCGACCACGGCGGCGTTGACGTTGGGCTCGCTGTGCGTGCGCACCCCGGTGCCCCAGGTCTGGAACGCCTTGCTGCCGCCGGTCGGCGGCGGGGTGCTGCTGCCGCCGCAGTCCGGGACGCCGGGCAGCCAGGCCGGGCCCTTGATGTAGATGACGGTCATCCACGAACCGTCGGCGAGCCTGGCCCAGACGTCGTTGGTGTAGCCCTCGGCGGTCACCGTCTCCGCGTGCTGCTGGCACTGGACCGACACCTGGGTCGGACCGGGGAAGGTGTCGACGGTCCCGGAGCCCACGCTCGGCGACCGGTGGGTGCGCACGCCGGTGCCCCAGGTCTCGAAGACCGTGCCGCCGTTGGCGGGCGGCGGGATCGGGGTGCCGGAGCCGTTGATCCGGACGGCGCCCGCGTAGTCGCCGCCGGTGCGCGCGGAGGTGACCCGGATGTGGGTGCCGGACTCGTACGCCTCGACCATCTGTCCGCCGCCCAGGTACATGGCGACGTGGTGGATGTGGCCGCTGCCCCAGAACATCAGGTCGCCCGGCAGCAGCGGGGCGGTGCCCTGCCCGGCGGAGAACCGGGCCGAGGCCTGCGAGGTGTGGTACTGGTCGTCGGCGGTGCCGTTGAGCAGGTCCTTGCCGGTCGCCCGGTAGTAGGCGTACCGCATCAGGCCGGAGCAGTCGAAGCCCTTGCGCTCCCCGTCGTGGAGGCTGTCCGGGTCGGAGCCGTCGTAGAAGCCGTAGCTGGCGCCCGGGGTGGCCGCGTGGCCGCCGCCCCAGCTGTACCAGACGCCGATCTGCGAGCAGGCCGCGTCGACGGCGGCCTGCGCGGTGGCCGAGGCGCCGGGCGCGAGGACGCCGCAGGTGGCGTCCTGGGCGTCCGGGGCGGCGTGGGCCGGGGCGGAGAAGAACGCGGTGAGCGCGAGGGCGGAGGCGCCCAGGATCGCGCCGCTGGTCCGGCGGCGCGTGCTGGTGGTCTGCAAGGGACTCTTCCTTCGTCGAAGGGGCGTCAGCGGGATGCCGGTGACGCCGGCGGGAGACGCGGATGGCACACCCCACCCCCGTGGAGGTGTGCCACCCGGGCTAGTTGTGGAGGGCGGCACGCATCTTGGCGAGGCCGCGCAGACGGTTGCGCTGGACCGTGCCGCGGTGGGCGCCCAGACGCTCCCCGGCCGTGTCGTGGGTGAGTCCCTCCAGGTCCACGAGGATCACCGCGGCGGCCTCCTTCTCGGAGAGCATGCCGAGCAGGGCGAGCGCCGTGGCGGAGGCCTCGTAGGAGCCGAGTCCGCCGTCCCAGCCGGCTTCCGGCAGCTCGTCCGTGGTGCGCTCGCGGCGGGAGGGGTGCTGCCAGGAGTCGCGCAGCAGGTTGAGGGCGACGGCGCAGGTGTAGGCGTACGGGTGCTGCTGCTGGGTCAGGCTCTGGGAGCGGGCCCGCCGGGAGAGCCGCAGATAGGTCTCCTGGAGCAGGTCGTCGGCGTCGTGCGGATTGCCCGTCAGGGCCAGCAGGCGTCTTCTCAGGCGGGGCATGTCGGCCGTGAAGGACGCGTCGAAGTCCCCCGGGCTCATCCGGTCGCCGGCCTCGCGCGGAGGCGGCGGACAGGTGCCGTGGCTGTGGTGCATTTCTTTCCCCCTTGCGGTGTTCCCCCGCGGTGGTCCGTCGTGGCGGTCCCTCGCGGTGGTCCTTGCGTGATTCCTCACGGCGTTCGTCGTGCGCCGTCCCGCTCCGGTGGTCAGGCCGGGCGGGGCGGCTCCGCGGGGCCGTAACGGGCGGCCGGCACCCGGCGCAGCAGCGCCCAGTACCGGTCGCCGTACGACCAGTGCCACCACTCCGTCGGGTAGTTGACGAACCCGGTGGCGGTGAGCACCCGGCCCAGCAGGGCCCGGTACTCGCGTGCCTCGGGGCCGATGCCGGGCGCGGCGGTGCGGCAGGCGCCCGCGCTCTCCTCCGGGGTGGCGTTGACCTCGGTGCCGAGCGGCAGTTCCCGGCCCGCACGGTCGCACAGGGTCAGGTCGACCGCGCCGCCGCTGACGTGCGGGGCGACCTCCGGCGGCGAGATGTACGCGCTCGCCAGCTCACGGATCCGCTCGGGAGCCGCGTCCGGGTGAGCCTGCCGCATGGTCGCCGCGTACTGCTCGAAGTAGCGGCGCTGGAGGTCGGGCGGCCGGTACCCCTCCACCACCAGCAACCGGATCCCCGCGGGCAGCAGGCGCTGCGCCCGCACGAGCCGCTCCAGCGCGCCGGCC
Source organism: Streptomyces sp. NRRL B-24085 (assembly GCF_001282115.1). GTDB lineage: Bacteria > Actinomycetota > Actinomycetes > Streptomycetales > Streptomycetaceae > Streptomyces. The sequence goes on along the minus strand of NZ_LJBR01000375.1, from coordinate 5,666 downwards.
CTCAGGTGGGCGTAGCTCCCCTCGGCGTCGGCCTGCCGGGAGTCGAGGAGCAACTGCCCCTCCTCCCGCAGGTCGACGAGGGGTTCCCCGCACTCGTCGTGCGCCACCGCGGCGACCCTGGGGTCCGCGAGCGTGATGATGTCTGTCACGGGAAGAGCGTCGCGTGGTCCTCTGCAAATGCTCTGCAGATCGCCTGCAAGCGCCGGACCAGGGATTTTGCAGCGGCATCGACCGCACCCCGGCCAGGGCCCGGCGGGCGGACCGTGCCTAGGCCCGCTCCCGCGCCTCCCGCGCCCCCGCCTCCCGGAAGACGCCCATCGCCTCGGCCCGGGCCCCGGCGGCCGCGCCCCTCTCCCCGTCGGCCTCCCACACCTCCGCCAGGCTCCACAGCGTCCGTGCCCGCCACAGCCGCAGCCGCAGCGTCTCCCACAGCGACAGCGAACGCTCCAGCGGCTCCCGCGCGCTCGCGGCGTCGCCGGCGGCCAGGTGCCACTCCCCCAGCGTCCGCAGCACCAGGGCCTCCCCGAACCGGTCCTGCCGTTCCCGGGCCAGTTCCAGGCAGCGCCCGAGCCGTTGGCGGGACGCGTCCAGCCGGCCGAGCCGCAGCTCGACCTTGGCCAGCGACTGCTCCGTGTACATGACGCCGAGCGTGTCGTGGAGGTCCTCGAAGACCCGCAGCACGCCCCGCAGCAGCCGCTCGGCGTCGGCGTACTCCCCCTTCGCCCGGTGGCACAGGGCCGTCGCGCGCAGCACCAGCGCCTCGCCGTGCCGGTCGTCGTCCGCCCGGTACAGCTCCAGGGCCTCGGCGAAGACCTCGCGGGCGGCGTCGTCGTCACCTTGTTCCCGGTACACGTAGCCGAGGCCGTAGAGCACCCGGGCCCGGGCGCTCCGGTCGTCGAGGCGGGCGTACCCCTCCAGGGCCCGGCCGAGCAGCTCCAACGCCTCCGGGTAGCAGGCCTGTTCACGCCGGGCGGTGGCCATGCCGAGGAGGGCCTGGGCCGCCCCCGGGACGTCGTCGTGGTCCTCGAACAGATCGAGGGCGTCCCGGTAGTAGGCGTACGACTCCTCGAACTCGTCCTGTTCGTAGCGCAGTTGCCCCAGGCCGGTGAGCAGCCACGCCTCGCCCTCGCCGTCCCCGCTGCGGCGCACCGCCGCCATGGCCGCCAGGTGCGAGCGGGACCAGGCGTCGAACTGGTTGTACAGCGCGACCGAGCTCGCGATCAGCGCCCCGGCGAGGTCCCGGGCGGCGCGGTCCATCCCGTGGTCGGCGCAGTACTCCACGGCCGCCAGCAGACCGGCCTGCTCGGCGGCGAACCAGGCGGCGGGCCGGCTGAGCAGCTCCTCCTCGGCCTGCGGGTCGAGCGGGTCGACGGGCCGTACGGCGGCCGGCTGGGGGAAGTACCGCGCGGTGCCGCCGGGGCCCCGGGCGGCGGCCTTCCCGGCCAGCCCCAGCCAGCACTCCACGAGGCGTCGCACGGCCGCGGTCCGCTCCTCGGCGCTCTCCTCCGACAGACAGCGCTCGCGGGCGTGTTCCCGGGCCAGGTCGTGGATGCGGTAGCGGCCGCGGCCCGTGCCGTCCACGCCGATCACGTCGATGAAGTGGCAGTCCACCAGCCGTTCGACGGCCTCCTCGGCCTCCTCCGTGCCGATGTCCAGCAGGGGCGCGGCGATCCAGGCCGCGAAGTCGGGCAGGTCGAGCAGGGCCAGCCGGCGCAGGGCGCGCTGTTCCTGCGGATCGAGGTCGGCGTAGCCCAGTTCGAGGCTGGTGCGCAGCTCCAGGTCCCCGGCGCGCAGTTCGTTGAGCCGGAGCCGCTCGTCCCGCAGGCGGGCGGCGAGCCGGCCGGGCACCCAGTGCGGCCGGGCGGCGAGCCGGGCCCCGGCGATGCGCACGGCGAGCGGCAGCCGCCCGCACAGGGCGACGATCTCGGCGGTCTGCTCCGGCTCCGCGCGGACCCGGTCCGTCCCGGCGACCCGGCGGAGGAGCTCCAGGGCCTCCTCCTCGTCCGGCACGGTCAGGTCGAGGTGGGCCGCGCCCTCCAGTGCCACCAGCCGGCGCCGGCTGGTGACCAGCACGGCGGAACCGGGGCCGGGCGGCAGCAGCGGGCGTACGTGTGCCTCACCGGCGGCGTTGTCGAGGATCAGCAGAATGCGGCGGTGGCCGGTGTACGTGCGGTACAGGCCCGTCAGTTCCTCGACGGAGCTCGGCAGGGTCTCCGGTCCGGCGCCCATCGCGCGCAGCAGCCGGGCGAGGGCGTCGGCGGGTTGCAGCGGGGCGGTGTCGGCGGCCCGCAGGTCCACGAACAGGCGGCCGTCCGGGAAGAGTTCGGCGGTGCGGTGGCCGACGTGGACGGCGAGCGCGGTCTTGCCCGTTCCGGAGCGGCCCGAGATCACCCCGATGGGCGGGGCGGTGCGGCCGGGTTCGTCGACGCGGCCCAGCAGGGCGACGGCCCAGTCGATCTGGTCCGTGCGGCCGACGAAGTCGGCTATGTCCGGGGGGAGATGGGACGGGGCCGGTGCGGTGCCGGCCGCCCCCGTGCGGTCGCCGGCCCGCTGCCGGTCCTTCGAGGCGTCGGCGGCCGCCCGCGCCGGCGGCCCGGGGCGGGAGCCGACCGGTGCGGGATCGCGGGCGGGTGCGCCGGAGCCGGCGGGTGCGGAACCCGGGCCGGGCGGTGACGGGGCGTACGGCCGGGTGCCGGTGCCCAGCAGGGCGGGGTCGCTCGTGAGGACGGCCTTGTGCAGGGCCCGCAGTTCCGGACCGGCGTCGATGCCCAGCTCCTCGCGCAGGACCTCGCGGCCCTCCTGGTAGGTGCGCAGGGCGTCGGAGACCCGTCCGGTGCGGAACAGGGCGGTCATGAGCTGGCCGCGCGGCCGTTCCCGGAGGGGGTGGGCGGCGACGTGGGCGAGCAGGGGCGCGATCGCGCGGTCCGCGCGGCCGAGGTCCAGTTGGAGGCCGAAGGACTCCTCCTGGGCGACCAGCCGCAGTTCGGCCAGCCGGGCCGCCTCGATGCGCGCGAACGACTGGCCCAGCCCTTCGAGGGCGTCCTGGCCCCGCCACAGCCCCAGCGCCTCGGCCAGCAGCTCGGCGGCCTCCTCGGCCCGGCCCCCGGCGGCCCGGGCGCGGGCCGAGGTGAGCAGTTCCTCGAAGCGGCGGGCGTCGACCTGGGAGGGGTCGAGGTCGGCGACGTATCCCGGCGGGCGGGTGCGGATCACCTCCGCCTCGCCGACGCGGGCCAGCGCGCGGCGCACCGCGGAGACATGGGTGGCGACGAGGGCGCTGGCGGTCGCGGGCGCCTGTTCGTCCCAGACGCAGTCCACGAGCCGTTCCGTGGAGAGCACCTCGCCCAGGTGGACGACGAGTGCGGACAGGACCGCCAGGGGTCTGACCCCGCCGAGCGGAGCCCGCCGGTCCCCCTCCCACACCTCCACCGGACCGAGAAGACGTACCTGGAGCATCGTTCCCCGATCGCCGTACCGCCCGCCCCACGGATGCGTGTTCGACGATATCGACGGGCGGTGTCCGCGGACGACGGGACTCGCGCGGCCGTGGCCGGATCAGGCCAGTCGGCCGCCGTGCCGCGAACCCCTGACAGGGCCTGACACCGGCACGCGGGGGCCCACTTCCCGACTTCCCCCGGAGAGGGCGGTTGGCTGGATTTCGACCGTGCGCAGAGAGCCCCCTCACCTGAGGGACGGTCGGCCGGTGCCGCTCGTATGACTGCCCGCCGATATTTTCCGCGCCCGGAATTCATGTGCGTCACGGGTCATACGGACGGGGCTCCGGAGGCGTCAACGGCTCGAAGGCACACACCGTTTCCACCGCGCCCAGGGAGTCGCACGATGCCACGCCGGACCTTGCTCCTCACGACCGCCGCACTGCTGGCGGCGACCGTCACGGGGTGTGCGGACGGTACGACGGCGTCGCAGACCGCCGCCGGTCCCGGTGCCGGCACCGCCGCCGGCCGCCACGTCCCGGGCGACCCGCAGGAGACCCTCCACCTCGCCGAGCAGCTCCTGATCAAGAAGTGCATGGAGAAGCGCGGATACCGGTACTGGGTGGAGGACCGCCCGGCGCCCGGCGGGGCGAGCCGGTTCCCGTACGTCGTCGACGACCCGGCCTGGGCCGCCCGGCACGGCTACGGCACCGACCTGTACCGCGAACGGCAGCGGGAGGCCCTGCGCGACCCCAACCAGCGGTACTTCCGGTCCATGCCCGCCGACCGCGCCCCCGAACTGGTCGGTGCGCTCAACGGGCCGCAGGCGCAAGGACTTTCCGCCCGCCTTCCGAACGGCATCAAGGTCACGCACAGCGACCGGGGCTGTGTGGCGGAGGCGGAACGGGAACTGTACAAGGACCTCCCGGCCTGGTTCCGGGCCACCCGGGTCACCGACAGCCTCGCCGGCATGCGCGTGAACATGGTGCTCACCGACAAGCGCTACCTGACGGCCGTCAAGCCGTGGGCGCGCTGCATGAAGGCGAAGGGGCACCCGTACCCGACCCCCGCCGAGGCCCGCGCTGCGGCCACCCGGCCGGACCAGGAGTGGCCGCACGCCAGGGAAGTGCGGCTGGCGTCGGCCGAGGCGGCCTGCGCCGGCTCCGGTGACCTGTCGGCGGTGGCGAAGTCCCTCGACACCGCGTACCGGGCCGAGTTGCGGCGGCGCTACCCCGGGCCGACGGCCGATCTCGACCGGCTCCGGCGCGAGGCGCTGCCCCGCGCCCGGGCGATCGTGGCACGCGGCGACTGAGCGCGGCCTTCCCCACAGACCACCACGGCACCGTCCGTGGTTCGCACCACCTGTCGATCACTCATCACGAACGAAGGAACCCCCCATGTCCGTCAAGCGTGTCCTCACCCTCGCCGCCTCCGCCGCGGCCGTCGCCGTCCTCTTCTCCCCGGCCACCGGCGCCAGCGCCCTGGAGTCCGGCGCGCAGGGAACCAAGTCGGTCCAGCTCGCCTCCGCCGACGGCTTCCTGCACGTGTACACCCAGCCGTACGGCGGTGGCCGTGAGTGCAAGTGGTCGGGCAACTCCAACGACTGGGGCACCTGCCGCAACCTGACCTCCGACATCTGGAACAACGGCTACGCGGGCGGCCTCGACGCCGTCGACCTGTACACGGCCCCCAACGCCGGTGGCGCGCACGCCTGCATCAGCCAGGGCGACCGCTGGTGGGACACCACCACCGGCAACTACCGCTTCACGTACGGCGCCGGCCTGGAGCAGTTCGGTGCGAGCGTCAACAACAACATCTCCTCGCACCGCTGGGTCGACTACTGCAGCCAGGGCTGACCCGCCCGCGAGTTCGCCCCGGCACCCGGCCACGGGTGCCGGGGCGACCCGTTTCCGGGGGTCCGCCCCTTCCCGTGTCGCCCACCCGCCCGCGCTCCTTCGGCTGCCGGACATTTGAACGTCACACCGAGCGGGAACGTTTCCCTCGTCCCCTCTGCATCGCCTTGCCTCCGCCATGCCCCGTGTCCCACCACGGGTGTGACGCGAAAGGACGACGTGCGCCGTGTCCCTGCTTCCGCTCGAAGGTCCCCCGGGTCCGCTCCCCGCCGCCGCCCCGGCTCCGCTCCCGGTCGGCGTCCCGGCCCCCGCTCCCGCCGGTTCCCGCCGCTCGCTGTCCCGTCTCACCCGCCGCCTGCTCACCGTTCTCCCCCTCCTGCTC
>NZ_LJBR01000374.1 GCF_001282115.1 Streptomyces sp. NRRL B-24085 | reverse complement strand
ATCTGGGGCCGGCTGGGGTGGGGGTCGGGTGACGTCGGGGTTGGTGACTTGAGGGCTGCGTGATTGGGCCCCGGTGGTTCGCGGCTCCAGCGGTTCAGCCCCCTCGGCGGTTCTGCGGTTCGGCGGACCGGCGGCGGCCTCGACGGTTCAGCGGCCCCGCAGCGCGGGCGGTTCGACGGCGAAGCGGGTCAGCGGTCTCGACGGTTCGAGAACCTGGCAACTCGGCGCCCCTTCGGCCCCAGCGGTTCAGGGGCCTCGACGAATCAGCGGCTCGACGGCCCCAGCGACTCGTCGGCCCAGCCGTCCAGCGGCCTCAACGAATCAGCGGCCCGGCGATTCCGATGGTTCGACGGCGAAGCGGGTCAGCGGTCTCGACGGTTCGACGACCTGGCAACTCGTCGGCCCGGCGGTCCAGCAGCCCGTCGGCTTGTCGGCCCTAACAGTGCAACGGCCCGGCAACTCGGCGCCCTGTCGGCCCTAGCGGTTCAGCTGCCCGGTGACTTGGCGGCTCGACCGCCCCAGCGGCTCGCCGGCCCGGCAACTCGGCGGTCCAGCGGCTCGACGGCCCCAGCGCCTCACCGGCCCGGCGGCCTCAGCCGCTCGGCAACTCGGCGGCGCTGCGGCCCTGGCAGTTCAGCAGTCTCGTCGGAGCGACGGTTCTTCGGTCCCGCAAATCTGCGTACCTGCGGCCCCCGCCGTTCGATGGCCCGGCTGCCCCACGCCTCGCTGACGGGCAGAGCCCTGACGTTCCCGCGGTGAACGGACCGGCCTCCCGGGTGCGTGGTGCGCCCGGGAGGCCGAAGTCACTGCCCGCTCGGCGAGGGACGTCAGTGGTTGAGGCCGAGGTTGCCGAAGGCGGGGTTCAGCACGCCGATGACGTTCACGCTGTTGCCGACCGCGTTCACCGGGATGTGCACCGGGGCCTGGACGAGGTTGCCCGAGACGACGCCGGGCGAGCCCACGGCCTTGCCGTCGGCGTGCGAGCCGTCGGTGGCGGAGGCCATACCGGCGCCGGCGGCGATCAGTCCGCCGGCCACCATCGTCACGGCCGCTGCCTTCTTCAGGTTCTTCACTTCTAAGCCCTCCTAGCGATTGCCGCGGCAGTCGCCGCAGCACGCACTGGAGAACGGCGGGGCTCCCCGAAGGATGCGCCATTCGGGGGACATTCCCACGACGGTATGAATCTCACTCCGGAGCGGAACCCTCCGTATTGCCGTGCGCCGCACGGATCAACCGGCCACTCCGTGACGAACCGCCCACAGGGCCGCCTGCGTCCGGTCCGCCAGGTCGAGCTTCATCAGGATGTTCGAGACGTGCGTCTTGACGGTCTTCTCGGAGAGGACCAGCGCACGGGCGATCTCCCGGTTGGAGCGGCCGTCCGCGATCAGCCCGAGCACCTCGCGCTCCCGCTCGGTGAGCGAACCTCCCCTGCCCGGCCCGGTGTTGTTCTCCTCCTGGGACAGGAGGACGTCCGCGACCTCCGGTTGGAGCAGGATGTGCCCGGCGTGGACGGAGCGGATGGCGCCGGCGAGGGCGTCGGGGTCGACGTCCTTGTAGACGTAGCCGGCGGCGCCCGCGCGCAGGGCCGGGACCACCGTGCGCTGTTCGGTGAAGCTGGTGACGATCAGCACGCGCGCGGGGTTGTTCAGTTCGCGGAGCCTGCGCAGGGCGTCGACGCCGTCCATGCCCGGCATCTTGACGTCCATGAGGACGATGTCGGGTTTCAGCTCCTCGGCGCGCGCGACGCCCTCGGCGCCGTCGGCGGCCTCGCCCACGACCTCTATGTCGTCCTGCACTTCGAGGAAGGTGCGCAGCCCCCGGCGGACGACCTGGTGGTCGTCCACGAGCAGGACCTTGATCGCGTCAGCCACCGGGGACCTCCATCTCGATGGTGGTGCCCTTGCCGGGCGCCGATTCCACGGTCAGCGTGCCGCCGACCCCGCTGGTGCGGTCCCGCATGGAGACCAGGCCGAGGTGACGGCCGGCGCGGCGGACCGCCTTCGGTTCGAAGCCGCTGCCGTCGTCCGTGACCCGCAGGACGGCTCCGCTGCCGCGCCGGTCCAGTGTCACGTCGACATGGGCGGCTCCGGAGTGCCGCAGCGCGTTGTGCAGGGCCTCCTGGGCGACGCGGAGCACGGCCTCCTCCTGGGCGGCCGGCAGTGCGCGGAAGTTGTGGGCGGCGAAGGTCACGCGCGCGGTGTGGGCGCGGTCCAGGACCTGGACCTGGGTGCGCAGGGTGGCGGTCAGGCCGTCCTCGTCCAGCGCGGCGGGGCGCAACTCGACCACGGCGGCGCGCAGTTCGTCGGCGGCCTCGGCGGCGAGCACGGCCACCTGGTGCAGCTCGCCCTTGGCCCGGGACGGGTCGCGGTCGACGAGGGCGGCGGCGGCCTGGGCGGTCAGGCGCAGGGAGAACAGCTTCTGGCTGACCGCGTCGTGCAGTTCGTGGGCGAGGCGGGAGCGCTCCTCGGCGATGGTGAGCTCGCGGCTGCGTTCGTAGAGGCGGGCGTTGGTGAGGGCGATCGCGGCGTGCTGGGCGAGGATCGAGAGGAGTTCCTCGTCCTCCTCGGTGAAGCCGCAGCTGCCCTCCGGCTTCTTGCAGTTCTTGTTCGCGAGGAACAGCGCGCCGATGACCTCGTCGCCGTCGCGGATGGGCAGGCCCAGGAAGTCGACCAGGTCGGGGTGGGCGGACGGCCAGCCCTCGAAGCGGGGGTCCTTGCGGACGTCGGCGAGGCGCTCGGGCGTGGCCTCGTGGAGCATCGCGGCGAGGATGCCGTGCTGGCGCGGGAGCGGGCCGATGGCCTTCCACTGGGCGTCGCTGACGCCGTCGACCACGAACTGGGCGAAGCCCCCGTGGTCGTCCGGGACGCCGAGGGCGGCGTACTGCGCGTCGAGCAGCTCGCGGGCCGAGGCGACGATCGTCTTGAGGACGTCGCGCACCTCCAGGTGCCTGCTCATGGCCAGCAGCGCGGAACTCACCGCGGCGAGGCCGGACCGGGGGCCTTGACTCATGTCCTCAGAGTACGGGCGGGGTGTGACAGCGCGGATCGGGCCTGGGACGGCCCCCGGCTGGGGCTGACGACCTAGGGCGAAGGGCCTCGTGGCATTGCGGCCCGCGTCCGAGGCGGCCGGGAGGGCGGCGTTCCTACGGTGTGGGCACGCCGATCAGGAGGCGTGGAGGACGAGGGGACGGATGTCATGCCGGTAGCGATCATCACGGGGGCCTCGAAGGGGCTGGGGCGGGCGCTCGCCGAGGCGCTGGCCGCGCGGGGCTGGGACCTGGTGCTCGACGCGAGGACGGCGGAGGTGCTGAAGGAGACGGCGGCCGCGCTCGCGGGGCACGGGACCCGGGTGACGGCCCTGCCCGGGGACGTCACGGATCCGGGGCACCGCTCGGAGCTGGTGGCGGCGGCCTGGCGGCTCGGCGGTGTCGATCTGCTGGTGCACAACGCGAGCGCGCTGGGCGCCGAGCCGCTGACGCGTCTTGAGGGGCTGCCGCTGGACGGGCTGCGCCGGGCGCTGGAGGTGAACGTCGTGGCCGCGCTGGGCCTGGTCCAGGAGGCGCTGCCGCTGTTGCGGGCCGCGGCGGCCGGCGCGGTGATCGCGGTCAGTTCGGACGCCGCCGCCGAGGCGTACGAGACGTGGGGCGGCTACGGGGCCTCCAAGGCCGCCCTGGACCACCTCGCGGCGGTGCTGGCCGAGGAGGAGCCGCGGCTGCGGGTGTGGGCCGTCGATCCCGGGGACATGGCGACCGACCTGTACGCGGCGGCCGTACCGGAGGACGAGGAGCCGCGGCCGGAGCCGGCGAGTGTGGTGCCGGCGTTCCTGCGGTTGCTGGACGAGCGGCCGGTGAGCGGCCGGTACGGGGCTCCGTCGCTGCTGGAGGGGCGATGACACTGACCGTGCGCGTACCCGGAGAGCTGTCCGCGCGGGTGCCCGCCGAGCAGCGCGGGCCGGGGCTCGACCGGGACGCCGTACGTCTGCTGGTGTCGCGGGGGACGGCGGTGTCGCACCACTCGTTCGGTGAGCTTCCGCGGCTGCTGCGGGCCGGGGACCTGCTCGTCGTGAACACCTCCCCCACGCTGGCCGCCGCCGTCGACGGGCGGATCGGGCACGCGCGCGTGGTGGTGCACTTCTCCACGCGCGGGGACGACGGGCGGTGGGCGGTCGAGCTGCGGGACCCGGACGGGAAGGGCACCACGCGTGCGCGTGCGGGCGGGCCCGCGGGGACGGAGGTGCGGCTGCCCGGGGACGGGCGGCTGGTCCTGGAGGAGGCGGTGAGTGAGCGTCTGTGGTGGGCGCGGGTGGACGGCGGGGAGGTGATCGGGCTGCTGCGGGAGCACGGGCGGCCCATTCGGTACTCCTACACGGAGCGGGACCAGCCGTTGTCCGTCTACCAGACGGTGTTCGCGCTGCCGTCGCCCGACGGTTCGGGAAGTGCGGAGATGCCCAGCGCGGCGCGCCCCTTCACCGCGCGGCTGGTGGCGGAGCTGGTGAGCCGGGGTGTGCAGTTCGCGCCCGTCACGCTGCACACGGGGGTGGCCTCGGCGGAGGCGCACGAGCCGCCGTATCCGGAGCGGTTCTCGGTGCCGGAGGCCTCCGCCCGGCTGATCAACGCCGTGAAGGCAGGGGACGGCAGGGTCGTCGCCGTCGGGACGACGGCCGTGCGGGCCGTGGAGTCGGCGGCCGGGGCCGACGGAGTCGTACGCGCGCGTGCGGGATGGACGGACCTCGTCGTGACCCCCGAGCGCGGGGTGCGGGTGGTGGACGGGCTGCTGACCGGGCTGCACGAGCCGGAGGCCTCGCACCTGCTGATGCTGGAGGCGGTGGCGGGGCGGGCGGCGATCGACCGCGGTTACGAGGAGGCCCTGCGCCGGCACTACCTGTGGCACGAGTTCGGCGACGTGCATCTCCTGCTTCCACAGGAGGGACCTCACGCAGAGCATTGCTCACGCAACTGCCGGTGAGAACGCTGTGCGGACGATGTGAGCCCGCACATAGGGCGCACATCACGTACTAAGTGAAATAGGAGGCAAAGCCTTCCCCCATGAACGGGGCAGACATTCCAGTCTGTCCCGTTTTGCCCTCCCCGGGTCCACTACCCGGGGTCGTATGTCACACCTTTGCCCGGGTGTTTTGCGCCAGCTAAGAATGGCCAACGTCGCTCAGCGCCGCGGGTTCTGCCCCGCGGCGTTTGTGCCGGAAGCACCCGTGTCCCCCGCCGGACAGCGAGCGACCTCCGCGCTATTCGAAGAGGTCAATCCCGCATGCCCAAGAACCCTTTCACCCGAGGTCACAGTCGCGCGCTGACGAAGCGCCACAAGATCGCCGTCGCCGGAGTCGCCACCCTTGGCGCAGCCGCCGTCGCCTTCAGCGCGGTTCCGGGCAACGCGGAGACCACCACCTCCGAGGCGGCCGGCTACTCGGCTCCCGTGAAGTACACCTCCGAGGAGCTCAAGGGCCTCCAGGCGGACGTCAAGGAGCAGCTCGCCGCCAAGGCGCTGCAGAACAAGGCCGCCGAGGCGAAGGCGAAGGCGCAGGCCGAGGCGAAGGCCAAGGCTGCCGCCGCCGCGAAGAAGAAGGCCGCCGCGGCCGCCGCCGCCAAGAAGGCCGCGCAGGCGCGCCAGGCCAAGGAGGCCGCGAGCCGCGCCGCGCACCGCGCCAAGATCAAGGCCGCCGCGCCCAAGAAGAGCTACGCGAACAACCTGGACGGCTGGATCAAGGAGTCCCTGTCCATCATGCGGGCCAAGGGCATCCCGGGCAGCTACAACGGCCTGTACCGCAACATCATGCGGGAGTCCTCGGGCAACCCGAACGCGATCAACAACTGGGACATCAACGCCATCAACGGCATCCCCTCGAAGGGGCTGCTCCAGGTCATCCCGCCGACGTTCCAGGCGTACCACGTCGCGGGCACGTCCTGGAACATCTACGACCCGGTCGCCAACATCACCGCCGCCGCGAACTACGCGGCCCACAGGTACGGCTCGATGGACAACGTGAACAGCGCGTACTGAGGCCGCGGGGACCTCTCCCACGCACAAGGGCGGCACCCCCTCGGGGCGCCGCCCTTCGCCGTCGTACGGCGGTGATCACTTGCGCATGACCTCGGGCTCGTGGCGGCGCAGGAAGCGGGAGACGAGGAAGCCGCAGACGACGCCGAGGGCGATCAGGGCGACCATGTCGAGGCCCCAGGTGCTGACCGCGTGATTCCACAGCGGATCGGTCGTGTCACCCGGTTTGACGGGCGGGTTGACCTGGTTGAAGTCCAGCGTGGCGCCCGCGGCGGCGACCGCCCAGCGCGACGGCATCAGATACGAGAGCTCGTTGACGCCGACAGTGCCGTGCAGGGTGAACAGGCAGCCGGTGAAGACGACCTGGACGATCGCGAACATGACCAGCAGCGGCATGGTCTTCTCGGACGTCTTCACGAGCGCGGAGATGATCAGCCCGAACATCATCGAGGTGAACCCGAGCCCCATGATCGGCAGGCACAGCTCCGCGAGGGTGGCGCTCCCGAGGACCAGGCCCTCCTTCGGCAGTCCGCGGCTGGCGAAGCCGATGACGCCGACCATCAGTCCCTGCAGCACGGTGATCACGCCGAGTACGACGACCTTCGACATCAGGTACGCCGAGCGGGACAGACCGGTGGCGCGCTCCCGTTCGTAGATGACCCGTTCCTTGATCAGCTCGCGGACTGAGTTGGCCGCGCCGGCGAAGCAGGCGCCGACCGCGAGGATCAGCAGGACGGTGGTGGCCGTGCTGTTCGGCTCGGGCTGCTTGGTCCTGGGGTCGACCGGCTTGGGCAGCAGGTTGTCGCCGAAGTCGATGAGCAGGCTCACCGCGCCGAGGACGAGCGGCAGGATCACCGTGAGGGCCAGGAAGCCCTTGTCGGACGCGATGACCGACATGTAGCGGCGCACGAGCGTCCCGAACTGACCCGCCCAGCGCTGTGGCTTGGGCGGCTTCATGCCCTGCATCGGAGGCGTCTGTACGGACTGCGGCGCAACGGCGTCTATGTCCGCTGCGTACATCTGGTAGTGCTGCGAGCCCTTCCAGCGGCCGGCCCAGTCGTAGTCGCGGTAGTTCTCGAAGGCCGAGAAGACGTCGGCCCAGGTGTCGTAGCCGAAGAAGTTCAGCGCCTCCTCGGGCGGCCCGAAGTAGGCGACCGCGCCGCCCGGGGCCATCACGAGGAGCTTGTCGCACAGGGCCAGCTCGGCCACGGAATGGGTGACCACGAGGACCGTACGGCCGTCGTCGGCGAGGCCGCGCAGCAGCTGCATGACATCGCGGTCCATGCCCGGGTCGAGGCCGGAAGTCGGCTCGTCGAGGAAGATCAACGACGGCTTGGTGAGCAGCTCCAGGGCCACCGAGACGCGCTTGCGCTGGCCGCCGGAGAGGGAGGTGACCTTCTTCTCCTTGTGGATGTCGAGCTTCAGCTCGCGCAGCACCTCGTCTATGCGGTTCTCGCGCTCCTGTGCCGTGGTGTCGGCCGGGAAGCGGAGTTTCGCCGCGTACTTGAGGGCCTTCTTGACGGTCAGCTCCTTGTGCAGGATGTCGTCCTGCGGGACCAAGCCGATGCGCTGGCGCAGCTCGGCGAACTGCTTGTAGAGGTTGCGGTTGTCGTAGAGGACGTCGCCCTGGTCGGCGGGCCGGTAGCCGGTGAGCGCCTTGAGCAGGGTCGACTTGCCGGAACCGGACGGTCCGATGACCGCGATCAGGGACTTCTCGGGGACGCCGAAGGAGACGTCCTTGAGGATCTGCTTGCCGCCGTCGACGGTGACCGTCAGGTGGCGGGCGGAGAACGTCACCTCACCGGTGTCGACGAACTCCTCGAGCCGGTCGCCGACGATCCGGAACGTGGAGTGGCCGACACCGACGATGTCGCTCGGGCCGAGCAGGGTGGCGCCGCCCTTGGGGATCGGCTGGCCGTTGACGTACGTGCCGTTGTGGGAGCCCAGGTCGCGGATCTCCATGCGGCCGTCGGGCATCGAGTGGAACTCGGCGTGGTTGCGGGAGACCTGAAGGTCGGAGACGACCAGGTCGTTCTCCAGGGCACGGCCGATCCGCATGATGCGGCCGATGGTGAACTGGTGGAACGTGGTGGGGCTGCGGTCGCCGTAGACCGGCGGAGCGTCCGCGCCCACGCCGGAGCCAGGGCCGGGGGCGTGCTGCTGCGGGAACTTCTGCAGCGGCTCGTTCGAGTACTGCTGCGGCTGTTGCCGGGGCTGTTGCTGTTGCTGGGGCTGTTGCTGGAGCTGTGGCCAGCCCGACTGCGAGGCCTGCTGCGGTGACCGCTGGGGCGTCTGCTGCCGGGACTGCGGGGGCGTCTGCTGCGGAGTCTGCTGGGCCCAGCCGGGGTTGGCGCTCTGCGCGGCGTACGACTGCCGGCCGGGCTGCGGCTGTGCTGCCGGGGCGGCGGTTCCGGAGAGGCTCAGCAGCGGGCCGTCGCTCGCGTTGCCGAGGTGGACGGCCGTGCCGGGGCCGACCTCCGTCTGGTGGATCCGCTGACCGTGCACGAACGTGCCGTTGGTGCTGCTGTGGTCCTCGATGACCCAACTGCTCCCGCCCCAGCGGATCGTGGCGTGACGCCAGGACACCCTGGCGTCGTCGAACACGATGTCCCCCTGCGGATCGCGTCCAAGGCTGTACGGCCTGGACGGATCGAGCGTCCAGGTACGGCCATTCGCTTCCAGTACGAGTTCCGGCACTCCAAGCCCCACTGAGTAGTCCCCCGAATTGCCCCCGTCACAGGGAGTGTAGGGATGTCGAACATCGTCGGGAACTATTTCAGGATCCCCTCCTGACCGAAAGTCGAGCCCCGAGAACACCACGTTCGTACGCTTCGGCCGGTTCCGTTGACGGGGTTGAAACCGACCCGGAGAGTGGGTAATCCACGCGAGGGGGACAAGCGCGGTCTCGGCCGTGCCGCGGATCGGGGGGTCTGCCATGAGTGCGTCGATGGACGTCGAGACCACGCAGCACGGCGTGCGGCTGCCGTGGGGAGACATCCTGCTGTCCGCGCTGGCCGCTGTGAGCTGGGCGTTGATCGGCATGGCGGGTACGGCGGCGCTCGGTCTGCATCTGCTGGAGGCCGATTCCGCGGCCTCACTGGGCCCGATGACCGCGGCTGTTGTGGCCCTTGCGGCAGGTGGTTCGGTGACGCCCTCAGGGGACGTGTCCGCGTTCGGCCTGACGGGGGCACAGACGGCGACCGCCATCGAGATCACGCCACTGGGCGTCAGCCTGGTCGGTGCGCTGCTTTTGTCCTGGTTCTTCCTACGGTCCCTGCGGGCGGCCGGACCGGTGATCGCACCCTCCGAACTCCTCGCCCGCGCGGGCTCCGTGGTCGCCCTGTTCACGGCGATGATGGGCGGCCTTGCCTGGGCCGGACACGACGTCATCACGATCGACGGGGGTGCGCTCGGGCTCGACGAGCTGCCGGGCGCGGGCGGGGCCGGCGGACTCGACATCCCGGGGCTGGGGGACGTCGGGGACATCGGCGGACTGCTGCCCGACCGGATCGGTGACCTCGTCGACGCGAAGGCCGCGGTCGGTTTCACGGTGGACACCGCGCCGACCCTGCTGGGCGGACTCGGCTGGTCGGCCGGGATCCTGCTGGTCGCGCTGCTGGCGTCCCGTCGTACACCGTTGCCGCGCGGCTGGGAGGCGGTGCACCGGGTCGTACGGCCGGCCGCGTCCGCCCTGGTGACGGTGGTGCTGGTCGCGGTGGCCGCGGGGCTCTCGGCGGCCGTGTACGCGGCGATCGGCGACGACCATCCCCAGCGGATCGCCGGAGCGGCACTGCTCGGGGCGCCGAACGGGGTGTGGCTGGGCATCCCCGTCGGCCTGTTCGTCCCCTTCGACGGCCGCGCGACGGGTGTCCTCACGAACTTCCTCCCCGACCCCCTGGACCGACTGCTCGCCTCGGACTCCGACCGGTCGG
>NZ_LJBR01000373.1 GCF_001282115.1 Streptomyces sp. NRRL B-24085 | reverse complement strand
GGGGGGCGTCGGTCACCGGGGGGAGGACAACGGCGGGGCAGGCGGGCTCGCTCGACGGGTCCGGGACGCGTCCGCTCGACGGGCACGAGGCCGTGGCGATCCTGGAGCAGGTCCGGACGGTGGTCGACCCGGAGCTGCGGGCCGCGTTGGAGTCGTTGCCCGGCGCCCTGCGCCGGGTGGCGCTCTACCACTTCGGCTGGGAGGAGGCCGACGGCACTCCGACCGCGGGCAACGCGGGCAAGGCGATTCGGCCCGCGCTCGTGCTCACCGCGGCCGCCGCTCTCGGTGGGGACCGGGCGCGGGCGGCGGCCGTCCGGGCGGCCGTGGCGGTCGAGCTGGTCCACAACTTCACGCTGCTGCACGACGACGTGATGGACCGCGACACCACCCGCCGGCACCGCCCCACCGCGTGGACCGTGTTCGGCGACGCCGACGCGATCCTGGCCGGGGACGCCCTTCAGGCGCTGGCGCTCCAACTGCTGGCCCAGGATCCGCACCCCGCGGCGGGAGCGGCCGCCGCCCGGCTCGCGGCCTGTGTCGTCGAACTGTGCGAGGGTCAGCACGAGGACACCGCCATGCAGGGACTCGCTCCCGGCGAGGTCACCCTCGACCAGGTGCTCGTGATGGCCGAGGCGAAGACCGGGGCGCTGCTCGGGTGTGCCTGTGCGCTCGGCGCGCTGTACGCGGGCGCGTCCGCCGAGGACGTCGGGGCGATGGACGCGTTCGGCCGGGAGGCGGGTCTCGCCTTCCAGCTCATCGACGACGTGATCGGCATATGGGGAGACCCGAGCCGCACCGGCAAACCGGCCGGCGCGGACCTCGCCGCCCGCAAGAAGTCCCTCCCGGTGGTCGCCGCGCTCACCTCGGGCACCGCCGCGGCCGCCGAACTGGCCGAGCTGTACGCGGCCCCGTACGCCGAGGAGGACCTGGCGCGTACCGCCCTCGCCGTCGAGGAGGCCGGCGGCCGCGACTGGGCGCAGGTGCAGGCGGCCGACCGGATGGCCCGGGCGATGGGGCAGTTGGCCCGTGCGGTGCCCGACCCCGAGGCGGCGGGCGGACTGCTCTCCCTCGCGGAGTTCGTGACGCGGCGCAGCGCCTGAGACCCCGGAGTGCCCGGCACCGCGCGGTCCTGACCCCGCGCGGCCGCCAGGGGTTCCGGCCTACGGGTCCCGCACATCCCCACGGTGTGCGGGGCCCGCTTCCGCATGCTCACCGATAGTCTCAACACCCGTGTGTCCAACGGTGGTTGAGTTGAAGGGGTGGGGCATGGGCGTGGCGATACGGACGGCCGGCGACAGCGATCGGGAGCTGGTGACGCGGCTGCTGGACTCGGCTTTCCAGGACGATCCGGTCAGCGGGTGGATCTTTCCGGGGGAGGAGTATCGCCGTACGACGCATCCCCGGCTGATGGCGGCGTTCGTGGACATCGTGATGGCTCAGGGGCGGGTGGATGTCACGGAGGAGGGGACCGCGTGCGCGTTGTGGCTGCCGGTCCCGGCGGACGGGGGTGACCAGCATGACGGCGAGGACGAGTTCGCCGCCCTGCGGGAGGCTCTCGATCCGGGCAACGAGCGCATCGAACTGATCGGTCGCCTCACGGCCGAGGTCCATCCGGCCGGGCGGGCCCACGAGTACCTGTGGATGATCGGCGTCGCCCCCGAGCGGCAGGGGGAGGGACTCGGGACCGCGCTCATCGGGTCGGTTCTGGAGCGCTGCGACCGGGAGGGACTGCCCGCGTATCTGGAGGCGAGCAGCGCCAGGAGCCGCGGACTGTACGAACGGCTCGGGTTCGAGCTCGTGGAGCGGCCCCTCGACCTGCCGGAAGGCCCCCGGATGTGGCCGATGTGGCGCGAGCCGCGCGCTGAGCGATAGCGACGGGGGCGCGGCCGCGACGGCAGAAGGGCCGACGTGCGGTTGCCGCCCCTTGGTCAGCTCAGGGGGGCCGGTTGGTTGGTCGCCGCGTCCTGGTTGGCTCACGGGGGCGGGCCATGCGGTTGCGGCGCCTCCTGGACGGGTCACCGCTGTGACTACCGCTACGGTCCGTTCCTTGGGAGTCGGAGGCGGCCGGCCGTGCGGTTGCGGCCCCATGGCCGGCTCCGAGAGGCCAGCCGCGTGGTCGCCGCCCACTGATCAGCCCAGGGAGGTCAATGCCATGGGCGCCGCCCACCGGCCAGCCCAGGGAGGTCGATCGCGGTCGCCGTCCCCTGCGCCGGCTCCGAGAGGCTCAGCCGTGTGGTTGCCGTCTCTTGGCTGCTCGCGGCGGCCCGGCCGTGTCGTTCCCGCCCCTGGCCGGATCAGGGAGGTCAACGGCATGGTAGCCGCCCACCGGCCAGCCCAGGGAGGTCGATCGCGGTCGCCGTCCCCTGCGCCCGGTCTGCCGCGTAGTTGTCGCCCCCTGACCGGTCCGTAAGGGCTGGTCGTAGTCGCCGCCTGCTTCATCGGCTCACGGAGGCTCGCCGCGCCCGGGAGGCTGGTTGTGCGGGCGGCGCCTGCCTTGCGTAGGCCGTCGGGTAGTTGCCGCCCTTGAACCAGCAAGGAACCCCGTCTCGCGATCACCGCCCCCGACTAGCTCGCGGGCACGATCGCTGTCACGATCCGTTCGACCAGGCCCTCCGGGACCCCCACCCCCGGCAGTACCCCCTCCAGTGCGTCGGGCAGTGTCAGGTGTTCCAGGAGCAGTCCGAGCATCGCCAGGTAGAGCACGGTGACCGTTTCGGCGCCGCCCGGGAGGCCCGTCTCGCGGTGGAAGCGGATGCCCTCCTCCAGGTCCGCGCGGACCGACTTGGTGAAGGAGGCGCGGAGTTCGGGGCGGCGGGTCGCCTCCAGGCGCATCTCCAGCAGGGCCAGATAGCCCGTGCGGTCGTGGGTCGCGCGGCCCATCAGGTCGTGCATGAACTCCGCGACCAGGGACCGGTCCTTCGGCCGGGTCAGCAGTTCGGCGAACTTGTCGGGGTCCGGGGCCAGCCGGATGTGGAGCCGGGTGTCGATCTGCCGCAGCAGGTCGTCGCGGTCGGTGAAGTAGTTCGAGGCCGTCCCCACCGGGACCCCGGCCTCGGTGTCGACCGCGCGGAACGTCAGCCCGCGTGCCCCCTCGCGGGCGAGCACCTCGACCCCCGCGTCCACGAGTGCGGCCCGGCGCTCCGGATTGCTGGCCATGCGGAATCTCCTCTCCCAGTTACACCGATTCTGGAAAACACCTTGCAACCACTACAGATGAAGTACTACAACTGAAGTAGTTCACACCGAAGCGCAGCCTACGAGAAGAGACCCGCTTGCGAAAGCTCACGTACTTCATCGCCTGCACGATCGACGGCTTCATCGGCGACGAGAGCGGCGACGCGTCGTTCATGTACCGGTTCGTCGACGAGGAGTTCCTCGCCTACCTCACCGCCGAGTTCCCGGAGACCATCGCGGCCCAGGGCCGCAGGGCCCTCGGCATCCACGACCTGGAGCACCGGAGGTTCGACACGGTCGTCCAGGGGCGCGGCAGCTACGAGGTGGGCCTGAGGGAGGGCATCACCAGGCCGTACGACCACCTGCGCGAGTACGTCGCCTCACGCACCCTCACCGAGTCGCCCGACCCGAAGGTCGAGATCATCCGCGACGACCTGGTCGGCAAGGTGCGCGAACTGAAGGCGGAGGACGGCGAGTTCGGCATCTACCTGTGCGGCGGCTCCCGGATCGCGGGCGAACTCCACGAAGAGATCGACGAACTGGTCGTCAAGACGTACCCCGTCGTCCTCGGCGCCGGCATGCCGATGTTCGGCTCCGGATTCCCCGTCACCGAGTTCTCGCTCGACGAGGTGCGGACCTTCGGCAACGGCCTGACCGTGCGGACGTACGGCAGGAAGAGCTGAGGGAGGCGCCCGCGGCTCCTTCGGCCTACCCTGAGGGCATGGGCAGCGATGAACACGTCTGTCCCGTTTGCGGACAGCCGGTCGAGACAGTCGTACGGCGTCACAAGACGCTGGGTGCGTGGGTCCCCGTGTGGACGGACGGCCCGTGCCGCAACCCGGAGTGCGAGGCGTACGCCGACGAGGCCGCCGAGCCCGACGAGGACCACGGCGACGCACCCGCCGGAAAGGGTTCCTGAGCCTGACCGGGCAGCGCGCACGGCCGAGGCCTTAACGTGACGGCATGTCCACACCCAGCCCCATCGTGCACCTGACCGAACGCTCGCTCTGGGAGGAGGCCCGCGCCCGGGGCACGTACGAGATCTCGACCCGCGGCCGCACCCTCCAGGAGGAGGGGTTCATCCACTGCTCGACTCGTGCGCAGCTCCCGTCCGTAGCGGCTTTCCTCTACGGCTCCTACGACGGCCCCGATGACCTGGTGGTCCTCGTCATCGACCCCGCCCGACTCGACGTACCGCTGAAGTACGAGGCCCCCGCACCCGGCGCCGAGGAGTTCCCGCACATCTACGGGCCGCTCCCCGTGGCCGCGGTCGTGGACGTGGAGCCGTGGGGGTGAGCGGTCGTCGTCGGCCGTGGCTGTGGGCCGTGGCGGTCTGGGCGGCCCTCGTGGCCGTAGCGGGCGGGCTCACGCTCTGGCTCCAGGACTCGGCGGAGCCGCCGGGTCCGTACGGCCGGGAGGAGAGCAGTCCGACGCCCGAGCTGCCGGAGGGGTGGGAGAGCATGTGTCCCAGCCCCAGCCCCAGCCCCAGCACCGGGCTCTTATACACATCT
>NZ_LJBR01000372.1 GCF_001282115.1 Streptomyces sp. NRRL B-24085 | reverse complement strand
ACACGGTGGGGGTGCTGGTGGGCGGTGTCGCCGACGGGGGTCGCGCTGATCACCGTCGACCCGTCGGGCGACAACAGCATCGTGGTCTCGCCGGGCGCCAACGGGCGTCTGACCCCGGGGGACGTACGGGCCGCGGTCAGCCTCTTCCACGCCTCCCGGGTGGTTTCCGCCCAGTTGGAGATCCCGCTGGAGACGGTCGTGGAGGTGGTGCGGAACCTGTCGCCGGACAGCCGGTTCGTGCTGAACCCGTCGCCGCCGCGGCCATTGCCCACCCAGGTGCTCGCGGCCTGCGATCCGCTGATCGTCAACGAGCACGAGGCGAAGGTGATCCTCGGGGACGCCTGTGTGAGCGACGTGCCGGAGGACTGGGCGCGGCTGCTGCTCGCGAAGGGGCCGCGGTCGGTGGTGGTGACGCTGGGCGCCGAGGGATCGCTGGTGGCGTCCTCGGCGGGGGTGAGCCGGGTGGCACCGGTGAAGGTGGACGCCGTGGACACGACGGGCGCCGGGGACGCCTTCACGGCGGCGCTGGCGTTCCGGCTGGGGGTCGGTGCCCCCCTGGTGGAGGCGGCCTCGTACGCGTCCCGGGTCGGGGCGGTCGCGGTGACCCGCAAGGGCGCGCAGGACTCCTTCCCCACCGCCGAGGAGGTCGGCGCGCTGTGAAGAGGGCCGGAATACTGAACCGCCACCTCTCCGGGGCGCTCGCCGAGCTGGGGCACGGGGACGGGGTGCTGGTGTGCGACGCCGGCATGCCGATCCCGGACGGGCCCCGCGTGGTCGACCTGGCCTTCCGGGCCGGGGTGCCGTCCTTCGCGGAGGTCCTCGACGGGCTGCTCGCCGAGCTGGTGGTGGAGGGGGGCACGGCGGCGCGGGAGGTGCGGGGCGCCAACCCGGCGGCCGCGGAGCTGCTGGACGCCCGCTTCCCCGAGCTGGTCCTGGTCTCCCACGAGGAGCTCAAGGAGCTGTCGGCGGGCGCGCGGCTGATCGTGCGCACCGGTGAGGCCCGGCCGTACGCGAACGTGCTGCTCAGGTGCGGGGTGTTCTTCTGAGGGCGGAGCGCTCGCCGAGCTCCGCGAAAAAAAGTCGGCAGCCCGTACAACCCTCTCCCGACCTGGCGGGTCGTACTT
>NZ_LJBR01000371.1 GCF_001282115.1 Streptomyces sp. NRRL B-24085 | reverse complement strand
GGTCTGAGGGCGGGCGCCAGGTACCAGTCCCGTTGCTGCCAGCCCATCGCCGTCGGATCGAGCCCGGGAAGCAGCGCGGCCCACGGTTCCACGGGCTCCACGACCGGATCGGCGTCACCGGCGACGACGTAGGCCGGGCCCTCGTCGACGGTGACCCGTACCGCGCTGATCGCCGAGAGCGCGCGGCGGACGTCGGTCACCTTCCAGCCCGTCCACCACTTCAGGTCCGCCTCCGTGGCCGGCCCGCACACCGTGAGCCAGCGCCGCAGCAACTCCGCCTGGGCCTCGGCCGCGTCGAGCTCCGGGTGCGGCGGCGCCACGGCCCAGCGGAACTGCGAGGACATCCAGGTGCCGAGCGGCCGGCCGCGAACCACCTTGCCCTCCACCCCGAGCACCCGCAGCAGCCGGCTCCCGACGGTGTGGACGCCCTCGTAGCTCTTGCCGGCCGCGTACGCGAACTGCACCCGCAGCCGGGGCTCGTCCTCGGCGAGCTCCGACGCCGTGGCCTGCCCGCGCCGGGCGAGCGCGGCCAGCGCCGACTCCTCGACCTCCTTCAGCCAGGCCGCGTCCGGGGCACCGGCCTTCGCCATGTCCTGGATGAGGGAGGCCCGTTCCCGTGCGGCGACCGTGAGACCGGTCGAGGCGTGCACGACCGCGGTGAGCTCGGTCGGGAAAGCGAACACGGTGTGCCGCATCCCGTGCATCCGCACCAGGGACCGGTCCTCGTACAACGCCCGTTCGGTCCCGGCCACGGTCCCGGAGGGATCCGTGAGCCGTGCGCCGACGGCCAGATACACGGTCGCGGGGTCGGACCCGTGCAGCGCGACCAGTGCCCCGGCCACCTCCTCGGGACTCTCCACACGCGCCGTCCTTGCCAGCTGCTGCCGCAGCCCGAGCCGAGCCCGCCGCTCGCCCGCCCCGACGTACCGCACTCCGTCATCCAAGCCCATACGGCCCATCCTGGCGCAGGGCACTGACAACGGGCCCGCAAGGTACTCCGGGAACCGCGCGACAGGCGCACCCCGCAGCCGTCCGACGACCCGACCGGGCACCCCGGCCGGCGAGCCCCCGGTCACTCGTTCGGCGTACCCCACATGCGCACGCCGCACCCCCGCCCTTCACTGCGATCAGGAGGTGACCCGCACACCGGCGACCAGGAGGCGGACGTGACCCACAGGCACGGCACATGAACACCCCCGGCACGCCCCAGGACCGCGGCCGGGCCGCCCGCAAACGCGTCCCCCGCTCCGCCCACGCCGGCTGGATCCCCTCCGTCGACCGCCCCGACCCCGTCGCCGTACTGGAAAGACAGGGCCGCGACCGGCTCCCGGAACTGCTGCCGATCCGGTACGGCAGGATGTCCGCCTCCCCCTTCGCGTTCCTGCGCGGCGCGGCCGCCGTGATGGCCGCCGATCTCGCCGCCCAGCCCCACTCCGGCCTCACGGTGCAGCTCTGCGGCGACGCCCACCTGCTGAACTTCGGTCTGTACGCCTCCCCGAAGCGCTCCCTGCTCTTCGACCTCAACGACTTCGACGAGACCTTCCCCGGTCCCTTCGAGTGGGACGTCAAGCGGCTCGCCGCGAGCGTCGCCGTCGCCGCCCGCGAGAACGGGCACAGCGAGGCCAAGGCCCACCGGGCGGCGGGGCAGGCGGTCACCGCGTACCGCACGGCCATGCGCGAGCTGGCCGGCCTGGGCGAGCTGGAGGTCTGGTACGCGAGCGTCGACGCCGACAGCCTGCTGCCCCTCGTCCGCTCGGCCCGCCGGCGCCGGCGCGTGGAGTCCAGCCTCACCCGGGCCCGCCGCCGCACCAGCCTCCAGGCCCTCGGCAAGCTCACCGAGGTCGCCGACGGCCGCCGCCGCATCATCCACGATCCGCCGCTCCTCGAACCGGCCGGCGGCCCCGACACGGCCGGCCTGCGCAAGCTCTTCAGCGACTACCGCTCCACGCTCTCCGAGGAGCGCCGGCTGCTCCTGGACCGCTACCGCTTCGTCGACGCGGCCCGCAAGGTCGTCGGCGTCGGCAGCGTCGGCATGCGCTGCTTCATCGTGCTGCTCACCGGACGGGACGCCGACGACCCGCTGTTCCTCCAGATCAAGGAGGCGCGGACGTCCGTGCTGGAGGAACACCTGCCGCACGGCCCGTACGTCCACCCCGGCCGCCGGGTGGTCGTGGGCCAGCGGCTGCTCCAGGCGGCGAGCGACATCTTCCTCGGCTGGATGAGCGGACCGCAGGGACGGGCCTTCTACTGGCGCCAGTTGCGTGACATGAAGGGGACCGCGGACGTCGCCGGCATGCCCCCGGCCGACCTCAGGTCCTACGCCCGTCTGTGCGGGAGCACGCTGGCCCGCGCCCACGCCCGCTCCGGCGACCGTGCCGCCATCGCCGCGTACCTGGGCGGCGCCGACACCTTCGACGAGGCGGTGGCCGACTTCGCGCTCGCCTACGCGACCCGGACCGAGGCCGACCACGCGGCCCTGTGCGCCGCCATCGCGGCAGGCGTCGTCAGGGCGGCCCCGGGGGAGTGAACCCCGGCCACCGGCGTGCGCCCGTGTGCAGGGCCGACGATCCGTCAACTCCCCGAGGGCGGGGAAAAGCCGCGCGCAGGGCTGGCATCAGCACGCCGCTCCGGGGCTAGGCTTCTGCACCACACCCACGCACACGGAGGCCCGTCATGGGCACCATCGTCCTTTCCGGGACCGTCGTCCTGGTCATCCTGGGCTTCGGGAACCACACCTGGTGGCTCGTCGCCGTAGCCCTGCTCTTCGTGTACATGCAGTACGGCCGGGGCGGTGCCTCGGCGTCGTCGTCGGGCGGTTCGTCCGGCGGCGGCTCGGGAGCCGTGCCCGGCAGCTACCGGGCCTACCGCGACCGCCGGGACAAGCAGGCCAAGTGGGACCGCCGTTACCGCCGCGAGCGTCCCCTGGAGTCGCGTCGGCAGGCACGGGAGAGAAAGGGCTAGGGACCTCTTCCGACGGCCCAGGTCCGGGGCTCAGAGGCCCGGGGCGCCCCACAGCGGGAACCAGCGGTTCAGGTCCTGCTCGATCCGCAGGTCGTTCGTGAGCGCGGCCTTCACCCGCAGTTCCAGCGGGTTGTCGCGCCGCTGTCCCGCACCGGGCAGCGGCGCGAAGGGGTAGAAGGTGCCGCGCTTGTAGAGGTAGACCAGCGCGAGGGAACGGCCATCGGTGTCCTCGAACGCGGCGAGCGAGCACAGCAGTTGCGGCCCAAAGCCGTTGACCTCCATCGAACTGTTCACCGCGTGCAGGTCGTTGACGAGCTGGGGGAGCTGGTCCGGGACGCGCTCCGAGACCAGCCAGGAGTAGCCGAACCCGTCCCTGGTGAGGCGGACCGGGGGACCGTCCCGTTCGGCGTCCGCGTCCAGCAGGGCCTGGACCTCCCGGTGCGTCTGCTCGAAGGCCGCGCCCTCGACCGTGGCGAAGCACACCGCCCCGCGCCCGGTCGGCGTGAAGGAGGCGGCCGCCTCCAGGGTGACGGCCGCCGACGGCAGCGCGAAGAGCTGGTCGAGATCGGGTGCGACGGGCTTCGTCCGCCCGAGCAGGATGTCCAGCAACCCCATCCTCAGCCCGCCTTCCCGGGCTCCACGGGCTCACCCAACTCCGCGGAGATCCGCCCCAGTTGCTCCAGCCGCTGCTCCAGGGACGGGTGGGTCGAGAAGATCCGCTCGATGCCGGGCTCCCTGCCGGTGGCGGGAGTGAAGTAGAAGGCGTTGAACGCCTGGGCGGTGCGCAGGTCCTTGGTGGGGATGCGGGCGAGCTCCCCGGAGACCTTGGTGAGCGCGGAGGCGAGGGCGGAGGGGCGGCCGGTGAGGTGGGCCGCGGCCCGGTCCGCCGCCAGCTCCCGGTACCGGGACAGCGCCCTGATCAGCAGGAAGCTGAGCGCGTACACCGCTGCCGAGACACCCATCACGGCGGCGAAGAGCACGGCGGTGTTCTGGTCCTTCCGCCCGCCGAAGACCTGGCTGTAGAACGCGAACCGGACGACGAGCCCGGCGATCACCCCGAGGAAGGACGCGACGGTGATCACGGCGACGTCCTTGTGCGCCACGTGCGACAACTCGTGCGCGAGCACGCCCTCCAGCTCGGCGGGCTCCAGCCGGCGCAGCAGCCCGGTGGTCACGCACACCACGGCGTTGTCCGGGTTCCGCCCGGTGGCGAACGCGTTGGGCATGTCCATCGTGGACACCGCGATCACCGGCTTGGGCATGTCCGCGATGGCGCACAACCGGTCGACCACGGCGTGCAGTTCGGGATACTCCTCCCGCCCCACGACCCGCCCGCGCATCGCGAACATCGCGATCCGGTCGGAGAACCAGAACTGCGCCACGAACATCACGGCGACCAGGGCCACGACCAGCAGCCAGGACTTCAGCAACACGATCAACGCGGCGACGAAGGCCACGTACAGCAGTCCCAGCAGGAACAGCGTGACCGTCATCCGCACGGCCAGCCGCCGGTCGCTCCGAAAACGACTCCGCATCCGCACCACCCCGCAGTAAGGCACTCGCCCCACACCTCAGTGTGCACCTGCCCCACCCCATGAAGCGGTCGCGATCAGCCCTGGTCCCGGCAAAGGCTCAGACCCTGAGCCCGGTCTGGGCTTGCGGAGTGCGGGGACCGGAGTGACGCCGAGGCGCTGTGGGCGTTGACCGCGCACCCGGATCCGGTGGTCAGGTCGTCGCGAGCCGTGCCTCGGTGAGGAGCCAGTCCGACCTTCCGTCCGGCTCGCCGGGACGCAGGACGCCGGGCAGCCCCTGCCGCAGGGCGTTCGTCAGCGCACGTCCGCCCTCGGTCCGCTCCCATGCCGCCGGCGACCAGGAGACCTCGCCATAGCCCGAGCCGTGCTCGCGGGCCCCGGTGTCCAGCGCGATCCAGGCGCTCGGATCGGCCGTGTCGACCGTCTCCCCGAGCGATGCCCCCTCCGCGAGGCGCACCGCGGCCGCCCCTACGTCCCCGATGTTCCCCCGCACGCCCACTCCCGGCCTCGATGTGTCCGGAGATCGTAGGCGCCACCAGCGCGAAGCGGCCCGCGATTTACCTGCTGAGCCCCGGCGGGCGGGCTAGTAGGACGCCCGGAAGTTCACGTACCCCAGCAGCAGGACGACCGCCGCCACGCTCCCGAACACGATCGCCGTCGACACCCACGACGAACGGCGAGGCGTCCTCAACTCGGCCTCGGCACGGAACGGCTGCGGCTTCGGCGGGTTCTCCTTCCACCGCGCCGCGAGCATCCGGGCCCGCGCCGAGGGCTCCTTGTACTCGGCCCCGTCGGCCCACTTGAGGTCGAACTCCCGCTCCACGTCGTCCTGTTCGGGCATCCCCACAGTCCCCCGTCCACCTTCTCGAACAACCGTGCCAGAACCATACGACGACGCCCCCGCCCCGAGAAACCGGGACGGGGGCGCCGTACGGACTGGCTGGGTGTCGATCACACGTCGAAGTACAGCTCGAACTCGTGCGGGTGCGGGCGGAGCTGGAGCGGGGCGATCTCGTTCGTGCGCTTGAAGTCGATCCACGTCTCGATCAGGTCCGGCGTGAAGACGTCGCCCTGGAGGAGGAACTCGTGGTCGGCCTCGAGGGAGTCGAGGACCGCCGGGAGGGAGGTCGGGACCTGGGCGACGTTCGCGTGCTCCTCGGGAGCCAGCTCGTACAGGTCCTTGTCGATCGGCTCGGCCGGCTCGATCTTGTTCTTGATGCCGTCCAGGCCCGCGAGGAGCAGCGCCGAGAAGGCCAGGTACGGGTTGCCGGAGGAGTCGGGCGCGCGGAACTCGACGCGCTTGGCCTTCGGGTTGGAGCCCGTGATCGGGATACGCATGGCCGCGGAGCGGTTGCGCTGCGAGTAGACGAGGTTGATCGGCGCCTCGAAGCCCGGCACCAGACGGTGGTACGAGTTCACCGTCGGGTTGGTGAAGGCCAGCAGCGACGGGGCGTGCTTGAGGATGCCGCCGATGTAGTAGCGGGCGGTGTCCGACAGGCCCGCGTAGCCGGCCTCGTCGTAGAAGAGCGGGGAGCCGCCGGCCCACAGGGACTGGTGGACGTGCATGCCCGAGCCGTTGTCACCGAAGATCGGCTTCGGCATGAAGGTCGCGGTCTTGCCGTTGCGCCAGGCCACGTTCTTCACGATGTACTTGAAGAGCTGGAGGTCGTCGGCCGCGGCGAGCAGCGTGTTGAACTTGTAGTTGATCTCGGCCTGGCCGGCGGTGCCCACCTCGTGGTGCTGGCGCTCGACCTGGAGGCCGGACTTGGCCAGCTCCAGGGAGATCTCGGCACGCAGGTCGGCGAAGTGGTCGACCGGCGGGACCGGGAAGTAACCGCCCTTGTAGCGGACCTTGTACCCGCGGTTGTCCTCCAGCGCACCGGTGTTCCAGGCGCCCGCCTCGGAGTCGATGTGGTAGAAGGACTCGTTCGACGACGTGGAGAAACGCACGCTGTCGAAGACGTAGAACTCCGCCTCGGGGCCGAAGTAGGCCGTGTCGGCGATGCCCGTCGACGCGAGGTAGGCCTCGGCCTTCTTCGCCACGTTCCGCGGGTCACGGCTGTACTGCTCGCCGGTGATCGGGTCGTGGATGAAGAAGTTGATGTTCAGCGTCTTGTCGCGGCGGAAGGGGTCGACCCGGGCGGTCGACAGGTCCGCGCGCAGCGCCATGTCGGACTCGTGGATGGCCTGGAAGCCGCGGATCGACGAGCCGTCGAAGGCGAGCTCCTCGTCCGGGTCGAACGCCTCGACGGGCAGCGTGAAGTGCTGCATGACGCCCGGCAGGTCGCAGAAACGGACGTCGACGAACTTGACGTCCTCGTCCGCGATGAACTTCTTGGCCTCGTCGGCGTTCTGGAACATCCAGCTCCTCCTACTCCCGACCGTTCCTGGACCGGGGTGGTAGTTCGTTCGTGCGGCCAGTGCGGTGGCACACGCTGTCCTCGACCCTAGGGACGGGTGGTTTCTCGGGCGTGACCCATTTGTTTCGCACAAGTTAACCGGACATCGTGGGCCCGGCCCCACCTGTCCGTATCCCGAAACGCTGGCAGTACCGTGGACGCGTGGACAAGAGGGATGCAATCGGATCGTGGCTCTCGGGCCCCCGCGCGGCCGCCGAGGACGCCGGTGTCGACTTCGGATACCGCGGACAGCAGCTCGGCCTGCCCGAGCAGGGGCCGGGGTCGATCGCCCGCCCCGGGCGCCGGCTGGGCGCACTGGCCGTGGACTGGGCGATGAGCGTCCTGATTGCATCCCAGTTGATCACGCAGAGCTACGGCGACCCGTCGACCTCGAACTGGTCGCTGCTGGTCTTCTTCGTGATGGGCGTCCTCACGGTCGGCACCCTCGGCTTCACCCCGGGCAAGCGCCTGTTCGGCCTGCGCGTGGTCGCCCTCGACACCGGCCGTGTGCACCCGGCGCGCGCCCTGCTGCGCACGGTCCTGCTCTGCCTCGCCCTCCCGGCCCTGATCTGGGACCGCGACGGCAGGGGCCTGCACGACCGCCTCGCGAAGACCGTGGAAGTACGCATCTGACGGGGGCCGGCGCGCTCCCCGCCCTCGGGGTTGTGCCGGGCCTGCCGCGCCCCCACGCGCTGGGACCGCCGCCCGCCGCGTCTCGCCGCCGCGCCCCGGCGCTATCC
>NZ_LJBR01000370.1 GCF_001282115.1 Streptomyces sp. NRRL B-24085 | reverse complement strand
GTCGGCGACGAGGCCGAGGCGGTCGATGTCGTCGTCCTCGGAGGTGCCGGGCCCGAGTTCGGTTACGCGGCGCTCAACCGTGCCTTCGGCCACCTCCAGCGCGGGGCCCGGCTGGTGGCGATGCACCGCAACCTGTACTGGCGTACCGCCGACGGGCTCCAGCTCGACGCGGGGGCTTTCCTGGCCGGTCTGGAGAAGGCGGCGCGGACCGAGGCCGAGGTCACCGGCAAGCCGTCGCCCGCGTTCTTCGAGGCGGCGCTCGCGCGGCTCGGGGCCGGGCCGGACGAGGCGCTGATGGTGGGGGACGACATCGAGTCGGACGTTCTGGCCGCGCAGCGTGCCGGGCTCACCGGGGTGCTGGTGAGGACCGGCAAGTACCTCCCGGAGACGCACCGCTCGGCCAGTGGCAGGCCCGACCACGTGATCGACTCGTTCGCGGACCTGCCCGTGCTGCTCGGCGCGTCAGCGCAGCAGGAGCTGTAGACCGCCCACGACCGTCGCCGCGATCACCAGCTGTTCGAAGAGCCGCTGGTTGATGCGGTTCACCGCCCATTTGCCGAGGAGCGCGCCGGGCACGACGAAGGCCACGAGGGCGAGGTCGAGCAGCAGCGAGTGCCCGTCGATCAGGCCGAGGCCGACGCTGAAGGGCACCTTGGAGACGTTGACGATCAGGAAGAAGAACGCCGAGGTGCCGAGAAAGCCGAGCTTGCGGAAGCCCGCGGAGAGCAGGTACATCGACATCACCGGGCCGCCGGCGTTGGCGACCATCGTGGTGAAGCCGCCGAGGACGCCGTAGGAGCGGGCCTTGACGCGGCCGGTCCGGGTGGCGACCGAGTCGGGTTCCTCCTCGGTGTCGGCCGTGCGTCGGCGCCAGACCGTGACCGCGGCCATGAACAGCAGGATCGCGCCGATCGACGTCCGTACGATCCCGTCGTCCGCCCATTGCAGGAACAGCGTGCCGGCGACCACGCCGACGGCGACCGCCGGGAACAGGCGCCAGAGGGTGGGCCAGTGGGCGTGCCGCCGGTAGGTGAGCACCGCGAGCACGTCCCCGGCGATCAGGATCGGCAGCAGCGCGCCGGTGGAGGCGCGGGCGGGCAGCACCGCGGCGAAGATCGCGAGGCTGACCGTGTTGGCCCCGCTCACGGCCGTCTTGGAGAAGCCCACGAGCAGGGCCGCGGCGGCGAGGGCGGCGAACTCCCAGCCGGAAATGTGCCAGAGCGTCATCGTGTTCATGCGGAGACCGATGCTAGATGCAGCCAACCGGTCCGGTAAGTGCCGTCTCGCCGAGTGGTCCTGTTGGCGCCCCGGGTCAGTGCCGTTCGACCAGGACCGCGCTGCCCTGTCCTACGCCCACGCACATCGTCGCCAGCCCGCGCGCCGCGCCCGTCCGCCGCATCCGGTGCAGCAGGGTGGTGAGGATGCGGGCGCCGGAGCAGCCGAGCGGGTGGCCGAGCGCGATCGCGCCGCCGGTCGGGTTGACCTTGTCGGGGTCGATGCCGAGTTCGTCGACGCAGGCGAGGGCCTGGGCGGCGAAGGCCTCGTTGAACTCGGCCTCCTCGATGTCGTCGATGCTCCAGTCCACGCGGGCGAGGGCCTTGCGGGTGGCGGGGACCGGGCCGATGCCCATCACGTCGGGGTGGACACCGGCCGAGGCGCCGGCGACGTAGCGGCCGAGGGACTCCAGACCCAGGTCGTTCAATGCCTCTTCGCTGACGAGGAGGAGTCCCGCCGCGCCGTCGTTCATCGGGGAGGCGTTGCCCGCCGTGACCGTGCCGCCGGCCCGGAAGACGGGCTTGAGGCGGGCCAGCTTGTCGTAGGAGGTGTCCTCGCGGATGCACTCGTCGCTGTCGACGAGCACGCCGTCGGGGCGCTCGACGGGGAGGAGTTCGTCGTCGAAGTGGCCGTTCTTGCGTGCCTCGGAAGCGAGTTGGTGGCTGCGCAGGGCGAACTCGTCCTGACGTTCGCGCCCGATGCCGTAGCGCTGGGCGACCTCCTCGGCGGTCTCGCCCATGGGCAGCAGCCCGTGCAGTTCCTTCATGGCCGGGTTGACCAGACGCCAGCCGAGCCGGGTGTCGTGGGTCTCGATGCGGTGCGGGAGGGCCTCGTCGGGGCGCGGCAGCACGAAGGGGGCGCGGCTCATCGACTCGGAGCCGCCCGCGAGCACGATGTCGGCCTCACCGGCGGCGATGGTGCGGGCGGCGGTGGTCACGGCCTCCAGTCCGGAGGCGCACAGCCGGTTGACCGTGGCGCCGGGCACGGTCTCGGGCAGTCCGGCGAGCAGTGCGGCCATGCGGGCCACGTTGCGGTTGTCCTCGCCGGCCTGGTTGGCGGCGCCCCAGTAGACGTCGTCGACGCGCGCCGGGTCGAGCGCGGGCACGTCGGCGACCAAGGCGCGGATCACGGTGGCGGCGAGGTCGTCGGGGCGTACGGCGGACAGGGCGCCGCGGAGCCTGCCGATGGGGGTGCGGCGGGCGGCCGCGAAGTGGACGGGGCGCACGAGGGAACTCCTGACCGTCGTCATCGGGGAACCGGACAGCTTTAATTAGCACCGCTAGTTTCGGACTATAGCGCAGCGGGAGCAGACATGGCCGATCACGTCCTCGCCGGCATCCACGGCCCCCTCACCGTGCGCGAGTGGCCGCACGACCGCCCCCGATACGTGGCGCTCGTGGTGCACGGGTACGGGGAGCACGTCGGCCGGTACGAGGAGCTCGCCGGGGTCCTCGCGGCGCACGGCGCGGCCGTCCTCGGACCCGATCACACCGGGCACGGGAAGTCCGTGGGCGAGCGGGCCCTGATCGAGGACTTCGAGGACGTGGTCACCGATGTGCACGCGGTCGCGGACCTGGCCCGGGGCGTCCACCCCGGCGTGCCGCTGGTCATGGTCGGGCACTCCATGGGCGGTCTGATCGCGGCCCGCTTCGCCCAGCGGTACGGCACCGAGCTCGCCGCGCTCGTGCTGTCGGGGCCGGTGATCGGTGCCTGGGAGCTGCCGGGGGCCCTGCTCGCCCTCGACGAGATCCCGGACACGCCCGTCAGCCCGGCCTCGCTCTCCCGTGACCCGCGGGTGGGCGCCGCCTACCGGGCCGATCCCCTCGTCTGGCACGGGCCGATGAAGCGGCCGACGGTGGAGGCGTTCGCCCGCACCCTGAGGACCGTGTCCGAGGGCGGCCGGCTCGGCCCGCTCCCGCTGCTGTGGCTGCACGGCGACGACGACCGGCTGGTCCCGCTCGCCGGAAGCCGCGCCGGGATCGAGGAGATCAGGGGGGAGGCGTGCACCGAGCGGATCTACTCCGGTGCCCGGCACGAGGTGTTCAACGAGACGAACAAGGCGGAGGTCTTCGCAGATGTGACGGACTTCATCGACAGAGTGCTCACACGCTGAGAGCGCCCTGTTTGCACGAGTACGCCCGGGGCACCCGCGCCCCCATGGAGTGGTTGCGTCGAGCGGCCTGTGTGGGAGAGGACCCCGAGCTGTTCTTCCCCGTGGGCACGCAAGGACCCGCGCTGCGGGACACAGCGGCGGCGAAGCGCGTCTGCGCCCGCTGCCCGGTCACCGCGGAGTGCCTCGATCTGGCGCTCGGCAGCGGGCAGACCTCCGGCGTGTGGGGCGGAACCTGCGAGCAGGAACGCGACGCACTGCTCCGGAGCGGCATCGACCATGCCAGAAGGAGGAGCACGGTATGACTGTGGTCAGGAGCACCCTGTCCGACTCGGCCCGCGAGACGGCCGGGGAGGCCCTGCAGAGCACCCTGGTGGATCTGATCGGCCTGTCGTTGATCGGGAAGCAGGCGCACTGGAACATCGTGGGCCCGCGCTTCCGGTCCATCCACCTCCAGTTGGACGAGGTGGTGTCGACGGCCCGTTCGTTCTCCGACACCGTGGCGGAGCGCGCCGCGGCCCTGGGCGTACCGCCGGACGGCCGCCCCGAGACGATCGCCGCCGCCTACACGCTGCCCGGCTCGAAGAGCGGCTGGATCCGGGACGACGAGGTCGTCCGGCTGATCGTGGAGACGCTGGAGGCGGCCATCGGCCGGCTGCGCGAGCGCATCGAGGCCACCGAGAAGGCCGATCCGGTCACCCAGGACCTGCTGATCGGCATCACCGCCGAGCTGGAGAAGCAGCGCTGGATGTTCGAGGCCGAGAACTGGCCCCGGGACTGACCGTCCCGAGAGAACACCCACGGAAAGGCGCATGCGATGACCGACGCTCTCGAACTCGACGCGCTGTGGGAGGACTTCCACCGCGCGGTGAACATGACCTCGCAGGAACTGGCCGCCTGGCTGCGGGTCAGCGACGCCGACGAGTCCGCCGAGCCGCTGCCGGAGCACGCGGGTGAGCCGACCGGGCAGCATGTCCTCGCGATCCTCCAGAAGCGGCGCACGGACCTGACCGACGACGACATCGCGGTGATGTACGAGGTCGTGGACACCGTCACCGCGGATGCCGACGTCGAGGACGAACCCCGGGCGGAGGACAGTGTCCGCAGGCACCGGCTGATGTCCGTCGGACACGACCCGCTCAGGCGGTGACCAGGGCGGAGCGCGTCGTACGGGAACTCGTCGGCGCGCACGGACGGACGTACGCCGCGGAGGCGGGCATCACGCTGAAGGACACACCGCAGCCCCTGTACCGGCTGCTGGTGCTGTCGCTCCTGCTCAGTGCCCGCATCCGCGGCTCCGTCGCGCTCGCCACCGCCCGCGAACTGCACCGGGCCGGACTGCGCGATCCCCGCGGCATGGCCCGGGCCGGTTGGCAGAAGCGGGTGGACGCGCTGGGCCGCGGCGGCTACCGGCGCTACGACGAACGTACGGCGACCCAACTCGGCGCCGGCGCGGACCTGTTGAGCGAGCGCTGGGGCGGCGACCTGCGCCGACTGCGCGCCGAGGCGGACGGCGACGTGACCGAACTGCGGCGCCTGCTCCAGGAGTTCCCCGGCATCGGGCCCGCCGGCGCCGACATCTTCCTGCGCGAGGTGCAGGACGTCTGGCCCGAGGTGGCGCCCCGCCTGGACGGCAAGGTGCTGGCGGGCGCCGAACGCCTGGGCCTGCCGAAGGATCCCGACCGCCTGCTCAGGCTCGCCGGTGACGTCCAACCGGCCGTCCTGGCCGCCGCGTTGGTGCGGGCGGCCATCGACGACGAGGTGGCCGAGGACAGCCTCCGCCGCGCCGGGTGACGTGGCACACTGCCCGCACATCCTGTCGAGCAGAGGAGCCTTCCAGTGACCGGGACCGATTCGACCGGGCGGCGGATCGACACGAGCAGGCCGCATCCGGCCCGGGTGTACGACTGGTTCCTCGGCGGCAAGGACAACTACCCCGTGGACGAGGAGCTGGGGCTTCGGATCACCGCGCAGGGGGACGCTCCCCGGCAGGCGCGCGCCAACCGCCGGTTCATGGAACGGGCCACCCGGGTCGTCGTACGGGAAGCGGGAATCCGCCAGTTCCTCGACATCGGCTCCGGCATCCCCACCGAGCCCAACCTGCACCAGATCGCCCAGTCCGCGGTACCGGACGCCCGGGTCGTGTACGTCGACAACGACCCGATCGTCCTGGCCCACGCGGCGGCCCTGCTGCACGGCACCCCGGAGGGGGCGACGCACTACCTCCAGGCCGACGCCCGCGAACCGCGGCGGATCCTCCAGGGCGCCTCCGCCGTCCTCGACTTCGATCAGCCCGTCGCATTGTCGCTGGTCGCGCTGCTGCACTTCATCTCCGACGAGGACGGCGCCCAGGAGCTGGTGGACACCTTGGTGGGCGCGCTGGCACCGGGCAGTTGCCTGGTGCTGTCGGCGATGACGGCGGACTTCGACCCGGAGAAGGTGAACGCGGGCATCGCCGCCTACACGGCGAGCGGGGTCACCCTGGTGGCCCGCTCGCACGACGAGGTCAGCCGGTTCTTCAAGGGACTTGAGGTGCTGGAGCCCGGCATTGTGTCCCTGTCGCGGTGGCGTCCGGACGAGCGGGAGGACGGCGAGCTCGTGTCGCTGTACGGGGCGGTCGGCGTCAAGCGCTGAGCCGTCACCCGAGCAGCCATCCGCCGTCGACGCTCAACTCCACCGCGTTGACCGAGCCGTTGCGCAGCAGGAAGTCCACGGCGTCCACCACGTCCGCCACGGTCGCGAGCCGTCCGGTCGGGGTCCTGGCCCGCAGGCCGGCGAGGACCTCCTCCGGCTTGGCCCGCCAGTAGGGGCTGTCCCCCACCACCCCGGGATGGATCGCGTTGACGCGGACCGGGGCGAGTTCGAGGGCCAGGGTGTGCATGAGCCCGCTCACCCCGGCGTTGACCGTCGCCACCGTGGTCGCGCCCGGGTAGGGCCGCTCCTTGGCCTGTCCGCCGAACAGCACGACGGCGCTGTCGTCGTGGAGCCGGGACCGCAGGGCGTGCACGACGGCGGTGTAGCCGACGAGCTTGAGGGTGACGAGGTGGACGGCGGCGTCGATGTCGTACGCGGCGACCCGGTTCTCGTCGCGGGAGATGCCCGCGATCACCAGGTGGTCGACGGTTCCCACGCCGCTCAGCGCGTCGACGATGCCCTTCGGCCGCGCGAGGTCCAGGGCGAGTCCCCGGGCGCCGATCTCCTTGGCCGCGGTGTCGGTGCGGTGGGCGTCCCGACCGGTGATCACCACCTCGTCGCCGCGCTCCGCCCGCACCCGGGCGAACTCCCGCCCGATGCCCGAGGTCCCGCCGACCACCACCACGCCGCTCATCGCGAAGCCTCCCTCAGGTAGTCCCAGTCCCGTGTGAACCGGTAGGAGTGCCGCACCGGCGGCTGCGGCGCCTGGGTCTCCAGCCAACGCAACGGCCCGTCACCGGCGTTGGCGAAGCCGTGCACACAACCGGCGCCCGCCCAGGCGCAGTCGCCCGGCCCGAGCCGGTAGCGCGAGCCGTCGAAGACCGCGTCCGCCTCGCCCTCCAGGAACAGGTAGGTCTCCTCGAAGGGGTGGTCGTGCGTGCCCGCCACGCCGTCGGGCGCGTACTGCACCATGAACATCGTCGAGGCCACCGCGCCCAGGTCGCCGTCGACCATCATCTTCACGGTGATCCCGCTGTAGACGAGCAGCGCGGTCCGCATGCTCGCCGACACCGCGAGCAGGTCCTGGGACTGCTTGCCGGGGTCCATCTGCGCGGGTTCGAAGTGTCCGAAGGACCGGGTGCGCGGGTCGCGGACGTCGACGCGGGCCGGCGGGCGCACCGGCCACGGGGCCACCGGCTGGGTGTCGTAC
Organism: Streptomyces sp. NRRL B-24085; assembly: GCF_001282115.1. Lineage (GTDB taxonomy): Bacteria > Actinomycetota > Actinomycetes > Streptomycetales > Streptomycetaceae > Streptomyces. The sequence continues at coordinate 5,818 of NZ_LJBR01000370.1, read as the reverse complement.
CCGTACCGGGCCCGCGGCACCGGCGCGAGCATGTCCGCCCAGCGGGCGACGCCGTCCCCGGCGCCGCGCCAGGCGTGCGGCACGCCGGTCGGGAGCAGCCCGTAGTCCCCCTCCTCCAGCAGGTACGACCCCTCGGGCACATCGAGGACCACGGCGCCGTCCAGGACGTGGAAGCTCTCCTCGTACGAGTGCACATGGGCCGCGACGCCCCCGTCCGGGCGCAGCTCGCACACCCCGAAACCGGTGTGCGAGCTGCCGTCGGCCTCCCCGACCAACTCCCGCCGCCGATAGCCGTGTTCGTCGTACGACGGCGCCGGCGGGTCGGTGGCCCGGCGCACCAGGTGCCGTGTCACGCCCGGGCCTCCTTCGCGGCCAGCAGCCGGTCGCGGGACTCCTCGACCAGGCGCCGGGCCCGCGCCACGTCGGCCGTGAGCCTGCCGTCGCGCTTGCGGACGACACCGTCGACGATGACGGTGTCCACGTTGGAGACGTCGGCGCTGAGTGTCACGGCGGCGGTCGCGTCGTGCACGGGGGCCACGTTCAGGGCGGTCGCGTCGATCGCCACCACGTCCGCGCGCTTGCCCGGGGTGAGCGATCCGGTGCGGTCCTCCAGGCCGGCGACGTGGGCGCCGTTGCGGGTGGCGATCTCCAGCATCTGACGTGCCGTCAACATGGTTTCCGGGACCGGGACGTCGGCCTCCCAGCTCGCCGCGTTGGCGCGGGCGCGCTCGGCTCCGAAGGCCGCGCGGATCTGGGTGAACATGTCGCCGGGCACGGTGGTGACGACGTCGATGCTGAGCGAGGGGCGCAGGCCGTGCTCGATCGCCTTCATCACCGGCGGCCAGCCGTGCCCCATCTGCGTCTCCACCTGCGGCGCGATGGAGACCGTGCCGCCGCTGTCCGCGACCAGCCGCCACTCCTCGTCGCTCAGGTGGCAGCAGTGGATGTAGGTGGTGTCGGGGCCGAGCAGTCCGAGGTCGTGGAGCTGCTTGACCATGCCGAAGCGGCCGGCGAGCCGTCCCATGGCCACGTGCACGGTGATCGGGATGTCCAGCTCGCGGGCGAGGGCCCACTCGGAGGTGACGACGTCGCCCACGCAGAACCCGGGGCCGCGGGTGGCGAGGGCCAGGGTGAGCAGGCCGTCGTCGGAGTCGGAGGAGAAGTACTCGCCGCGGATCCGGCGCACGTCGTCGCCCGGGATGGCGATCTTGCTCTCGAACCAGTAGTCGGCGAGGGAGGTGTTGGCGCTGCCGTACGCGTACTGGGCGCGGATGCCGGTCTCCGTCAGGGCCCGGATCGCCGCGTCCGGGTGCTCGGGCGTGTTGTTGATGTGGGACCAGTCGACGAGCGTGGTGATGCCGGCGTCGAGGCACTCCAGGGCGCCCGCGAGGTTGGCCGCGTAGACGTCCTCGGGGGTGTAGAGGGGGGCGAAGGTGTCGAGGATGTCGACGAAGTAGTCGTCGAGGGTGGCGTCGGGTGCCACGTTCCGGATCGACGCCTCCCAGGTGTGGCGGTGGGTGTCGACGAAGCCGGGGATCACGATGCGGCCGGTCATGTCGAGGACTTCGGCGTCCGTGCTGATCTCGCGGTCCACGGCCGCGATCCTGCCGTCCTCGATGAGGACGTCCCCCCTCGGCAGGTCCCCGATGCCGGGGTCCATGGAGAGCACGTGTCCGGCGCGAAGGAGTGTCCGATGGGTCATCTCGCTTCCTCCTAGGGGGTGTTCAGTACGCGGCGAGGCTCCTGACGGCCGCCACGACCTTGTCGACGGTGGGGATGACCTGTTCCTCCAGCGCGTCCGCGAAGGGCAGCGGCACGCACTCCCCCGCCACCCGCCGCACCGGCGCGTCCAGCAGCCCGAATCCCTCGTCGGCCACGACGGAGACGAGGGTCGCCCCCCAGCCGCCCTGGTACGGGTTCTCCTCGACGACGACCAGCCGGGAGGTCCGCCCGAGCGAGGCGAGGACGGTGGCCGTGTCGAGCGGCACCAGGGTGCGCAGGTCGACGACCTCGACGTCGACGTCCTCCTCGGCGAGCCGTTCCGCGGCCGTCAGCGCGACCGGCACCATCGACGCAAGCGCGACCAGCGTCACGTCGGCCCCCTCGCGCACGACGGCCGCGCGGCCCAGCTCGACCAAGTGGTCCGGCGGCGCGGGCGCTCCCTTGCTCGCCAGCAGCCCCTTGTGCTCGAAGAACACCACCGGGTCGTCGCTGCGGATCGCGGCCGCCATCATCCCGACGACGTCGGCGGGGGTGGAGGGTGCCGCGATCTTCAGCCCCGGCACCGTCAGCGCCCAGTTCTCGGTGGCCTGCGAGTGCTGGGCGCCGAAACCGAGCCCGCCGCCGTTGGCGGTGCGCACGACGAGCGGCACGGTGACCTGACCGCCCGTCATGTACCGCACCTTGGGGATTTCGTTGGCGAGGTAGTCCCAGCAACAGGCCAGGAAGTCCGAGAACATGATCTCCGCGACGGGTCGCATCCCGGTCATCGCGGCTCCCATCGCCGCGCCCACGATGGCCTGTTCGGAGATCGGCGTGTCCCACACCCGCTCCGGCCCGAACTCCTTGTGCAGCCCGACGGTCGTCTTGAACACCCCGCCGGCCGCGCCGATGTCCTCCCCCAGGCAGACGACCGACGGATCGCGCCGCATCTCCCGGGCGATGCCCTCGGCGACGGCGTCCCGGTAGCTGATCCGCCGGGGGTCGGCTGCCCGCTCCCGCGTCACGTCCGCCATGCGGCACCTCCGTCGGCCCATACGTCGGTGAACGCCTCCCGCGGATCCGGCGGCGGGGCGTTCCTCGCGGCCTCGACCGCCTCCTGTACGACGGCCTGGGCGCGCTCGTCGGCGGCGGTGACCGTCTCCTCGGGCACCCCCGCCTCGACGAGCCGCCCCCGCGCGATGTCCAACGGGTCGTGCTTGAGCCAGCGTTCGACCTCCTCGGCCGGGCGGTAGGTCGCCGGGTCGGTGCGTGAGTGCCCGAAGTGGCGGTAGGTCTCGGCCTCCAGCACAGCGGGCCCGTCGCCGGCCCGGGCCCGGCCCGCCAGGCGTGCCACCGCCTCCCGGACGGAGACGACGTCGTTGCCGTCGACGACCTCGCCGGGGATGCCGTACGCGGCCGCCCGGTCGGCGGCGGGCCGGGGCACCGCGGTGACGTCGGCGATGGGCGTGTACTCCATGTACAGGTTGTTCTCGCACACGAACAGCACGGGCAGCCGCCACACGGCGGCCAGGTTCAGCGCCTCGTGGAAGGCGCCGATGTTGGTGGCGCCGTCCCCGAAGAAGGCGACCGCGAGCTGTCCGGTGCCGCGCAGTCTCGCCGACCAGGCGGCGCCGACCGCCATCGGGAGGTGGGCCCCGACGATGGCGTAGGAGCCGAGCATGTGGGTGGCCGCCTTGGTGAGGTGCATGGAGCCGCCCTTGGCCCGGCACAGCCCCGTGGCCCGCTGCATGAGTTCGGCGAGACATTCCTCGGGGGTGGCGCCCCGGGCCATGGCGTGGTGGTGGCCGCGGTAGGTGGCGAACACGTAGTCGTCGTCGCGCAGGGCGGCGCTCGCGCCGACCGCGATCGCCTCGTGCCCCGCGGCCAGATGGGTGGTGCCCTTGACCAGGCCCTGGAGGAACAGGTCGTGGGCGGCCTTCTCCGTACGGCGGATGAGGGCCATCTGCTCGTACAGGGCGAGGAGTTCACCGGTGTCCATCGCCGCTCCCCGGGTGCCTGCCGGCGGTCCCCGTGTTCAGGTGGGACTGCGCCTCGCGGGCGGTGTCGAGCTCGCCGCCCACCGTCCAGTACTTGCGGCCCGCGACCAGCAGTTCCTCCGCCGGGAACCTGGTGATGACCTCGCAGCCGTCGGCGGTGACGACCAGTTCCTCCTCGATCCGGGCGGCGGACCAGCCGTCGGCGGCGGGCCAGTAGGTCTCCAGGGCGAACACCATGCCCTCTTCGAGGACTTCGGGGTGGTCGAGGGAGACCAGGCGGCTGAAGACGGGCTTCTCCCAGATGGACAGGCCGACGCCGTGGCCGTACTGGAGGGCGAAGGCGGCGGTCTCGTCCGCGAAGCCGAACTCCTCGGCGCGCGGCCAGACTTGGACGATGTCGGCGGTGGTGGCGCCCGGCCGGACGAGGGCGATGGCCTGGTCCATGTACTCCCGGCAGCGGACGTACGCGTCCCGCTGGGCGCGGGAGGCGCTGCCGACGGCGAAGGTGCGGTAGTAGCAGGTCCGGTAACCGAGGTGGCTGTGCAGGATGTCGAAGAACGCGGGGTCGCCGGGGCGGATCAGGCGGTCGCTGTAGACGTGCGGGTGGGGTGAACAGCGTTCCCCCGAGATGGCGTTGACGCCTTCGACGTACTCGCTGCCGAGGTCGTAGAGCACCTTGCTGACCAGTCCGACGCACTCGTTCTCGCGGATGCCGGGGCGCAGGTGGGTGTAGAGCTCCTCGTAGGCCGCGTCGACCATCGCGCAGGCCTGGGCGAGCAGGGAGATCTCGTCGCCGGTCTTGATGCGGCGGGCCTCCAGGAAGACCTGCTGGCCGTCGACGACGTCGATGCCCTCGGCGCGCAGGGCGGCCAGGACGGGCATCTCGGCGACGTCGATCCCGAGCGGTTCGCCGGCGAGGCCGTGGGCCCGGAGCTCGGCGGCGATCTTCGCGGCGACGTCCTCGGCGATGCCGGCGTCCGGGTGGAAGGCGCCGCGCAGGGTGGAGATGCCGGCGCGGGCTCCGGTGGGCGGGCCTTCCTTGCCGTCACTGTAGTCGAGCCACGGGTTGTAGAGCTGGTGGTGGCGGGCGGCGGAGCCGAAGTCCCAGACGACCGGTTCGCCGCCGCGGACCAGCAGGGCGAAGCGGATCAGCTTGTCCATCGCCCAGGTGCCGATGTGCGTGGCGGTCATGTAGCGGATGTTGGCGAAGTCGAAGCTGAGCACGGCGCCCAGCTCGGAGCGGTTCAGCGTGTCGTGGAGCCGGGCCAGGCGCTGTCGGCGCAGCCGGTCCAGGTCGACGCGCTCTTCCCAGTCGACGGCATTGGGGCCGTATGTGCGGATCGCCATCGCGACCACCCCCACCGTCGAGTCAACGACCGTCCCCGGGGAGTGTCAAGTGTCACTGAACACTTCGGCTCGCCACGAACCAGACGCCCACGGCCGGTTCCTCGCCGTCGTTGCGGTAGCGGTGGGGGGTGGTGGACTCGAAGCAGACGGCGTCGCCGGGGCGCAGGACCCGGTCGTCGAAGCCGAGGGTGAGGACGAGTTCGCCGGAGGTCAGATAGCCGTACTCGGTGCCGGCGTGCCGCATCAGGGCGCCCGAACCGGAGGAGGAGCCGCCGGGCCGGTAGGTGACGAGCAGGAAGTCCACGTCCGTGCTGGGGACGTGCCCCAGCCGCTCCCACACCACACCGGAGTCCAGCTCCAGCACCTCCCGCTCACCCGGGGTGACCAGGGGTCCTATGCGCCGGCCGGGGTCGGCCGCGAAGGCTGCGAGGGCGTGCATGACGGGGCCCGCGGGCACCGCCGCGGTGGTCTGCCGCCCCTCGAAGAGGGACTCCACGGAGATGCCGAGGGCCGTGGTGATGGCGTACAGGGTGCTGACCGACGGCTGGCTCTTGCCGGTCTCTATCTGGGAGACCAGGCTCGCGGAGACCCCGACCTCCCGCGCGAGGGCACGCAGCCCCAGACCACGCTCCAGACGCGCCTGCCGGATACGCCCGCCGACGGACGGCACGGGTCCAGGGGACACGGACGCCCTCCTCTCATGTGCAGCCCCATTGAACAGCGCGGCCCATGGACACGGAAGAGGGGGTGGGGATGTGCGGAGAGGGTGGAGG
>NZ_LJBR01000037.1 GCF_001282115.1 Streptomyces sp. NRRL B-24085 | reverse complement strand
GACCCCCACCCACACCCTGAAGCCCCGACAGGCTCGCCCACGCGAGCACGCCACGCTCACTGCCCCCTGCTCAACTTCAACATCTGCGGGCTGTGCAGGAGGCCCTGTTTTCAGCGCCAACAGCTACAAGATCACCTGAACGAGAAACGGTCCCTGAACCCCACTACGATCTCCAACCTCCAAGAGCGGAAAGACAGCCTCTGAAGGGGCCGGTCGGGGACAAGGCATCTGAGACACCGAACGCCTGAGACACCCTTGCAGGTCACACAACGCCGTCCAGTGCGGTCGCGTCGGGCAGTTGGCCGGCCCCGGCCACAACCTCCGGGGATGCGGCTGCCATCTGGGTGCCGTGCCTCGAGTGCAGTATGACGTGGTCGGGTCGACGGACATGATGGCCCAGAACCCGTCCCACCTGGGTTCAGCAGCCAGCCTGCGCTGAGCTGCGGCGACGGGGTGCGCGTGGCCAGCATTGGCTCCGGCGGAGTCCAGGTCGCGTGCCATCCCTTCCACTACGGCCCTGCCCCGCACCAGGGGACCCGGGTCCGGGTGCCTTACTGCGCGGCTGACGACGATCAGGCCGAGTCCGAACGCGGCGCGGCGTCCGCACAGGTGGATGCGCAACGCCTCCGAGGTTGCTGCCCGTGCCCCGCCGCCCGGCCGTCATGCCGGGCGGCGGAGCACGGGCGGTGTGAGGGGCCGCAGTTGCCTGGCGAGGCGGCCCACCCGTGCGGTCGTCAGGACTGCGTGTGCGGCTTGACGGGAGGGAATTCGTTGGCGGTGCCGGCGACGAGGTTGAAGTAGTTGGTCAGGATGTTGAGTGCGAGGTTGCCGACGACTTCGGCGATCTCGGCGTCGGTGACGCCGGCGGTCCGGGCCGACTCCAGGGTGGTCGCATCCACGGTGCCGTGGCCGCGGGTGATGGCGTCGGAAAGCGCGAGCAGGGCTGCCGCGTGCGAGTCCGCGGATTCGGCGCGGCGTGCGCGTTCTATTTCGTCGGGGTCGAGCTTGGCGACGTTCTTGGCCAGGAACGTGTGGGCGGACAGGCAGTAGCCGCAGCGGTTGTGCTCTGCGGTGGCCAGGGCGAGACGTTCCCGGACGGCGGCCGGCAGTACACCGCCGGCGAGCGCGTCGGACAGGCTCATCCATCCCTTGAGCAAGGCAGGGCTGTTCGCCATGACTTTGGCCATGTTGGGGACGGAGCCGACGCTCTTCTTGAGCTCTGCGAGCAGCTTGGCTGCTTCGCCGGTGGCATCGGCAGGGTCGATCTGGGGCAGCGCCGACATGGCGGCCTCCCATCAAGCTAATGGTTGATGCTTCCTATGACCATTAGAACTATGGTGCGCTGTCCGCCTCATGTCAAACGGTCTCCGCGGCTTCCATCCATTAGTCCGGTAAGGTGGAGGGATGACGTCCGCCGGAGAGACCACGGGTGCGGTGCTGCTGGGGGAAGTGCTGCCGATCGAATTGATGAACACCGTCACGGTCGATCGCGGCCGCACCCGTGACGCCCTCGCGGACGATGCCGGCGCGAGCGCCTGGCTGCGTGCGATCGGGGACCGCCTGACCACCTGGACCGGCCTCCAGGCCGACCAGTTCGACGAGGCTGCGGTGCGCCCGGTCGCCGGAGCGCTGCGTGCGCTGCGCGACGCGCTGCGACGGCTGGCGGCGGAGGTGACCGAGGATCCACGTCCCCCGGCCACCGCACCGGACTTGGCGCGCTCGGAGGCGATCACCACACTGAACGCCCTGGCCGAGGTCTGGCCCCAGTTCGTCTGGGCGGAGGGCGGCCGGCCCGCCGTCGCGTACCGCGGTTCCGGGACATCTGCGCGCCTCGCCGTGCAGCTCATCGCGTACCAAGCCGTCGAACTTTTCGCGGGCCCCGACCGTGATCGCCTGCGCCCCTGTCTGGCACCCAACTGCCTGCTCTTCTTCGTCAAGAACAACCCACGCCGGGAGTGGTGCTCCCCGGCATGCGGCAACCGGGTGCGTGTCGCCCGCCATTACCGGCGGCACCACGCCGCAGACAACGCCTGACACAGCGCCGTCCGGAGCGACCTCGGACGGCGACGCGACCCCCGTCGTCGACGGGACGATCGCCTCGTGCACGAAGCTCTCCGCGTCGCTCACCGGAAACCGGACCCGCCAGGCAGCCCGCGGAGGCCTGGCCGGCGAGCCCTCTCAGTCCCTCCCCGGCCGGCCGCCCCCGCGCTACGCGTCAGCCGGCCGTACGCGGTGGCCCTCTCAGAACCCGGGGAACAGGGCGCGCAGATCGTCGATCCCGATCTTCCCCTCCGCCCGGAGCGGGTCGATGCCAGGACGGTGCCTGCCGTAGACCAGTCGCACCACGGCCTCCGACGTACCCGTGAGCGTGGCCACCGGATCAGCCGGCTCCGCCGGGTAGACGTGCAGTTCGGCCCCGAGGTCGAGCAACTGCGTGCGGTTGCGGTCGGTCAGTTCGATCGCCACCTGAGCGGGCGCGAGAGGGCCGAGGGTGTCACCGTCCCTGAAACGGCTCGCCACCAGATCGATCCGCTGCCACAGAAGGACGACTTCTTCGGCGGGAATGACCGCGGAGGCGTCGAGGGCGACGGCGATGTCCCAGGCGTGGACCGACTGTTCGGACAGTCGGTATCCGGCGTACTCCGCGGTGCTCAGCGGGCCGGCGAAGTACGGGATCTCGAACGCGTCCTGCCGAGTCGTCCCGAGGGAGTCGAGGAGTGCGAGATGCCGCATGTCCGCCTCTCTCCAGGCCGCTCGCTGATCGAGCGGCGGCAAGGCGTCCCAGCGCTCCCAGACGGGGAGCATGTCCTCGCGCACGGGAGCCCTCATGTCTCCGGCGGCGCCTCGCTTCACCAGCATCAAGCAGATCTCGGCGGCGCTCCCCAGGTGGGACAGCACCTGCGCGATGGTCCAGTCCCGCGCGAAGGACTGCCGGGTCAATTCCGTCTCGGACAGACCGTCCACGAGGCGGCGAAGCCGGTCGGAGCTAGCCCGCAGCGCATTCAGCCGCTCTTCCGCCCCTGCTGTCGTAGTCATCTCGATGACTCCCTGCTTTCATCTTTTCCTCCGGCCGGCCATGGAGCCCGCCGCCCTCACATGTAACCGCGCTCAGAGAATTCACCGAAGGCGTCAACCGACGGAAAATCCGGCAGCAGCCATAAGCACGACAGAGGGCACCTGTCAGAAAACAGAGCATGAACCGACGCGGATGCCTTGAGCGCCGGGCGACCACTATCCGTTACGACGTCTGCCGACGGTTGCCATCAGGCAAATGGTTCGGCAAGGGAACCGGGCTCATTTCCGCCGTGATGTGGTGAACCAGCTGGCGGAACTCGGAATGACGCGCGGCAAAAGGCATCGCATCGCGCACGGCTGCGTCATGGACAGCCCGCGCGGACTCCAGAAGTTCACGGCCAGCGGAGCGCAGGCGAAGGTGAGCGCGCCGCAAGTCGTCGCGGCACGTCAGACGACCGAGGAGACCACGTCCTTCCAGACGGGCGACGAGCCGCGAGGCGGCGGACTGGCTCACCCCCGCGCCACCGGCGAGCTCCCGCACGCCCGGGGGCCTGCCGCGCTCCTCCTCGGCTCGCTCGATCGGAGCCAGCGATAAGCACTCCATTGAAGAGCCGGGTCTCGAGCCACAACGTACGTCTCATTTTTCGTGGAGTGGTTTTCCAAGTCGACCGGGAAAGGCCTCGCGGTGGAGTGTGTCCATAAGAGGGAGGTGCCGTCAAATCCCTCCCCCTTTCCATCATATTCCCAGGTCAGAGGCGTGGATGCTCTTGGCGGGAAGCGCTTCGCGGAGAACTCGGCAATCGAATTCCCTGATAGCAGCGACCGTTTATTCCAATGGCGTCGCAGACCCGGTGTGCGTCAGAGGTCCACGGTCGGAAGTCCTGTGATGAAGGCGGCCAGGTCGCGCCGTCGGGAGTGGGTCGGCCACGCGGCCCAGGTGCGGCGGACCAGCGGATGCCGGTGCAGTGGCTTCCACACCACGTTCTCGGGCAGTGGCTGGGACCAGCGGGGCGGCGCCAGGGCGAAGGCCTTCTCGGTGCCGACGGCCGCCAGCTTGACCTCGGCGATCAACGACTGATCGTGCGGCGGCTCAGGTCCCAGGTCGAGGCCGAAGCTGCGTAGCACCGAGGTCACTTCGTCGTACCACGCCGGGCTGCCGGAGCGGGGAAAGCTCACCCACTCCAGGCCACGGAGGGTCTCCAGGCGCACGCCCTCGTCGTCCGCCAGTTCGGCGGCGACGCTCGCGGCCAGCAGCACGCCCAGCTTCTCCGTGACGACCAGCATGGCGTCGAGGTCGGGGTCGACGGGACGTTCCCGGAGCAGACCGATGTCGAGGTCACCGGCGCGCAGCGCCTCCAGCTGGGCGGCGGACGACAGGTGGCGGGCCTGCACGCGTGTGCCGGGGCAGGAGGCCGCCACCTGTTCCATGGCCGGCTGGAGCAGGTCGGACGGGAGTTCCAAGGGGATGCCGATGCGCAGCAGCCCGCAGCCGGGGCTGGTCAGGCTCGCCATGGTCCGCATGGCCTGGTCGTGGCGGGCGATCACGGCGCGGGCCTCCGCCAGCAGGGTCTCGCCCTCTTCGGTGGGACGGACGCCGGTGTTGGTGCGGATCAGCAGCTTCAGCCCGAGTTGCCGCTCAAGGCCGCTCACCGTCTGCGACAGCGCCGACTGGCTCATGTGCAGTCGGCGGGCGGCGGCGGACATGCCGCCCTCCTCGGCGACCGCCACGAAGGTTCGCAATTCCCGCAGTTCCATTTCTCCATACCAGCACACGGGCAGCCGCCCGGTCATGCCCCGGCCAGAAGCAGCGCCGATGGCCGCGTTCAGCCCGGACGCCAGAGCGGCCGCGCGTCGGTATCCACCGGGTGGAACGGTCAACGCTTTTCCCGTTGACGGCGATCGAATTCCGTGATGGCCGGTCCGGAATGACGGCAGCGGTGGATTCGCTGTGCAGGGGCGTCACCGCAAGGCGACAAAATCCGGAAGCCGCTACGGCACTCCGGATCACCCCTACGAAACATCTGAGGAACCGTGATGGGTCTACTGGAAGGAAAGGTCGCGCTGATCACCGGAGGAACGTCCGGAATCGGCCGAGCCGCCGCGCTTTTGTTCGCGCGGGAGGGCGCGAAGGTGGCGTTCACCGGGCGGCGTGAGAACGCGGGCAAGGAAGTGGCCGACGAGATCGCCGCGGGCGGCGGTCAGGCCCTGTTCATCAAGGCCGACTCCACCGACGTGCAGGGCGCCGGCGACGTGGTGGATCAGGTCGTCGAGCGCTTCGGCCGCCTCGACGTCGCCTTTGACAACGCGGGCACCGCTGCCCTCGGCCCGCTCACCGAACTCGACGAGAGCGCCTGGCACCACCTCGTCGACGCCAACCTCAAGGGCACCTTCTTCGCCGTGCAGGCCCAGGCGCGGCAGATGAAACGCCAGGGCCGGGGCGGAGCCATCGTCATCAACGGGTCCGTCTTCGCCGAACGCGGAACGCCCGGCATCTCCGTCTACAGCGCCACCAAGGGAGGCGTCGCCGCTCTGGCCCGGGCCGCCGCCGTCGAGCTTGGCCCGGACAGTATCCGCGTCAACACCGTGAACCCCACCGTGATCCGCACGCCGCTCACCGAAGGCGGCATCAGCCGTCGCGAGGACGGCTCGGAGGACCACCCGCACGGCCGGAACATCCCGCTCGGACGGATCGGAGAAGCGGAGGAAGTGGCCCAGGTCGTCCTCTTCCTCCTGTCCGACCGCGCCTCCTTCGTCACCGGTCAGTCGCTCATGGTCGACGGAGGCCAGAGCGTCAACTGACCGATCTCCTTATGGCGACGAAAAGCGACACGGATCGGCTGGAGGAACACCCAGTTCAAAGGGGTTGTCGGCGCTTTTTCGTCCCCTGGGCGGCGATTTTGTGCCGGGGCGGAAATCCCCGAGAGTCAATACCGAATTCTTCGCACCTGAAAGCGCGGGGCACGATCGGCCCCGTCGAAAGGAATTTTTCATGCAGTTCGAGAACCAGACCGCTCTCGTGACCGGCAGCACGTCCGGTATCGGCCGGGAGACGGCGCTGCTGCTGGCCGGCCAGGGCGCCTCGGTCATCGTCTCAGGGCGCAACGCGCTCAAGGGCGCCGAGACCGTGGCGGCGATCGAGGCGGCCGGCGGCAAGGCCAGATTCGTCGCCGCCGACCTCAGCGACCTGGACTCGGTGCGCCGCCTCGCCGAGGAGTCCGCGGACGTCGACGTGCTGGTGAACAATGCCGGCGCCTACCCGTTCGCCCCCACGCTGGAGCAGGGGTTGCAGACGTTCGGCGCCCTGGTCGACACCAATGTGCGCGGCACGTTCTTCCTCACCCAGGCCCTGGTCGCCGGCATGGCCGACCGGGGATCCGGGAGCGTCGTCAACGTCACGACCATCGCTGGCCTGAGCGGCGTGGGAGGTACCGCGGTGTACGGCGCCTCCAAGGCTGCGGTGGACTCCTTCACCCGCACCTGGGCGGTCGAGTTCGGGAACCGCGGGGTCCGGTTCAACGCAGTGGCGCCGGGGCACACCCGGACGGACAACGTGGTCGACATGATCGGTGAGGACGACTTCGAGGCCCTGGGCGCCCGCGTTCCTCTGGCCCGCCTCGCCTCCGCGCGCGAGATCGCCGAGGCGATCGTGTTCCTTGCCTCGTCCCGCGCCAGCTACATCACCGGCGTCACCCTGGCCGTCGACGGCGGATTCATGGCCCTCGGCGTCTGAGCGACGCAGAAGTGCGGCGACCTGGCGGCCCGCCCGACGGGGCGGGCCGCCTTCGCGACCCGCACCCTCCCAGGACCCACTGGCCGCGGCAGCCCTTCGCACCACCCGCGCCGTCGTCCGGCCGTCTGCTCGAACCCCGCGCCGTGGCGCGACCGTCCTGCGCGGCACCGGCAGCTGTCCGCCGGCCGTCCGCTGGAGACACCGGCTGTTCGCCCGTCCGCCAACCGCTCACCGTATGCACCGGCCGCCACCGGACGCGGCCCTCTTCACCATCCGCCCACCCATGCGCCGGCCCGACATGCCGGCACCGGAAAGGAACGACGCAGATGCACATCGGCGTCCCACGAGAAGTCGTCCCGGGAGAGACCCGGGTAGCACTCACCCCCGACGAAGTGCGTGCACTCGCCGACGAAGGCCACAAGGTCACTGTCGAGCACGGCGCCGGCGACCGGGCCGGTCACTCCGACGACGCGTACCTCGCCGCCGGGGCCGTGCCCGGGACCCGCGCCGACGCGTTCGGCGCCGACATCGTGTTGCAGGTCCACCTCGCCGGAGCCGGCGGGACCGTGTCGGCCGACGCCTCGGGGGAGGACCTCGCGCTGACGCGGCCCTCCGCCGTCCTCGTCGGGCTCGCCAACCCCCTCAGCCATCCCGAACCCGTGCGCCGCCTGGCCGACCACGAGGTCACGGCGTTCTCCCTGGACCTGCTGCCGCGCATCACCCGCGCGCAGGCCATGGACGTGCTCTCCTCGCAGTCCGCAGTCGCCGGCTATCGTGCGGCGCTGATCGCGGCCGACCGGCTCGACAAGATGCTGCCGATGACGACCACCGCCGCCGGGACGCTCGCCCCGGCCCGGGTCCTCGTCCTCGGCGCGGGTGTCGTCGGCCTGCAGGCCATCGCGACCTCCCGCCGCCTGGGCGCCGTGGTCCGCGCCTACGACATCCGCGCCGCGGCCCGAGAGCAGGTCGAGAGCGTCGGCGGCGTCTTCGTCGACCTGCCCCTGGACACCTCCTCGGCCGAGGGCGCGGGCGGCTACGCGCAGGCCCAGCAGGAGGAGTTCTACGCCCGCCAGCGCGAGGTCCTCGGCAACGAGGTCGCCGCCGCCGACATCGTCATCGCCACGGCCCAGGTTCCCGGCAGGCCCGCGCCCGTCCTCGTCACCGAGGAGATGGTCCGCGCGATGCGGCCCGGCTCCGTCGTCGTGGACGCCGCTGCCGCACAGGGCGGCAACTGCGCCGTGTCGGTGCCCGACGACACGGTGGTGCTCGCCGGTGTGTCGGTCACCGCGCCGACCAATCTGCCCGCCGGTGCGCCGGCCCACGCCAGCCGCCTGTTCGCGCGCAACATCGCCAACTTCACCCGCCACCTGCTCGACGCCGACGGCCCGCGGCTCGACTCGGACGACGCGATCATCCGCGACACCCTCCTGACCGGTGCGGGCCGGGTCGTCCACCCGCAAGTGCGCGAACTGCTCGGCCTGGAGGACGCCGGCGCCGCCGAGGCCGGAGCACCGCCCGCCGTCAACGCCGTCACCGCAGAAAGAAGCTGATCATGTCACCCGCCATCGAGACCGGTCTCTACGTCCTGGTCCTTGGATCCGTCGTCGGCCTGGAAGTCATCCGGCGCGTCCCGGCTCTGCTGCACACCCCGCTCATGGCCCTCACCAACGCCATCGCGGGCATCTCCCTGGTCGGCAGCCTGCTGCTGGCGGGATCCCAGCGCGGTCCGCTCATCACCACGCTGGGCGCCGTCGCCGTCGGCGCCTCCAGCATCAACGTCGTCGGCGGCTTCCTCATCACCGACCGCATGCTGCGCATGTTCCGCCCCAGCGGTTCGGCTCGGTCCACGGGAAAGGCCAAGGCCGATGCGTGACCTCGTCATCCCCCTGCTCTATCTCGTCTCCGGCACGCTGTTCATCGTCGGCCTGCGGGGGCTGACCCACCCGCGCAGCGCCCGCCGCGGGCTGCTGCTGGCGGTGCTCGGCATGGCGGCGGCCGTCGTCGGCACGCTGCTCCACGAGGAGATCGTCGACTTCCGGTGGATCCTGCCGGCGGTGGTCGCCGGATCTCTCATCGGCGGCGCGATGGCCAAGTACATGCCGATGACCGCGATGCCCGAACGCATCGCCCTCTCGCACGCGTTCGGCGCCCTGGCCGCCGCTCTCGTCGGCACCGCCGAGTACTACGACCGTGCCCAGTCGCTGAGCACATTCGTCGCGACGGCGCTGATGTGCGAGGTCCTGCTCGGCTGTGTGACCTTCACCGGCAGTCTGATGGCCTTCGGCAAGCTCAAGGGAATCCTTCCGCAGCGTCCGACGGTCTTCGCGGGTCAGCAGACGGTGAATCTGGTGCTGTTCACCGCCGCGGTGCTCGTCGCCCTGTGGCTGGTGGTCTCCCCGCAAACAGATGCCCGCTTCCCGGTCCTGCTCGCCCTGTCCTCCCTGTTCGGGGTGCTTCTCGTGGTGCCGATCGGCGGCGCGGACATGCCCACCGTGATCTCCCTGCTGAACTCCTACGCCGGTCTCTCGGGCGCGGCCATGGGCCTGGTGCTCGACAACAAGGCCCTCATCGTCGCGGGCGCTCTCGACGGCGCGTCCGGATTCCTGCTGTCCGTCATGATGAGCCGCGCCATGAACCGCTCGTTCCGCAATGTGCTCTTCGGCGCTTTCGGACAGGCCCCCGCGAGCGGGCCGGCAGCCGCGGAGCAGGCACAGGAACGGCCGGTGCGCAGCGCGGGCCCCGACGAGGCGGCCATGATCCTGGAAACTGCCAGGGACGTCATCATCGTGCCCGGTTACGGGTTGGCCGTCGCCCAGGCCCAGCACCGTATCAAGGAGGTCGCCGAACTCCTGGAGGAGCAGGGAGCGCGCGTACGCTACGCCATCCACCCGGTCGCGGGCCGTATGCCCGGCCACATGAACGTCCTGCTCGCCGAGGCCGACGTCCCCTACGACCGGATCCTGGACATGGGCGAGATCAACAGCGACTTCGCGCAGGCAGACGTCGCGCTGGTGGTCGGCGCCAACGACGTCACCAACCCGGCCGCGCGCACCCGTGAGGACAGTCCGATCTACGGCATGCCGATCCTCGACGTGGCGGCCGCGCGCACCGTCATGGTCGTCAAGCGCGGCATGAGCGCCGGGTTCGCCGGTGTCGAGAACGAGCTGTACCACCTCGACAAGACCCTCATGCTGTTCGGTGACGCCAAGGACGTCGCCGCGGGCCTGGTGCGGGAGTTGGAGGGCGTGCGCAGGCAGCGGGTCTGAGTCACCTGCTGCCGGGCGCGAGAAGGGCGCGAGGGCGGGCCTAAGGCTCCCTCGCGCCTTTCCGGCGTTCCTCATCGCCGCCCACGGGACGGACGGGGGAGTCAGGCCGTTTCCGGCTCGGTGCGGATCAGACCGGGGCCCGCTTCGACGACGGACTCGCCCGCTGCCACCTCGTGCCCCTCCTCACAACGCTGCACCACGCGGACGCGGGCGCCGCAGTCCTTGTGTCGCACGATCACGGGAGGGCCCGGCTCGTCGGCGGCCCAGGTATCTCCCCACTGTCGCAGGGCCTGAAGGACGGGCAGGAAGGCCCGGCCCTTCTCGGTGAGCTCGTAGGCGTAGCGCGTGCGCTGGCCGTCCTCCCGGTAGGGCGTCTTCTCCAGCAGGCCCGCCCGGGTCAGCTCCTTGAGCCGGGCGGCCGTCGCGGGTTCGCCGATGCCGACGCGCCGGGCGAAGTCGTCGAACCGGCGTGTGCCGAAGAATGCCTCCCGCATGATCAGCAACGCCGATCTCGTGCCGACGACGTCGAGCGCGCGGGCGATCGAGCAGTTGGTCATCGACCAGGCGTCGCGTTCCTTCAGCAGATCCGTCATGACTCCACCTTACCCTGGCTTGCCTCAAACGAAGTCAGGGTCTAGCGTCTGACTTGCCACGACAAAAGCCAGCGGGGGTGCGGCGCCGCCATCGTCGCTTGCCGCCTCGCGCCACACCTTCACCGCGACCGCACCGTCGATCACCGACGACCGGCCACGCGCCACGACAGCCGCCCTCGGCCGGAAACGACGAGCGGCGGCCCGCCCGCCGACGGCTCAGCCGAGACGAGGACACCCATGCCATCCACCCCCTCATCCGCCGCGCGAACAAGCGCCGAACACGTCGAACGGCCCGGCGCCGCGGCGCCCGCAGGGCAATCCGCCCACCGCCCGTCCCCGGCGCTGACACTCCTCGCGATGTGCCTCGGAGCGATGACGACGTTCCTGCTCATCACGGCGTCGGTGTCCGCCATGTCGGCCATCCAGGACGACCTGCACGTCTCACCCAGCGGCCTGGTGTGGATCCCCTCCGCCTACACCCTCGTCGTGGCAAGCACCGTCATCTCCGCAGGCACCATCGGCAACCTGTACGGCCGTAAGCGGGCCTTCCTCATAGGCGCCGCCGTGATGATCACGGGCTCGCTGACCGTCTTCGCTGCCGACTCCACCGAGGGCATCATCATCGGCCAGCTCGTCTCCGGCGTCGGCGGAGCGCTCATCCTGCCCAACAGCCTGGCCGTGCTGGGCTCGACCTTCACCGACCCGCACCGGCGCACCGAGGTCGTCACCGCTTGGGCCGCGTCGTCCGGCATCGGTCTCGCGGTCGGCCCGCTGATCGCCGGCGTGCTGCTGGAGCACTTCCACTGGAACAGCGTCTTCCTGTCGACCGTCGTCCTGGCCGCCCTCAGCATGCTCGTCGGGGCATTCGTCTCCGAGTCGCGCGCTCCGGGCGGTCGTCTCGACATCCCCGGCCAGCTCCTCGCGGTCGTCGGCATCGCGGCACTCGTCTACGCCCTGATCGAAGGCGGGCACGACGGCTACACCAGCACCGGCATCCTCACCGCCTGGTTCGTCGCGGCCGCCGCCCTCGTCGGCTTCGTCCTCGTCGAACGCGTCGCGGCGGCCCCGCTGCTGGACATGAGCCTGTTCCGCTCGGCCTCGTTCAGCGCCGTCATGTTCGTCGCCGGCGTCTCGCTGTTCGGCTTCACCGGAGTCGCCATCCTGTCCGTCCTGTACTACCAGCGCGTCCAGCACCTGACAGCACTGGACGTGGGATGGCGACTGCTCGCACTCTTCGGCGTGTACGTTGTCGTCGCCTCCGCCACGGGACGTGTCATCCGCCGTACGGGCTTCAAACTGCCCCTGACCGTCGGCTTCTTGGCGGGAGCGGCCGCCACGGCCGGTCTCGCCACCGTGCAGCCGGACACCCCCTACGCCCAGGTGTGGTGGCTGTTCGCCCTCTTCGGCGCGGCGTCCGGGCTCGTCGCGGCCCCGAGTACGGCGGCGGCGCTGGTCAGCGTGTCCGCAGAGCGGGCCGGCATGGCCTCCGGAGCTGTCAACGCCTTCCGCCAGGTCGGCTCCGTCATGGGCTCCTCCATCCTCGGCGCACTGCTCGCCCGCCGGCTCGAGGACCGGCTGCCCGCCCGCCTCGACGCCCACCACGTGCCGCCGTCCCAGTGGCCCGCGATCCAGCAGGCCGTGTCGACCGGCAAGGGGAACGGATCTGCACCCCGCAGCGTGACCACCGCCCTCGGCGACGCCTTCACATCCGGCGTCCACCTGGGGATGACCGTCGTCTCGGTGGTCTTCCTGTGCGCGGCCCTCGCCTCGCTCCTCCTGGTCCGCAACCGCCCCCACGGAACTGCTGCCGGCTGATCCGGCCTGCCGGATCGGGTCAAGTGGGGCGGCCTTGGTCACGCAACCCGGCGTGCGTCCGGCGTTCTACAGAAGCGCCTCCACAGATGCATACGGCAAGGCCATGTCGGCTCGGGTAGCGACATGGCCGTGCCGTGTGCGACGCCCATGCACCCGAGCGGGGCGTTCGGCGTCGGCCCACCGCCGATCCGCTCATCGCCGCGCCTACGCGCTGAAAGGCGCGCTGAGCTGCCACGGTGCCGACGCCCGGCACCTGGGCGAGGTTCTACGGGTGCGTGCGATCTCCCGCCTGGGTATCGATGTGCGCGTCGGTGTCGGCCCGACAGCCACCGCCACCGCTTCCGCCCAGATCAGCGGGCTCGGCGGGGTCCTCGCTGTCGCCCCCGGCCAGGCCGCCGACTGGCTCGGCGCGCCGCCGGTGGAGGCCCTGCACGGGATCGACCCCCGCCAGACCGCGGTCCTGCACGGCATCCACACGGCTGTCCTTCTCGCCGCGGTTAGCCCGGCGGGGGTTCAGCGGCTGCTGGGCGGCCGCGCCGGCAGCACGGCCGCCGACCGCCCCGCAGCATCGACCCATGACCCATGACCCATGCCGAGACCGAGCCACAACCCTCGGGCTGCCACACGACGACGTGGCCGACACCCGCGGTCTGGTGATGGTCGTCATGGTCACTCCGGCCGACGTCCAGGACCGCGACGCGGCAGAGGAGATCTTGTTCCGGATGCATTTGATGCACCCCGAGATCGCCACCGCCCGGGCCGATCCCGGCTATGCGGGACCGCTGGTGACCTGGGCAAAGGACCGGTTGCACATCACCTCGAAAACGGTAGGCCGCCCGCCGCACACGCCGGGCCTCATCGTCCTGTTCCGCAGCTGGGCCGTCGCACGCTCACTGTCGTGGATCATGCGGGCCCGCCGGCGCTGCCGCAGCCATGAACCTCTCCCGCAGGTCAGAGAGTCGCTGATCACGTGGGCGTCCATCACGGTGATGACCCCTGAGCCGGAAACCGGCGCGACGGCTGCCGCGGACACGATCGGCCCCGGTGGCTGCCGCTGCCTGACGGCGAAGATCCATCTCGCAACCGTCACACCCGTCATCCCTCGGCCCCCGGTCACGCGACCACTGTCCCGGTTTCGGCCACGGCCCGTCAGGTCCCTCACCGGCCGGGGCGGCCCGAGCGGGATGGGGCAAGGACGCGTTGGACCTGCCGCGGTCACGCGTCCTTCCCCGCCGGGCGCCACGCGCCTATGAGACTGGCCCGGCACCTGGGGTCGCGATAAGCGGAACCTGTCAGCAGGCCATGCTTATTTCTTGCATATGCGTCACACGGCTCCCAAACGGGACGGGCTCGGACGCGCACGCCTTGAGCTGTCAACAATATTGCTGATAGTTCTGCCGCCAGCGCGCGCGTCCATCCCAGCCCTTGTCCCCAGGGAGTCTTCGTGAGTAGGGAAAGAACCAGTCAGGCGCGGAAGCGACGGACCTGGCGAGGTGTCGCCGGCGTGGCCGCCGGCGTCCTCCTCGTCGGTGGTGGGTTTGCCGCGGCCAACGCCGCGACCACCACCGGCACGAAGGCCGCCACGCACTACCCGGTCGACAAGAGGGCCACCGGCACCGCCGCCGTGGTCAGCGCGGCCAACGCGTTCCTCAACACCCTGGACGCCGCCCAGCAGTCGGCAACCGTCCTGGACTTCAGCAAGGCCAACGCGACCGCCTGGTCGAACCTGCCGTGCGCCGGCACCTGTCGCCCAGGCATCGACTTCGGTTCGCTGAGCGACGAGCAACTGGCCGCCGCCGAGAGCGTGCTCAAGGTGGCCCTGGGGTCCGGCAAGGACACCGGCTACGACCACGTCATGCAGACGATCCTCGCCGACGACGTGCTCGCCTCGGCCGAGACCACCTCCTCCGGCGCCCCGGCGCCGAGCTCGACGGCCACCGGCACCGCGACGAGCACGGCCGCTCCGACGGACGTCCCGACGGGCACCCCGCCCTCCGGCGGCACCGGCGGCGGCCCGGGCGGCTTCGCGTACGGCAGCGGCTACTACTACCTGGCCTTCCTCGGCACCCCGTCGAAGACCGGCACCTGGCAACTGCACTTCGGCGGCCACCACCTCGCCGTCAACATCACCTTCAAGAACGGCAAGGTCGCCGGCGCCAGCCCCTTCTTCAGCGGCGTCGAGCCCACCAGCTGGACCGCCGACGACGGCACGACCTATGAGCCGATGGCCGAGTTCCGCGACGGCATGCTCGCCCTCACCGGCAGCCTGACGACCGGGCAGCTCGCCAAGGCCAAGCTTTCGCAGTCCTTCGGCGACGTGCTCCTCGGCCCGGGCTCCGACGGCGAGTTCCCCGCGACCAAGGAGGGCCTGAAGGTCAGCGAGCTCTCCCCGAAGCAGCAGAAGCTGGTCCTCGCGGCCATCCACCCCTGGGTCGCGGACGTCGACGACGCCACCGCGAAGGCGCTGATGAAGACGTACGCCAAGGAGCTGAAGGACACCTACATCAGCTACTCCGGCGGCACCGGACTGGACACCAACGGCGACTACGTCCGGATCGACGGCCCGAGCGTCTGGGTCGAGTTCATCTGCCAGACCGGTGTGGTCTACCGCGACAAGGTCCACTACCACACGGTGTACCGCGACCACACCCGCGACTACGGCAGCGAGTTCTCCTTCTCATGACCCGACCGCGAAACTGGCCGACCAGGGCACTGCGCTGGGTTGCCGGGATCGCGATCGCGGTACCGGCGGCGCTCCTCATCGGGGCGTCGCCGGCCGCCGCGCATCCGATGCCGCACTCGGTCGTGCAGCTCGACGTGTACGAGCACTCGGTCTCCGCCCGCCTCGAACTCCCCGTCGACGAGTTCACCCGAGCCGCCGGGATCGGCGTGTCCGAGAAGACGCTGGCCGCCCGTACCGGCGCCATCCGCGCCTACCTGGTCCAGCACATCCGCCCGGCCGCCGCCGACGGCCGGACCTGGCAGGTCACCGTCGGCCGCCTCTCCCTGACCCGTGCCGTCCAGACCGACACCGGTGAGTACCGCGAGCTGGTCGCCCAGGCTGTGCTCACCCCGCCCGCCGGCGCCGACGTACGTCACTTCACTTTCGGCTACGACGCCGTCGTCCACCAGGTCGTCACCCACACCGTGCTGGTGACGGTCCGGCAGGACTGGGCCGGGGGACAGGTCGACGGTGAGGGCACCACCCAGGTCGGCACGATCCGTGTCGACACCCGGACCATGAAGGTCCCGGCCCTGAAGGTCGACCTCGGCGCGGGCAGCGCCTGGCGGGGCTTCGTCGCCATGCTGGGACTAGGCGGCGACCACATCCTCACCGGCACCGACCATCTGCTGTTCCTGCTCATCCTGCTGCTGCCCGCCCCGCTCGCGGCTGCTGGAGGGCGCTGGAACGGCCTGGTGGGCCCCAGGACAGCCCTGGCCCGCATCGGCCGGATCACCCTCGCCTTCACCGCAGGCCACTCCGCCGCACTGGCCGCCACCGCGTTCGGCCGTCTCGACCTGCCCACCCGGCCGGTGGAGGCGTTCATCGCGGCCAGCATCCTCGTCGGCGCGATCCATGCCGTGCGGCCTCTCTTCCCGGGCCGGGAGGCGCTCATGGCCGGTGTCTTCGGGCTCGGCCACGGCATGGCGTTCTCCTTCGTGCTCGCCGAGATGCGGCTGACCACCGGCCAGTTGGCGACCAGCCTGCTCGGCTTCAACCTGGGCATCGAACTGGTCCAGCTCCTGCTGGTATGCCTGGCCCTGCCTTCCCTGCTGGTCCTCGCCCGCCTGCGGGGCGGGCCCGCACTGCGGCTGACCGGCGCGGTGCTCACCGGCATCGCGGCCCTCGGCTGGCTGGCCGACCGCCTCGGCCTGGCCAACCCGGTCGCCCGGGCCGCCGACAGCGCCGGCTCCCACACCACGCTGCTGCTGGCCGTGCTCGCGGCGACCGCGGCGGCGGCCGTGGCCTGGACCCTGCTCACCCGCCGCCGGACTCCGGCCGACTCGATCCCAGCAGTCTGAGAACGCACGAACGGGCGGGTGGCGGCAGGGCAACGACGCGTATTTCGGGCCGTGCTCTCCCGCATGCGCTGGGATGGGAAGGAAGCTGGCGCGAAGCACGCCCCGACCGTGGCGGAGGACGCCCGACCAGAAGGCAGACCATGGCACGTCAGCGCGTTGGCCGCCACGGGTATCGAGGCGGGCGGCTGAGTCGACGTTAGTCGCCGCCGACGGGCGGCGAAGAGGTTTTGAGGACCGCCCGGCGGTGCTGGTAGGTCCACGGGGTCGTGTCGGTGCCGGACGGCCGCACGTCGAAGATGACGAAGTGCGACGACCATAGCTCCGCCGCCCGGGCCGCGCCGGCGGTGCAGCCGGTCCCGCAGGTGCTCGAACGCAATGGTGTTGTGCGACATGAGGCTTCTCCGGGGAGTGCGGGGGCCCGTGTTGGCAACACCGAGTCGGCGGGATCCCAGCAGCGGCCCGGCCCTCTGGCCGTGATCACCGTGGTGGCAACGGGTCGATCGGCCTATCTGGTCAGCAGGGTGGTGATGGTGACGCGCACGGCCTGGAGCGCGGCCGGGTCGCCGGAGGTTCGGCTGAGCAGGAGGGCGCCTTCGATCGCTGAGAGGAGCACGAGTCCGAGTCGGTCGGCGTCGTCCGCCGGATGTCCCTCGTCCCGCAGCGCGGTCGAGAGCGTGGTGGCCCATGCCGTGAACTGGGCGGCAGCCGCTCGCTGCAGAGGTCCGCTGGCCGTGGGAGCCTCCAGCGCGAGCGGGGCGATGGGGCATCCGTCCAGGCCGTCGCTGGCGTCCAGCGCGTGGATCAGCCGGGTGATCCATCGGTCCAGTGCGGCGTTGACGTCGTCGGAGCGGTCCAGCAGCGCTTTCAGCGCGGTCCCGACCTCCTGCCCGGCCTTTTCCACCACCGCTACCGCAACCTGTTCCTTGCCGCCCGGGAAGTGGTGGTACAGCGAGCCTGCCACCGTGCCGCTGTCATCGAGCAGTTGTTTGACTCCGGTCGCCGCGTAGCCCTGCCGCCGGAAAAGCCGCGCCGCGCTCTCGACCAGCCGGTCTCGTGCCTGTTGGCTCACTTGACACCTCCTTTTAGAGCGATCATTCTACCCGTCTCTCCATATCAGAACGATCGCTCTAGCAGCCTCAGGAGGACGCATGCGCGCGCTCTGGTACGTCCGGCCCGGCCGGCTTGAATGGCGGGAGGCGCCCGAGCCGCGAATCACCGATCCCGCAGCGGCGATCGTGCGGCCGGTCGCGGTCGCCACCTGCGATCTCGACGGCTGGATCCTCAGGGGGGAGATTCCGGTACCCGGCCCCTTCCCGGTGGGCCACGAATTCGTGGCGGAGGTGGTCGATGTGGGAGAGGCCGTCACCGGCGTGACTCCTGGCGACCGGGTCTCGGTGCCGTTCCAGATCAGCTGCGGGCGGTGCGCACCCTGCCGTGCGGGCCGGACTGGCCGCTGCCGGTCGGTCCCCGCCGGTTCGGCCTACGGCATGGGGCCGCTGAGCCACGGCCTGCAGTGGGGAGGAGCGGTCGCCGACCTGGTCCTCGTGCCGTACGCCGACGACATGTGCCTTCCTCTTCCCGCGGGCCTTGACGCTGCTGCGCTGGCCGGACTGTCGGACAACCTGGTCGACGGCTGGCGGACGGTAGCCCCTTACTTGAGTGGCCCGGACGAGACGTCCGACGCCCGTGTGCTGGTCTTCGGAGGCGGTTCCGGAGGCCTCTACGCCGCAGGCATCGCCGCTGCCCTGGGCGCCGAGGTGACCTACGTCGACCAGGCCGAGAGCCGCTGCGCGGTCGCCGAGCGGCTCGGTGCGCAGGCGATCTGCGAGCCGGCCGGCCGCAAGTACCCGTCCCACCCCATCGTCGTCCACACCAGCAAGAA
The DNA here is from genome assembly GCF_001282115.1 of Streptomyces sp. NRRL B-24085. Taxonomy (GTDB): domain Bacteria; phylum Actinomycetota; class Actinomycetes; order Streptomycetales; family Streptomycetaceae; genus Streptomyces. The sequence goes on along the minus strand of NZ_LJBR01000037.1, from coordinate 62,214 downwards.
CCAGGAAACCCTCCGCACTGCCCTGCTCTCCACCAGCTCGGCCGGGGTGTGCACGGACACCGGGATCTTCTTCAACGGCGATGTCCCTCTCCCGTTGCTGGAGATGTACACCAAGGGCGTCACCTTCGTGACGGGCCGCATCGACGCACGCGCCGCCATGCCCTCGGCCCTGGACCTCATCACCTCCGGTCGGCTGGATCCCAGCCCAGTGGTCGGCGAGACGGCACCCTGGGACCAAGCGCCGGTCGCCTGGGCCGAACACACCGGTCGTCTCGTGCTGACCCGAACCTGACGCATGGCTGAGGAAGGTCCAGGGCAGGTGGACGGGCTGGCCCGGTCGGGCGCCCCGAGGATCTGGCCGGGAACTTCGGCGCGACGAACCATCAGACGGGCTCCCTGGATTACTCCACATCAGCATGAGGCGAGCGGACCTCCCGGCGGGTCACCATGGGGGTCCAGTCGTGGTCGAGAAGGCGGCCTCCCCTCCACGCCCCAAGTCCCTTCCCGCAGCAGAAGAAGAGAGGTGGGCGGGACGGGGCCCGGGCAGCGGGCGATGAGAACGCCGCTCTGCGCAAGGAGCCCGCGAGATGGACGAGGTACGGGAGATCCTGCGCAGGGCAGGGAAAATTTGGCCGGGGAGTTGAACGTGGGGCGCGTTTCGACGCGTTCGGCTGGCTCAATCATGACGACACCCGACGCGGTCACTCCCGCCTCGGGTGCGGTCCCATCGCTTACAAGGCAGCACTCGACGCAACAGAAACTGCCCTTGACCCAAGCCGCACAGCCCACGTCCGAAATCTCGGGTCAAGACCAATCCATAGAGGCATCAAGCTCGCCGTCCGTTGCAAGCCACAGTGCTGGTAGCAGTCCTCGACGAGTGGCTGTGACCAACACATTTCCAGCACCCTAACCAGCACGCCCGGGCGAGTGCCACGACTGCTGCTCCGCGCCCTGGATCAGGCACTCGATCAGGTAATCGCCCGTGCCCTCGTCGATGATCACGCCGTGGGTCTCGCTGCGGAAGCCGGGGAAGCGGCGGTCGAAGGACTCCAGAGCGGTGAGATAGCGCAGCAGCGGGCCGTCGAGTGCGCCGACGGACTCGCCTGGCATCAGGACCGGGATGCCGGGTGGGGTGACCGTCACCATGGCGGCCGCCACCCGGCCCGCCGCCTCCGAGATCCGGACCCGTTCTGTGTCGCCCCGCACCAGTTGCTGGTAACAGTGCTGAGGGGGTGCCACGGGCTGCGGGAGCTGCTGGAAGGCCGTGTCCAGAAGCTCCACCAGGCGCGCCGAGCGCAGTTGCTCGTGCATCTCCTGGCACAGCCCGCGCAGGGTCAGGCCCGCGTACCGGCGGGGATGCGCGGCGACGGCTTCCGGCAGGACGCGCTCCAGTGGGGCGTCGGCGTCGTAGAGGGCCTTGAAATCCGTCAGGGCGTCCAGGAGGGTGCCCCACTTGCCCTTGGTGATGCCCATGGAGAACAGGATCAGCGTGGTGTAGCTGTCGGTCTTCTCCACCACGATCTTCCGGGTGGCCAGATAGGCGGTGAGCACCCGGGCCGGGATGCCCTCGTCGGCCATCTCGCCTGTGGCGCTGATCCCGGGACAGGTCAGCGTGACCTTGACGGGGTCCAACATGCAGTGGCTCTCGGTCAGTCCGGGGAAACCGTGCCAGTCGGCGCCGGGCTCCAGCAGCCAGCAGGACTGCTCGGTGCGCAGCAGTTCCGGCGGGGCTTCCTCGAACGGCAGCCGTTCGCCGGTCAGAGGGTCGGTGACCGTGTCCGGCTGCCACACCCCGAAGAACCACGGCGGCCGGTCCCCGGCGCTCTCGATCCGCCGTCGCAGGCGCACCATCTCCTGGCGGAAGCGGATCGCCTCGGTCACCGCCTCGTCGATCAGCCACTCGCCCTGCGGGCCGTCCATCATCGCCGTCGCCACGTCGAGCGAGGCGATCATGGGATAGAGGGGCGACGTGGTGCCGTGCATCATCAGCGCCTCGTTGAACCGGTCATGCTCCACCGGTGCTCGCGGTGCGGATCGCACGTGCACCATCGCACCCTGCGACAGCGCCGCCAGCAGCTTGTGCGTGGACTGGGTGGCGAACACGGTCGGGCGGTCCTGGCCGGGGAATGCCTCCTCGTCCACCGACATGCCGTAACGGCCGGCGTAAAGCGGGTGGAAACGGGCGTACGCGAACCACGCCTCGTCGAAGTGCAACCGGGGCGTGCTGGGGGCGAACGCGCGAGCGGTGGGCACGGCGTCGTAACTGAGTCCGTCGTAGGTGGAGTTGGTGAATACCGCGTACTGCGGGTGCGGGGACACCGCGCCCTCGGTGAGCGGGTTCGCGGCGATCCGGGCCGCCACCGAGTCCGCGGCGATCTCGGCCGGGGGCAGCGGTCCCGCCAGCCCGTAGCCGTTGCGGGTAGGGACCATGTAGACCGGCCGGGCGCCCGAGACAACCAGGCCGTGCAGCACGGACTTGTGGCAGTTGCGGTCCACCAGCGCGATCTCGTCGCGGGTGACGCTGAAGTGGCCGACCAGGCGGTTGCACGTGGAGTCGCCGTGCAGCACGAAGTAGGTGAGGTCGGAGCCGAACACACGGGCCGCGTTGCGTTCCGCCTCGCCGATCGGGCCGGTGTGCTCGAACAGCGAGCCCAGTTCCTCGACCGAGATCGACAGGTCGCTGCGCAGCAGCCGCTCCCCGAAGTAGTCGTGGAACGCGCGTCCTGCCGGCGACTTGAGGAAGGCGACACCGCCGGAGTGGGCCGGGGTGTGCCAGGAGTATTCGTGGGCGTCGTCGAAGCGGCGCAGTGCCCGGAAGAACGGCGGCAACACTGATTCCCGGTAGGCGCGGGCGGCGGTGGTGATGCGGCCCGCGATGAAGGCCGGGGTGTCCTCCAGCGGCCAGACGTAGCCCACGACAGACTCGGACACCCACAGCGGCAGGTCCCCCAGGCCCTCGTCGGCCATCACCAGGAAAACCGGCAGGTCCCTGAAACGGCGGCCGATCCGCCGCAACACGGCGCTGCCGCCCGGCGTTCCGTCGAGGGTACGGCCCGGCCGGGCGAGAGAGCGGGCCGGCGCGGCCAGCGCGGCGCCGGGCCCGTCACCGGCGACCCCGGGAAGGTCCCAGGCCACCAGCGCGGCAGCCAGACCAGCCTCGGTGCGCAGTACAGCGTCCGCGTCCTCCGTCGTGACCGCCCACCGGACTTCGAAGCCGCCTGCCTCGATCGCGTCCCGGATCATCCGTAACTGCTGGGGTCCGGCGCCCTCGCCCTGAGGGTGTTCCGGTACCGCGACCAGGATCCTGCTGTCGGCCATGCGCTCTCCCGCCCTCCTCGGCGGCGCCCCGGCCGCCCCGTGCCAGTGTCCTAGTGGCGCATCGGTCAGAACGGCGGCCAGGTCGGCAAACCACCGCTATGGCGGAAACCGCCGTTCCGACGTTGACCTGCAACAGGGCCAGCTCCGCGCCCCATTAGCCCGACTCGCTGCTATCAGGCTTGCGCGGTGGGGCGGACGACGATCTCGCCGACATCGACGCCGTCGGGTTGTTCGATGGCGTAGCCGATGGCGGAGGCAATTGCCGAGGGAGGCATGGCGATCTCGTCCCGCTGCTGGATCATCGCGGCTGCGGCTTCAGGGCTGGCTCCCTTGCCGATGCCTTCGGTATTGGTGAAGCCGGGTGAGATGAGGGTGACGCGCAGGTGGGGGCCCGACTCCTGGCGTAGGCCCTCGGTAAGCACCTTTACCGCCGTTTTGGTGGCCGCGTAGACCGTCTGGGGAGGTATGACGACGTAGGCCGCAGTGGAGCCGACGTTGACGAACTGACCGAAGCGCTGCCGGCGGAAGATGGGCAGAGCAGCCCCGATGCCGTTGAGCAGGCCGGTGATGTGGGTGGAGACCATGGCGTCCCAGTCGTCCTGGCGCAGGTCGTCGAACGGCGAGACGGCCATCGTGCCCGCGTTGGAGACGAGGACGTCGAGTCGACCGTACTGGGTGAGAGCCGTGTCCGTCAGGCGCTGGAGGTCTTCGCGGCGCGTGACGTCGACGACGACGCCGGTGGCCGTGCCCCCCTTCGCCGTGATGCCGTCCACGACGGCATTCAGTCGGTCCTCGCGCCGGGCTCCGAGCACGAGTTGGGCGCCCTTTTCGGCGAGGTAGGCCGCGGTCACCTCACCGATACCGCTGCTGGCACCTGTGATCGCGATGACTTTGCCCTGGATGCCCGACATGATCGGCTTCCTTTCTTGGGGAGCACGCAGGTCAGTGCAGTGACCTACAGTGAAACCGGAGGTTTCCCCAGTTAGCTCGATCCTAAGTGGGGGCGTATCCGGTTATCAAGTCCGGAGGACTTCGAAGAGGGGATGGCGAGCACTGATGACTGACGGAACGCTTCGGCCGCTGCGGGCTGACGCACGGCGTAACAGGGAGAAGATCCTTACGGCCGCTGTACGCGTCTTCACGACGGAGGGGCTGGATGCGCACCTGGAACGCATCGCTAAGGAGGCAGGCGTGGGCAGCGCGACCCTGTACCGCAACTTCCCCACCCGGGAGACCCTGATCGAGGCGGTCTACCGCAACGAGGTGGCCCACCTGTGCGATGCAGCCCCGGTCCTACTTGCGCAGAAGCCGCCAGCAGAGGCCCTGCGCGCGTGGACACGCCTGTTCCTGGACTACGTCACCGCCAAGTACGGCATGATCGACGCCCTGCGCGCCATCGCCGCCACGGGAAGCAATCCTTATGGGAACAGCCGGGAAATGATCCAGGCGGCCATCACCTCACTCATGGACGCCTGCACGGCCGCGGGGGCGATCCGCACTGATATCCAGCCCACCGACATCGGCGCTGCCCTGGAAGGTATCGCCCTCACTTCGGCGGGTGCTGAACACCGACAGCAAGCGGAGCGCCTGCTCGACCTCACCCTGGACGGCCTCACGGTCCGCCCGTGAGGACAGGAGTCGTGCGAGGGGGGCCGCTCCACCACCGCAGGGCTGAGGGCGGGCCTGCGAGCGGGGAGGCCCACCTGCCTGGAGAAGGTGCGCGCTGGCTGCGCGGCACTGCGAACCAGCCTGCCAGGTTGTGGGTCCTGGCACCCGGTGGCATCTGAGCTGCTGGGGGACGATAACGGCAGCTGTTCACGAAGCTCTCTAGAGATAGAGGTCGTCCTGATACACCGACAGTTCTGACCAGGCCGCAACGCCACGGCCAACTTCGTGCCGCAGCACCCCAGCGACGGTGCACCGGCAAGATCGCACGTCCGAGGGCCCGCTGTGCACAGCGGGCCCTCGGAGAATCGCAGGAGTCCGCAGGGGAGCGGCCATCAACAACTGCGTGCCTTGCAAACGTCAGTAGCTGCTTGCGACCCGCCACGCTCGTCTTCTCGTCCGTACGTGACCTGCACTGGACGGGCCAGAGCGTCAACAAGCCTGCGATCGACGCGAGCGGCAGTGCCGACTTCGGATCAGTTGACTTCCTTGCCAGGCTCGATGCCAGCCACAAGATTGTGGGCGACTGGTGCGAGATCAACCAGCAGTCCGACGCGCCTTCCTTGTCGATCCATCTGGCCCCCACTCCTTGATCCAGACGAAACGGCCTACTCGGCAAGCAGCAGCGAGCTCCTCGCCGCCTCCACGAAGCCTGCGACCAAAGGCGTGCACCGGGTGTCGTCCCAGGCGAGGGCCACCTGGCCGCCCGGGACGTCGGCCACGGGGACATGGACGATGTCCGGTCGCGGGAAGACGGCCGCGACCGGTCTCGGCACCAGCGCGACACCGCGTCCGGCGCTGACGTACATCATGAGTTCTTCCATGTCGTGAAAGCACGGGCCGGGCAAGGCCGTGGTGCCGTCGGGGCGCGGGTCACCGTTCCAGACGGCCGACCAGCCCGGCTCCGCGTCGGCGTACTGCAGCAGCGGTTCGTCCCGCACTGAGGCGAGGTGCAACGAGTCATGGAGGGCAAGGGGGTGTCCGGCGGGAAGCACCACGCTCAGATGCTCCTGGTAGAGCGGCAAGACACTCAGCCGGTCCGAGACGAGCGGCAGTCGCACGAAGCCGATGTCGACGTCACCGTCGAGGATCGCCCGTGTCTGGGTCCACCAGCGCAGCCGGATCAGTTCGATGATCACCTCCGGGTGCCGGGCCGAGAACCCGTGCAGCGCGGTGGCCGCGTCCGTGCCGAGCATGAAGCCCACCTTCAGGGAGTGCACGTCGGCCCCGATCTTGCGCACCCGGTCCTGGACCGCTTCCGCGGACGCCAACAGGTCCTTGGCGTCGTGCAGCAACTGCCGGCCCGCGGGAGTCAGGACCACGTCCCGGCTGTTGCGGATGAGCAGCGGGGCGCCGAGGTCGTGCTCCAGGTGCTGGATCTGGCGCGACAGCGCGGGCTGGGTGACGTGCAGCGCGAGCGCCGCCTGCCCGAAGTGCAGTCGCTCGGCCACCGCCACGAAATAGCGGAGTCTTCGCAGGTCCAGATCTGCCGGCCCGCTTCTCATGCCACCCGTCCGTCTCCCTGCGTCGATGCCTTGCGCTTATCAAAGGCCTCATAAGAGGCATTGGACCCGGCTGCGACCGCGGCACAGACTCGAAGGACGTACCACAGACACGGCCCCGCAGCGAACACCTTTCTCAGCAGTCTATGAGCCGTCCGTCCCCGGAGCGCCCGGTACGACTGTCGGCACCGCTCGCTGCGCGCCCCCGCACCCTTGGAGCTCTCTATGCGTGCTGCCGTTGCCACCGGGGTGGACACCCCGCTGACCCTCACCGACCTGGACGTACCCGAGCCCGGTGCTGGCGAGGTCCTTGTCAAGGTGACCGCCTGTGGCGTCTGCTTCTCGGACCTGAACCTGCTCCGCGGCCACTACCCCTTTGCCCACTTCCCCGTGGTGCCCGGCCACGAGATCACCGGTGTGGTGACGGCCGTGGGGGAGGGCGTGACCTTCCCTGAGGTGGGCGCCGCCGTAGGAGCACAGTTTCTCTACGACTCCTGCGGCCACTGCGACTACTGCGTGCGCGGCGACCAGATCCTCTGCCCGCGCAAGCGGATCACCGGGGTCGTGGCCGACGGCGGCTACGCCGAGTACGTACTGCTCAAGGCCGGCTACGTCACGCCGCTGCCGGCCGGACTCGACCCCGTCAGCGGCGCGCCGCTGATGTGCGCCGGCATCACCGCCTTCAACGGACTGCGTCAGGGCGGTGCCAGGCCCGGCGCGCGCATCGCGGTCATCGGTGCGGGCGGCATCGGCGCGCTCGCGATCCGGTACGCCGTCGCCATGGGCGCCCGGGTCGCAGTGGTCGGCCGCTCGCCGCGCGGTGAGGAGCAGGCGAAGAGCCTCGGCGCCGAACGCTACGTCGCCACGTCCGAGACCGATCCGGCCGAGGCCCTGAAGACCTGGGACGGCGGTGCGGACCTGATCCTGAACGCGGCCCCGTCGACCGACGCGGCGGCGGCCACCCTTGGCGGCCTCGCTCCCGACGGCATGCTGATGCTGTGCGGCTACGGATCGCAGCCGCTGGTCCTGCCCACACAGCCCATGGTCCTCAACCGGCTGCACGTCGCGGCGAACCCCTCCGGCTCTCCGCACGACCTGCGCGACACCCTCCGGTTCTCCGCGGCGCACGGCATCCTGCCCGACGTCACGCCGATCACCCTCGACGACGCCCCGGCCGCGCTCGACGCGATGGCCGCCGGCACCGCGCACGGCCGCAGTGTCATCGTCTTCGGCTGAGGCCCACGTCTCCCGTTCCGCCCCACCCTCTCGTCCCCGCTTTCCGTCACTCGTTCCAGGGAGAACGCGATGCCGTACGTCATCCTCGTCACCGGCGCCTCCAGCGGCTTCGGCGCGCTGACCGCCCGCGCCCTCGCTGACGCCGGGCACACCGTCTACGCCGGCATACGCCACACCACCGGGCGCAACGCCCCGGCCGTGGCCGACGCCAGGGCCTATGCCGATGAGCACGGCGTCCAATTGCGCACGGTCGAGCTCGACGTCTCCCGCCAGGACTCCGTCGACGCCGCGGTCGCCACCGTCTCTTCCGAGGCCGGCGACATAGACGTCGTGGTCCACAACGTCGGCCACATGGTGCTCGGACCTGCGGAGTCCTTCACGCCCGAGCAGATAGCCCAGATCTACGACACCAATGTGGTCTCCACCCAGCGGGTCAACCGCGCGGTGCTGCCGCAGATGCGCCGGCGCCGGGACGGTCTGCTGGTGTGGGTCGGTTCCTCCAGCACCTACGGCGGCACGCCGCCGTACCTCGGGCCCTACTTCGCCGCCAAGGGCGCCATGGACCATCTCGCCAAGAGCTACGCGGTCGAGCTCTCCCGCTTCGGCATCGACAGCGCGATCATCGTCCCGGGTTCGTTCACCTCCGGCACCAACCACTTCGCCCACGCCATGCACCCCGAGGACACTGCCACCGCGGAGGCGTACGAGGTCCACTACGCCGGTCTGATGGAGGACGTGGGCAAGCGCCTGGCGGCGCTCTCGCCGCCGGACGCCGACGTGCGGGAGGTGGCCCGGGCGATCGTCACCGTCGTCGACACGCCCAAGGGCAGCAGGCCCTTCAGGACCACCATCGACCCGGCCGACGACGGCTCCGAAGCTGTCAGCGACGTCGCGGACCGGATCCGCGCCGACTTCTACGAGCGCATCGGCTTCACCGACCTGCTCACCACGCGTACGACGAGCTGACGTCCCTGGTCCGGGAGTGGCCACCGCGTCGGAGCGGGCGGACCGCCAGGCTCTGACGCGGCAGGGAAGCCGCCGCCCACCATCTGGCTGCCCCGGCTGACAAGTCTCACCCGATGGCCCCGGACGATTCTGACTGGTCGTACCTCGTGAGGGCCGAACGCCTCGGCGGCCATGCGATGGCGGAGACGCCCGCACGGGAGTCGACCCGCTTCCCACGCCTGGTAGCGCCTGGACGGGTTCGACCAACCGTGATCGCCGCAAGCGGCTCATGGCACCTGCCCGGCGCGACGCCTCACCCTGTTCAGGGACTCGCTCGTCAGGTCGTGGAGGTGGTGGCGCGGGCGCTGCTCTCAGGGCAGGGCAGTGGTGCGTTCTGCCGGCGGAGTGCGTAGTTGGGTGTCCTTGCTGGGCGGTGTGCCGAACATGCGACGGTATTCGCGGCTGAACTGGGATGGGCTGTCATAGCCGACGCTGAGGCCCACACCGGTGATGTCCGAGGGGCGGCCGGCGAGCAGGAGCCTGGCTTCTTGCAGGCGGATGCGCTTTTGGAACTGGATGGGGCTCATCCCTGTGACGGTCTGGAAGTTGCGGTGGAAGGCGGAAACGCTCATGCCGGCGATGTCCGCCAGGTCCTCGACCCGGAAGGCGGTGGCATAGTTCTCCCGGATCTCACGCACGGCGCGGTTGATGTGGGCCAGTGCGCTGTCGGCGAGACCGAGCTGGCGGAGAGCGGCTCCTTGTTCCCCACGCAGCAGATGCCACAGGATTTCCCGCTTGACCATGGGAGCGAGGATCTTGCGGTCCGCGGGCTGGTCCAGCAGCCGCAGCAGCCGCACGATGGCGTCCAGCAGTGAGGGGGAAGCTGTGGAGACGGCGATGCCGGGCGTTGTGGTGCGTGGGGTGGCCGGCAGGTCCCGGGGGTCGGCTTCCATCAGGAGGTCGGCAAGGGCTGAGGGGGAGATGGTCATGCCGAAGCCGAGGGTGGACTGTCCGGTGTCCAGGACATGGCCGGTGACGGGGAGGTCGGCGGAGGTGATCAGGTACTCGCCGGGCCGGTACTCGTAAAGGCGTTCGCCCAGGGCGAGACGTTTGCCGCCCTGGGCGATGACTGCGAGCACGGTCCCGGACATCCCGGTTGCCGACGTGTGGGGAGGGAGGAATCTGCAGACTTGGATGCCGTCGATCGCCGTGCTCATGTCGGGCCGCGCGTGCCGGTCGAGTAGCTCACGCATTTCATCCAGGGCAGACATGAATCGATCCTTGCACAAACCTCCAGACCGGAAGGCTTGCTGGGCAGGATCGGGCATGCACGGGTGACTCCGTGAGTGTTCGGTCGTCCCCCCGCGACCGGATCCGGTGGCTGGTGTCTCGGCCCGTCGCGGAGTGAGCCGTGGCTGGGCGGAGAGCTCTTGGCGCGGCTCAAGTTCGCAGCAGGAGCGTTTCAGAGGTTCTGGCCTCCGGAGACTTCGATGTCCTGGGCGGTGATCCACCGGCCTTCCTCGGAGACCAGCATGGCGATGACCATGCCGATGTCGTCGGGCTCGCCGACGCGGCCGAGAGTGAAGGTCTTTGCCAGTTCCGGGATGATCTCGGGGTTCTTGCCGAACGCGTCGTCGGCGAAGCGGGTGACGGTGGCTCCCGGTGCGACCGAGTTCACGCGTATGCCGCGGGGGCCGAACTCCTTGGCCATGTAGCGGGTGAGCACCGCTACGGCGCCCTTGAGCGCCGCGTAGACGGAGTATCCCGGCGCGGTCACGTGGGGCAGCATGGAGTTGCTGGTCACGTTTACGATGGCGCCGCCGTCGACGATGAGCGGCAGCAGGGCCTGCGTGAGGAAGAAGGGGCCCTTGAACAGGCCGCTCGTGAGTCGGTCGAATTCCTCCTCGCGGGTGTCCTCGATCATCGCCATGCCGGCGAATCCGGCGTTGTTGACCAAGTGGTCGAAGGAGGTCCGCTGGAAGGTCTCGCGCAGCACCTCGGCAACGGTCTCCCGGAAGACGGTGAATCCCGCCGTGTCGGCGAGGTCCAGGTGCAGTGCCGCGGCAGTGCCGCCGTGCTGCTCGATCCGGGCGACGGTGTCCTTTGCGCCCTGTTCGTTGGAGCTGTAGGTGAGGATGACGCCGGAACCGCGCCGGGCGATCTGCAGGGCGGCGCTCTGACCGATGCCGGAGCTTGCGCCGGTCACGACGGCTACCTTCATGCTGTGCCTCCTGGGCCTTGAGGATCAGTTAAAATCCGGGGGAATGTGTCTCTTCCAGGAGACCGCCGTGCCAGGCCCGCGCAAAAGAATGATCCTCTTCGCCTCTTGCCTGATCCTCTCGAATGGACGCGGCAAGACCTGCCGCCCATGCCCAGTCACTGCCCACCGTGCAGCGTTGGTCTCGGCATGGGCGCCCATCCTCCGATGCCGGAGAACTCGTCGCCGTGTGGCCATCGGTCCGGGCTCGCCGCGCAAGGCACGCACCATCGACATCACCACCCTGGGTTGGCGTACCGGCCGCCCGACGGGGATCGAGATCTGTCGCAGATCACCCGCCTGCCGGGCTGGGAGGCGGTCAGGCCGGAGCGGCGCTTCGATGGCTGCTATGAGCGAGCGCGACGACTTCCTGGCCTGGGTCGGATCCGACCTGTACGCGGCGGAGCTGGCCCTCCACAACGGCGACGCGGACCCGCGTAGGGCGCTGTGGTCCCACGAGGAGCCGGTGAGTGTGCTCGGCGCCTGGCGCAACGCCTTCGGGCTACGTGAGGTCGATGAGCTCTTCACCCACCTCGCGGAGAGCTTTTCCGACTGCACGTCGTATGCGTTCGAGCTGCGGGCGTGCGACGTGGTGGGCGACCTGGCCTGGACGGCCGGCTTCGAGCGCACGTCCGTGTCCGTCCACGGCAAGCCGACGAGTTACACGTTGCGGGTGACTCAGGTCTACCGTCGCGAGGGCGGGTGGTGGCGGGTCGCCCACCGTCATGGGGACGACGGGCCGTGATGGACACTGTCGGGCTCCCGCCGTTCCATGGTTCAGCCCTTGATCAGTTTGATCTCCCAAGCTGACGTTTCTCAGGGGGACGCAGTGGGGGAGGGGGCGAGAAGATGCTCCCCGACCCCTTCCCGGCACGGCAGCCACACCCGCGCCGATGTGACCACCGAACACCCCGGCGCATCCCTGTCCCCGGCACCCTCAGCAGCCGACCACGCCACCAGGCACCTGGGGCACCCGTTCCTCCGGGTGCCCCACAGCACCTGTGAAGTGAGTGGTGCCGCTGGACGGTTCAGCGCAGATGGATCAGCCGCACCGGATGTCCGGGGTGCTGAGGGTGTACTTCACCCCACCGCGGATCAGTGACCCGCTCAGGTGGATGCATTGATTGGTCGCGTCGAACCAGGTGTAGACGGGTCCGGCGTAGTAGTGGTAGTTCGCTGGGTGCTCGGGGGGCGGGTCAGCTGCGTAGTCACCGCTCTCGTCGTGGAGATACAGCGTGATGTAGGACGCCAGACCGTCGTAGGGGCTGGAGAAGAACTTCGCACAGTTCTGCCTGGTCGACGAGTTCCAGTAGGTGCGCGCATAGCCGCCCCCGCTGCTCCCTGAAGGGCTCTTGGCCCAGTAGTTCTTGCCGTCCCAACTGCCACTGCACTCAACGGCTCCGGCCGCAGCGGCATTTGTCTCGCCGGAGGGTGCCGCCTGCGCAGTCGGGGCGGAGACCAGGCCGAGCGTCAGGGCCATGACTCCGAGGCCGATCAGCTGTGTTCTCCGTAAACGCTTCATCCGCAACTCCTTGGGTGAGATGTCGCTGATCCGGTACATGACAGATGGCACACGGAATGCTCTGCTTGTCGCGGGGTCGTCACCCGGCTTTTCACGAAATCTGCGCTGACCGCCCGCGGCGAACCGGCACGGTAGCCCTGGCGCCACCAGGCCACCGCACCCCATGTTCACGTGAGCGATTCAGGAACGGGGTGGTCACCTGCGGGACGGACATCTGCTGGTCAACCCGCTCTCGTCTCATTCGGGATGGCGTTGCCCCCGCGCTGCGCGGCAAGGCGTCCGCCCAGGGGAGTCTCCCCGCCCCCGCGATGCACGCGCGCTCACCGGAGAGCGGAATCACTACAAACGGAACATCGAGTTCGGCAAGTGCGGCGCCCACGGCATCAAGGGCCACGAGGCCGTCGCCCGCCAACTGGACGTGCAGGCCAGCTACATCGCTGCCCCGTCACCACCCGATGCGCCCTCCTGGTCCGCCTGAACTACCTCACCCGCACCCCCCACGCCCGGGCTGCGGCCCGCACGGCCAGGCTGACCGTCACCGACCGCACCCGGTGCGCCTGGACGGCCAGCACCCCCACCCCGTCCCGACGCAACCTCGAGCGCATCGAGCAGGCGTACCGCACCGTGCGGCGCCAGAACGTCGCCCGCTAACGGCCGCCCGGCTCAACCGCGACGGCCGCGGCACCCGCGTCGAGATCCATCCCTTCAACCAGTCCGGCGTCTCCCGGTTGCGCCAGCGCCCCATGGAATTCGCTGGATCTGCGCCGCTGGGACCGGAGTGTCGCCGCGTGGGCGGTCGGCCACGACCAGGCGCTGGACGGCGCCTGGGTCAACCTGGCCGTCGACCTCGGTTCCCAGTGAGGCCAATACGAGTACGTCACCAACATCGAGTTCGCCGCCTGACCTTGGCGCTTCAAGATTTCGACCGCCCCGCCACGCCGCAAAGACGGTGTGGCGGAAGGAGCAGACATTCCCGCCCACCCATGCCCCTCAGAGAGCGAGTCAGTTGGTTCGCCCGATCGGCGCAGACTGGCAGGACGTGGGAGGGGAAATTGGTGAACACCTTCGGGGCGTGGCACTTCCGGCGCGTTTCGGGGTGAGTGAGATGCGGGTGCCGCGGCCATCCCCGAGTCGGCCGCGGCATACCGTACCCCTCCCGTTCCCTCTGGTCCGGCGGAAGGACTGGGCGGGGCGGAGAGTGCTTGCGTCCCGGCGCGCAGTCACTGAGGACTGGGCACGGGGCGCTGGTCGGTTCAACAGGTGACGACCTTGCCGTAGGAGCCGCGGCCCCAGTTCCACTCCCACTGCTCACCGGGCTGGTAGGTGAGGCATGGCGAGTCGTTGCCCCAGTCGATGACGACCTTCAAGTGCATGGCCACGTTGCAGGTGTTGGTGACCTTTACGTACTTTCGGTGCTTGATGACGTCCCGCGTGACGCAGGCTGGCGCCGTGCCCTGCGCGGACACCGCAGATGCCGTGGGGGCTGCCGATGCCGGGGAAGTTGTCACGAGGCCGGCGCCGAGGAGAGCCGATGCCGCGACGAGACTGACGGCGAGATGCCTGCGGTAGTTCATGTCCGGTTCCCTTCACTGAGCCAGGAGGCCGTGGGACGGGTGTCGTTGCCCCACAGACTCTGCCGATCTTTTGGCCTCCAGAGCCAGCGACATGGCTGAAGTGCATCCTTTTGGGGATATTCCAACTGAAGTGATCGCTATTGGGGCAGAGGCGACCGGGGCGTGAAGCACACCGCTGGGACCGCATCCAGACATGGCCGACACCCAAGCGCGATCAGCTCACGGCCATCCCTGCCGCGCTGACTTGCCAAGGTGTGAAGGCGTCGATGACGGGTGGCCGTCGCCGTTCATGCGGGCTAAGACATACCGAGGCCCGGAGGAACGGCCCCGGGGCGCGGATCGGGGGCGTACCGTCCCACGGCGGCGGAACCAGGCCGTCACGTGGTGCCGGCTCCGGCACCTCCGACACGCCGGCAACCAGCTGTGGGGAACTGCCGAGGGCGTCGACGTCGTCACACAGCCTGGCGCGGAGTCCGTGACTGTTGCAGCCCTGAGACTGGTGAGCGGCGGTTTGCCGCTGCTCGTACCAGGCGGGGCCCCCTTGCACGCTGAGCTGCCGTCAGTACGGCGATGAGGTCTTCTGGGGCACTCGGACCCGCCTCCCGCAAAGTGCGGCTCTTGCCGGCGACCACCGTCCTCAGGCGAGCGTCGTGGTCCCGCGGGACGTAGGCGGGCAGAATCCCGAACCCCCTGGCGCGCGCCGTCGGTGTCCAGGGCCGGGTGGATGCCCAGTCCTGCGTCCAGGAGGAGCCGGAGATCGCCGCGCAGGTCGCTGATCGGGCGCTCCGCGCCCTGCGCCATCCGGGCCCGTAGCCACAGCTCACGCACCCGCCCCACCAGATCCGGAGTGTCCCAGGCAGCCCGCCGGGCCGGCACCGTCACCACGGCGACCACATAGGTCTGCTGGCCAGGTCGTTCTGCGTCGCTGATGAGGCCGTGGACCGTGTCCCGGCTCGGCGCCCCCACCAGGCCGTCGTCGTCGGTGATGGCCTCGGTGATCTCCTTCAGGCTGGGGGAGCCCGCTGCCAGATACACCTCGAAGAGCGGGTCTTTGAACTCGCGCAGCGCCGGCGGCCGGCCCACGCGCGCCCACGTTTCGAAGGGGATCGAAAACATGGTGCTCCTGGCAGGTGCGTGCGACTGTCGCTGTGACCGTTGGACGAACAGGGGGAACGTATGAGGCATGCCGTCAAGGCGGCCCTGGTCGCTGCGTTGGTCGCGGGCTGCTCCGCGATCGCCACCAGCCCGGCATCAGCAGCTCAAGGCGCAATGGTCACCACGTACGAGCGGGTGAACGTCCGGGACTACCCGACCTCGAAGAGCGCCCGGGAGGACGTATACCCGGCCAACTACACCGTCTTTGGACTGTGCTGGAAGTGGGGCGAGACCATCACGGACAACGGCTACTCGAACGACGTCTGGGTGGCCACCGGCAAGAAGGGCAGCCGCTACTCGTGGTGGGTGAGCGCCGTCTACCTGAAGGGTGACAAGTACGCCGGACTGTCCGTCGAGAACGGTTACTGCTGGGACGACGCCTGAGCCGGCCGTAGAGCATGACCACGAGCCACAGGCAATGTCCGTGACGGCGGTGGGCCCGGGTCAGAGGGAACGGGTACATCGCACCACCGTCACCTCTGGGGGCGTCAAGTCGTCGGTCTGCCGGCTGCCCGCGCCCCGCGCCTGGACCGCGCGCTGAGGAAGATCGCCCGAAAGGGTGGCGGGGCGGAGTGCCGCTGATGGCTCTCTGATCCGCACCCGGCGGCGCACTGCGACCGAGAACTAGGAAGAGTGGGACGACTCCATGGGCAACACGGGGGACACCGCGTTCGGGCGCCGGTTATTGGCTGCCGTCTCGGGACTAATGATCTTTGCCGTGGCCGCCTGTGGCTCGAACGGGAACGTTCCGGAGACGCGGGCGGAAGATCCGGCTGGGATGAAGCCTGCGGGAACGGCATGGCCGTTGACGGCGCGGGAGAAGTCGCTGCTGTACGACGCCGAACAGGCCATGGTGCAAAGCTGCATGGCCCGCAAGGGGTTCAAAGTGTGGAAGGTACCCGAGAATCCGGTGCCCGAGGACAAGTCGTTCCCTTACGTGGTGGCTGACTTGGCCTGGGCACAGCGGCATGGGTACGGCAGCGACGTGCGGCGGCGCATCGCCCAGGTGCGGCGCACTGATCCGAACCGCCGTTACCTGCAAAGTCTGCCTCCGCAGCGCAGGACGCAGGCGGTCGACGCCTACAGCGGAAGAACCGGAGGCTTGGAGGTGCGCCTGCCCACCGGCGCCATCGCCGGGCGCAACACTGACGGCTGCTTGGCGGAGACAGAGGGAGAGCTCTACGGCGGCCTTGCGAAATGGTTCCGGGCCAAGGCGGTGACCAACTCGCTCGCGTCGATCCGCCGGGCCGACGTCCTCGCCGATCCGCAGTTCCGCGAATCCACGCGGGAATGGGCGACGTGCATGCGCCGACACGGTCACCGCTACACGGATCCGAGCCAGGCCCGCGCGGCCTTCGTCTCGGACAAGGCCAAGGACCAAAAGGAGGAAGTGCGTACCGCGGTCGACGAAGCACGGTGTGCGCACAGTACCGGGCTGTCCGCCACCGCACAGCGGCTGGACGCCCGTTATGACCAGCGCCTGCAGAAGAAGTACCGCGCGGCGGTGGACAGCCGACTCCAGTTGGAGAGGGGCGCGCTTCCCCGGGCTCGCGCCTATCTGTCCGGGCACTGACCGCGCGACCACGGAAGCGACAATCAGGGAGACAGCCATGTCTGCATCACCCAGGAAGATCAGCACCGGCCTCGCGGGGCTCGCCCTCGCGGGCCTGAGCATTCTCGCCGCACCGGGGATCGCCGGCGCAGCAGAGGCCCCCGTGCCCACCCCCGGCTCGAAGTCCGCCGCTTCCGCCGCTGCCGCCGATTCCTCGGCTGTGGCCGCGGACGGCTACTTCTACGCCTGGGAGGGCGCGAACAGGACGGGCAACTACTGTCGCTGGGTCGGCAACGACACCGACTGGACCACCTGCTCGCCCGGCGGGAACATGCGCAATCAGGCAAGCTCGATCGAGAACCGCGGTTACCCGGGTTCCTATGCGAACGTCGTCGTCTACTGGGACACCGGCTACGGTGGCGCGAACGCCTGCATCGACAACGGCTGGTACTACGCCGACCTGTCACAGTGGTTTTTCCCGAACAACGGTCCCGGACAGGGCGAGACCCTGAACGACAACATCTCTTCGCACCAGTGGACGAACGCCATCTGCGAAGGACCGTGAGACCGGGGGTGGCCCGTGCGGACTCCGCACGGGCCACCCCGCCGGTGCACAACTGGTTCTGGGAATCGACGGGTTGCTGGCGCGCGGCACCATAACGTGCAGGAGGATGTTGGGAACTTCGAGGCGCCGCATGACGGATCGGTGTATCGAACACGGACGGCATCACTGGACGAACCGGAGTTCGACAGGGTAGCCGACGACCTTCGGCAACTTCTGGGACTGCTGGAGCAATTCCTGCCGCGGTTCGTCGCCGACGGTGAGTCGGGACCTCTGCAGATCAGCCTGCACGGCCCATTCCGTTAGGCGTTGTTAGTGCTACGTCAGGCAACGTTTGTCCTGTCCGCGAGCGGCACCTCGGGGCGATGTCCCCCGTCGACATGTCCGCCGCTCGGGGTACGGGCAGCGCGGGACAGTGCGACCCGAGCCGACGTTCCGTCGAGGGAGCGGCCAATGTGCCAGGACAACACATCAAGTCAAGCCGTGACTTGTGCGGGCCGGTATCGCTGGGCTACCGCCCCCGACCGGAACTCGCGGCGGTCCACGAGCTCAAGCTGGATGCGCTCGCGCAGACCGGCGAGCAACGTCGGCCCGTGTCCGGCAAGGACTGGCTGAACGAGGAACTCGTACTCGTCGATCAGTCCCAGGTCTGCCAATGCCGTGGGGAGCGTCACGCCCCCCACCCACAGGCCGTCGCCTGCCTCTGCTTGAGCCGCTGAACCGCTTGCCCCAAGTCGCCTCGCACCAGATCGGCATTCCAATCGACCTCGCTCAGCGTGCTCGACACGACGTACTTCTTCGCCCGGTCGATGGTCTCGGCGAACGGGATCTCCCACTCACCCATCCACTCAGGCCACGTGCCCGTGGCCGGCTTCCGCCACGCTGACTCCATCATCTCGTAGGTCACCCGGCCGAACAGCAGGGCATCGGCTCGCTCCATCTCAGCGGTCCAGTAGCGCATCGACTCCTCGTCCGGGGGAAGTCCTGCCTCGTGATGGCAGCAGCCGTCGAGTGTGACGTTGATCGAGTATCGAAGTGGTCTCATGCCGTGGCTCTCCCTTGATGCGCGCCCTGCGTCCACCGGACCGCAATCAGACGACTGTCGGCGCCATTTCTCATCGGTGTCCCGATGGCACCTACTGTGACGCCGTCGTGATGCGAACCAGACCGCAGACCGAGCGCGCGACCGATTCGGCGCTCGGAGCGTTGAGGTTCGCATTGGGACGGCGCCCACAACGCTCGGCTTCGGGCCACGTTACCTACCGTCCAGGGGCCAACAACGAACATCGCAAACGTTGCCTGACGCGGCACATGGCCCTCGGCAGGATCCACTCGTGCAGGTTCGAGGGTGTTTCGGCGGGCGGGCCACCTGTTGTCCCGCCGCCGCTGCTCGATCGGTTCGACGACATCAGGTGGGAGCTGGGTCGGTGAGGACCGCGGGACGCTCGGGCGGTCCTGCAACTCGGCTTCGTCGTGAGTGTCGTGCCGGTTCTTCCACGTGGGCAGGCAGGCGCGCGGTACACCGGCTTCGGCGGCGACGTGCGCGATCGGGCGGGTGCGGCAGCGCTCCACAGGCCGTCGGCGTTCCTCGATGTGCGAGGGCGCATGCGCATGTGTCATCGCAGCACCTCGGTGCCCCGGCCGGCCGTGATGACGGTGAGGAGGGGGAATGCGATGAGCAGCGCGACCGCGACGAGCAGCCCGCTTGTCCAGAGCGGTCCCAGGATCCCGGCTTCGGTGTTGAGCGTGGCTGCAGCGACGACGGGGCCGACGGCGGCGCCCACGTTCAGCGCTGCCGTGGCATACGAGCCAGCCATCGTGGGGGCTCCCGCGGCCTCGTAAAGGACCCGTGTGATCAGCGTGCTGCCCAGCGCGAACGACAGCGCGCCCTGCACGAACACGAGGGTGAACAGGGCGGCGGGCACATTGGCCAGCACCGCCAGAGTGGGCCAGCCGATGAGCAGCAGTGGACCGGCGACCGCGATGGCCGGGCCGGGCCTTCGGTCGGACAGCCGTCCGGCGACGGTGACACCCACGAAGGAACCAGCACCGAAGAGCACCAGAGCGACAGAGATCCAGAGCTCGCCCAGCCCGGTGCTGTCGGTCACCACGGGGGCAAGGAAGGTGAGGCTGCCGAAGGTAGCCGCGTTCACCAGTGCGCCGAGCAGCATGACGAGGATCAGCCGCGGCCGGGCGAGCTGGGCGAGTTCTGCTCGCAACGATGGCCTGCCGGTCGCTTCATCCTCGTCATGTCCCGCGGGGAAGCCTTTCAGGATGCCGAGAGCGGCGGGCAGGCAGAGAGCGGCGACTGCCCAGAAGGTGGCCCGCCAGCCGAGTGCCGTGCCGAGCACTGACCCGCCGGGGACACCGGCGATCGTGGCCACCGTCGTGCCCGACAGCAGGACGGCCAGCGCGCGTCCCTTCCTGCCGGGTGGGACCAGCCCGGCCGCGGCTGTCAGAGCGATGGCGAGGAATCCCGCGTTCGCGAGCGCGGCGATGACTCGGGTAGCGAACAGGACGGGGAAGCTCGTGGTGACGGCGCCCAAGGCGTGGGCTGTCGCGAAGACGAGGACGAACCCGAGAAGGGCCGGGCGCCTGGGCCAGTGGCGGGCAAGCACGGCCACCAGGGGGGCGCCGACGATCATGCCGATCGCGAAGCCCGAGGTGAGCACGCCTGCTGTCCCGACGGTGACGTCGACATCCGAGGCGATGTCCGGCAAGAGGCCGGCGAGCATGAACTCCGAGGTGCCCATGGCGAAGACCGCCAGGGCAAGCAGGTACAGCGGGAGAGGCATCGAGTGGCTCCGGGGTGAGGAGAGGCACGAGAAGGTCATCTCGTCACCACGGCCAGCCCCGTGCGCACACTCGTCCCACCGCGGAAAGCGGTGTGACGGCAGGGCTACGAGATCAGTGGTTCAGGGGGCTGACGGTGTGACCGAAAGCCCCCACCTTGTCTGACTCAGGACTCGACATGGCCCGCACGCTACCCGACCGACGCCCGTCGAAGCATCCTGCTTTCTCAGAGGGTGTTTTGCGCTTTATCAAGGTGTTTTAGATAGGTTTTCATGCCGGACCTGGTGTGAGCGATGAGGTTGATGGGGTCTGCGTTGCAGGAGAGTTGATTTAGCGGGCGTCTTGGCCTGGCTGCTCCTGTTTCATCCCAAGGCGCCGGACTATGCGCCGTGCGCTTCGAGCGCTGGCACGCGCGCCTGCGCCTTGCGGGTAGTCCCGAATTGTGCCTGAACGCCGCCGATATCCGAGTGATCTGTCCGATGCCCGCTGGGAGTTGGTCGAGCCAGTCCTGACCGCCTGGCGAGCTGAACGCCGCGGCCGTGGACTGGACATCGGCCGGCCTCCCGACCATGACCTGCGCAGCCTCCTGGACGCGATCCTTTACGTAAACCGCACCGGGATCCCCTGGCGCTACCTCCCGCACGACTACCCGCACTGGAACACTGTCTACGCCTACTTCGCCCGGTGGCAGGAGGAGGGCGTCTTCGACCAGTTCAACAGTCTCCTTCGCCGCCAAGTCCGCAGGCAGGAAGGCCGCGAGGCCGAACCCAGCGCATGCGTCATCGACTCGCAGAGCATCAAGACGTCCACCAACGTCCCGGCATCCGGCCAAGGTGTCGATGCGGGCAAGAAGATCGTGGGCCGTAAGCGGAGCATCGTCATCGACACGGTCGGTCTGCTGCTGGCGGTGCTGGTCACGGCCGCGAGCGTGCAGGACTCCGTCGCCGGCCAGGCCCTCATCGAGAAGGTGGCCGCCGAGCATCCCACCGTCCGCAAGACCTGGGTCGACGGCGGCTACCGCCAGTACCTCGTCGAGCACGCCGCGACCCTCGGGATCGATATGCACATCGTCCGCCGCGACCCTGCCGCCAGAGGCTTCACCGCCTTGCCCCGGCGGTGGACCGTCGAGAGAACGTTGGGCTGGCTGATGAACCACCGCCGCCTGGCCCGCGATTACGAAGCCCACCCCCACCGCTCCGAAGCCATGGTTCACCTCGCGATGATCAACCTCATGACCCGTCGCCTCACCGCCGAATCCACCCCGAGCTGGCGCGGCACGTGAACCACCTCAATCCGGCAATCCGGGATGAAACAACAGAAGAAAACGCCCTCTTACTACTCCAGCAGCGGTTCGTGTCCTGAGCTGGCGGTTGTCGTTGTCCTGGCATGCAAGGGATGAGTGAAGTCGCTTGCTGGGCTGCTGAGTTGGAGTCGGTATTCGCTCGGGTGGCGGATGCGGGATTACGTTCGTGGTCTGCTGGGGCGGTCGACGCGGAAGAACGGCTGGCAGCTTGCGGAATGGGAAGGCCACCGGACCCCTGACGGCTTCCAGCGGCTGCTGAACAGTAGCGTTTGGGACGTAGACGCCCTGCGCGACAATGTCCGTGATTACGTGTCGGAACGACTGGGGCCCGACGGTGTGCTGATCATCGATGACACTGGGTTCATCAAGAAGGGCACTACGTCGGCCGGGGTGGGCCGACAGTACACCGGCACCTCCGGGAAGATCGACAACTGCCAGATCGGGGTGTTCGCCGCCTACGCCACCGGCTCTGGCCGGGCTCTGGTAGACCGGGAACTCTACCTGCCCAAGTCCTGGACGGCTGACCGCGAGCGGTGCCGAGCAGCGAAGATCCCCGACGAGCGGGCCTTCGCCACCAAAGGCGAACTGGCCAGGGACATCATGCATCGCTGCCTGGCTGCCGGCCTGCCCGCCGCATGGGTCACCGCGGACGAGGCCTATGGACAGGACTGGCACTTCCGCCGTCTGCTCGAACAACTCGACGTCGGCTATGTGGTGGCGGTGCCCAAGTCCCAGCAGATCAAGTCCCTGGCCGGTATCTGGCGGATCGACCAACTCATCGACGAGGCACCTGGTGATGTCTGGCAGCGGCTGTCCTGCGGCGACGGGGCGAAGGGCCCGCGCATCTACGACTGGGCCGCAGCAAAACTGCCCGGCAACATCATCTTCGACCCTGATCCGCCCACGCATCACCGCTGGGTGATGGCCCGGCGCAGCCTGTCCGACCCCAGCGAGATCGCCTACTACATGGCCTACGCTTCCGCCGGCATCGAAATCGCCGAGTTGGCCCGGATCGCCGGCAGCCGCTGGGCCATCGAGGAGTGCTTCCAGGCCGCGAAGAACGAGTGCGGCCTGGATGAGTACGAAGTCCGACGCTACATCGGCTGGCATCGACACATCACACTCGCGATGCTCGCCCATGCAGTCCTGACCGCACTCGCGGCCGAGGCCAGCAGCGACACAAAGGGGGCTGCAGAAACGCATCAGCCCTCGTCCCGCTCACGGTGGCAGAGATCCGGCGGCTCCTGGACGCTCTCCTGCCCCGGCCACGAGCCGACCACGATCCCGTCACCCACGCATTGAATTGGTCGGCGTGGAGACGACACCGTCAGGCTGTCGCTCGTCGCTGTCACTACCGGGGGCAAGCTCTGCTGCCTCAGCCTTCACCCACCTCACAGTAGACCGGCATGCCGTTGCCGGGGCCGGTATGACGACAGCGCCCCGGCCGGGGCGAGGCCATCCGGCCGAGATCGCCACATCGGCAGGCCGTGCCCCCGGTGGGCGCATCGTGCGCGGTCACTGCGAGTCGCGGCAGTTCCGGTCGCCTTCGCGCGTTTCTGCGTCCGAGTCCGGAGCCGGGGAAGCCGACATCACGGTGACTGGCGGCTCCCGCACAGTCGTCGAATGTGGCTTGTTCTGCAGCCTCGACGCTCAGCACGGGGTCATCGCCCAGGTCATCCGCGTACTTCACACTCCCCCTCACCATGGGCGGACGCCTGCCGCCCCACCGCCGTGTGAACAACACCCTGCGCGTCAATACACCTAGCTCGAGGGCTTCTTGGCGCTCGTGTCCAGGGCGTAGACGTACTGACCATTGCTGCAGACGAACACCGTGCTGTTCTTGACGACAGGTGAGCTGGGGATCTGGAAGTCGGTTTCGTAGCTCCACTTCTTGGTGCCGGTGGCGGCGTCCAGCGCGTAGAGACGGTGGTCGAAACTGCCGATGTAGACCACACCGCCGACTACGGCGGGACCGCCCCATACCTCGTCGCCGGTCTCGTAGGCCCACTTCTTGGTGCCGGTCGCGGCGTCCAGCGCGTAGACGTTGTGGTCCCAACTGCCGACGTAGAGGACGCCGTCGGCCTGCACTGGCGAGGAGGTGATCTCGCTGTCACGGTTGGTCGTGGCCTGTGCGTCGCCGCGGTAGGACCACTTCTTGGTGCCGGTCGCGGCATTCAGCGCGAACACGCTGTCATTCCCGCCCCCCACATACACCGTGCCTCCCGCCGCGGTGGGCGACGAGGACGAGGCGCCGATCTCGTAAGCCCACTTCTTCTTTCCCGTCGCAGCATCCAGGGCGTAAAAGCTCTTGTCGAGGCTGCCGAAGTACACCAGACCGCCCACCACCACCGGCCGCACTTCGTCGACGTAGGCGCCCGTGGGGAAGGACCACTTCTCGGCGCCAGTCGCCGCGTCCAGCGCGTACATGTGGTTGTCCCAGCCACCGATGTACACCGTCCCGCCCACGACCGCGGGCGAAGCGGCCACGGCTTTGCCGGTCTGGTGCGACCACTTCTTCCTGCCGGTATCGGCGTGTACAGCGTAGACGTTGCGGTCATCGCTGCCGAAGTAGACCACCCCGTCCACCACGGCGGGCGAGGAGTTGATCTGGTCGCCGGTCTTGAAGGCCCACTTCTTGGTGCCGGTGGCGGCGTCGATCGCATAAAGGTTGTAGTCGCCGCTGCCGACGTAGACCACGCCGTCCGCGATCGTGGGCGCGGCACTGAGTGCGTTGGCGGCATCGAATCGCCAGCGCAGGCGCCATTTGTCGGGTTCGGAATGCGTGCCCGAGGTGAGGTTGACGGCTTCGGCGATGCCGCCGGCCAAGGCTGCCACCGCGGTGCCCAGCATGATTGCCCGGCGGCGCGTGATGCCCCGCACCGCTGGCCGAGCGCTCCCGGGAAGAGCCGACGGCTGGGGCATGGGCGGTGCCTGAGGGGTGGGTGCCGTCTGGAGGCTCTGACCGGTCGTTCGCGATGCTGCCCTGAGGACAGCATCGGGGCGCAAGGGCGGTGCGGCTGGAGCCGGGGCAGTGCCGGTGGGGGCCTCGAACGGCTCTTTGAACGAGGGGGCGCGGCCGTGCGCGCGGTTGTGCACCCAGCCCTGGCGGGCGACCGCGTTGTGTCCGAACTGCTGGGGCTCGGGGCTGCCCTGCGTCAGCAGCCGGCGGCGCACCCGCCGCCAGATCTGTTCCACGCTGAGGGTCGGTCCGGCGTCCGGGATGCCGTGCTCCAAAACTTCGATCAGCTCACCGGTGAACTCCGGATACCGTGCACCGGGCGGTGCGAAGGAGCGGCCGGTCTTCGGCGCCGATGTCAGCACACAGCTGCCGTAGTCTCCGCCCTCGGGCTCGTCGTCGCCGTCCTCCTCCAGAAGATGGGCGAGGTCCGGACGGGCAAGGGTCGCCGCGCCCATCCCGCCTGCCAGGCCGCTGTAACAGCAGTCCAGCATCGTGATGCGGCGCCGCGCCCGGTATCCCGCGCGCCCCACGACCCGGCGCAGTTCCGGATAGGCCAGGCTTGCGATCTCCGGGTGCTCATCGTCGGCGTCGGCCAGGGCCAGGTACAGCTCATCGCTACGATCGCGCAGCCCATGTCCGGCGAAGTAGACCAACAGCGTGTCGGTGCAGCCGGACGCCGCATCCCGAACCGCGCCCAGGACGGTGTCTCTGGACGCGTTGGACCCCAGCAGAGTGACCTGCTCCCTCGGCAGGCCCCACACCTGGCGGTCGCGCAGCAGTTCGGCCATCCGCGTCACCCCTGCGGTGACCGCGGGCAGGGGATCCAGCCGGGTGTACGCGGCCACGCCGATCAGTACCGCCGCACTCGTTCCCGTATTGGGTAGCGCCACCGGAGGTCCTATGCCAACGGGTCGGCTGAGGCAGCAGGCCCGGCCAGTTCGGCCGCACCCAGAGCCTGAGCGATACGGGAGACGTCGTCCGCAGAGCCGCCCTCGATGGTGACTCGCGTGGAGCCACGCTCGATGACGAGGCGCGTGGCCGCCTGCACCCGACGCGGCAGCGATGCCCGATACGACAGGTGGGAGTAGGCAAGGGCCGCCGCCGAGAAGCCTGAACTCGTGCCAAGCGAGATCCAGCTGAGCACGTCGCCCGACATCCCGCCGTCGTTCCGCGGCTGGCGCACCTTGCGGATGTCCGCGTGCGCGGCGACCGCACGGTCCTCACCCAGCCAATCCGCGAACGCTTCGGTCAACTCCGCAGCGTTCCCTTCCGCGGCGTCGGTGCACTCGATCCGAATGCGTACGTCCATCGTTTCTCGCCCTCCCCTGGTGGCAGCAGAGCGGGAAGCGTGGAAAACCCCGCGCAATTCGATCACCCGCCCGGCTGGTCGCCCCACCGTAGAGCCCAGCTCGCCGACCGCGCATGAATTCGCCGCAAGTACGGCCCCGGCCGGTTGGGCGACGTCCTGGCTCTCAGCCGTCGCAGCGCCGACGTACATGTAATGAAGTACTCAGGTTGAATGCGTGATGTCCGGTGTCTCGGTCAGTCCCTGAAGGTCAAGGCCGGTGGGTGGCAGGCAGCCTGTGATCAGGTGCGGCCGGTATTGGATCTTCTTGAGCTTCCGCTTGATGACGCGGGTCAGGTGTGCGAGGTCGGCGGCGGCGAAGTTGGCCAGGGCCCTCGTGAGCAGGCTCCAGACGCCTTCTCGTGAGCGGCTGATCGGGATCTTCGCCGACCGGCTCCCCCCGTCGGCGTCGCTCGGGCACCATGGCTGCATGGCATGGTGGCGGCGTCACCGCGTGCAGCGGGACGACAACCCGGGTGCGCCCGGCGGGCGGCTGGAGTACTTCTGCTATATCTCACGCGGCAAGGTCGACCAGCTGTACGAACAGGTCGACCCGGAAGCGGAGTACGAGGTCACGGAGCTGCGATCCACCACGACCAGCACCAGCGGCAAGGTGGACACGGACTGGGGCGTTCCCCAGGTGATCACCCTGTTCAAGGCCGGGGGCAGCTACGGCCGTACCGGAGTGATCCAGCGCGAGGCGAAGGTGAAGGTCTCGTACCTGCGCAAGCTGGAGAGGGTGATGCTGGCCCTGGCCGCCGGGAGCCCAATTCCGGACCTGGCCGAACTCCAGCGGGCGCAGGCTACTGCGTCCGGTTCCGGCTACTTCCACTTCAGCGGCACGTTCCGGGTGGTCTCCCGGGTCACCCCGCAGACGGACTCGTTCGTGACGGTGGCCGCCGACCTCGGCCGCGGTCGCCGGCTGCTGCTCGACTGCTCGCTGCGCAACTTCAGCGAAGGACCGCTGCCCGACGGCTCGTTCGACATCAACTCCGCGAACATGCGGTTCTTCGAGGAGGAGATTTGGCTGCGGATGACCACCGTCTTCCTGCTGCTGGACGCCTCGTCCGAGCGTGTCGTGGGCACACCGCTGTTCCTGAAACTCGCCCTGCCCGCCCACGACACCATGACCGCGCTGTGAGCCCCGCGCGTCATCTGGACATCGCGGCCGACGACCCGGAGGAGTACGAGGGCCGGCTGGTGATCGTGGGAGACGCCGAGTACGTCATCGGCCCCTGCGTCGGCCAGGGCGGCGAGCGTTTCGTCCACAGCCTGGTCAACCGCCGTACGGGACTCGGTCTGCACCTCATCAAAATCCTGCGCCACCAGGCCACGGCCGCCCAGAAGGCCGACCAGCTCGGCAGGAACCTGACGCGGCTGCGCGATATGGGCCTGCCCACCGTGGACCCGGCACAGGTCGTGCACGGCCATGGCGGCGTCTTCGAGGTCGAGGAGGCCGCGGGCGACATGGAGCCCTACGCGGAAGAGCTCCAGCGGATCCGGACCGCGCTGGAGGCCGGGCGCTGGACGGAATGCGAGGAGGTGGCCAGCCGGATACTCGCGGCAGCACCCGCCCATGTCGTGGCCCTGCACGCGCTGGCGATCGCGCGGGCACGGCAGGGAGATCACGGGACGTCGATCGAACTGGAGCACCGAGCCGTCGAATTGGAGCCCAACGTCCGTCTGTACTGGGGCCAGTTGCTGGAGTCGGCCGGAGCGCTCGGAGCGGTGCACAGCGCGCGGGACGCCTTCGCCGTACTGCGGCGCAAATGGCCCCATGACCACCGGTGGAACGAACTCGGCGTGCAGCTGCTGCTGATGACGGGTCGGCCGGACGAGGCCGCCGCGCTGAAGGCACCGGGGTCCGCGGACCTCGCGCGGCAGATCCGCAAGGAGACACGCGACCGCGACCGGGCCCGTCGGCACCTTGAAGCCGCCCGGCGGGCCGCCGAGGCGGGCCGGGCCGAGCGGGCCGCGAAGGAACTGCGTGCCGCCTACGGGCGCTACCCCAAGGACATCGACGTCGCGTTCAACCACGGGATCGCCCTGCTGCGCGGGGGCCGGTACACACAGGCGCACGACGTCCTCGTGGGCATCGTCCAGTTCGTCCCCCCGGCCTGGCGTGACCAGTGCCTGGGCACGGTGGGCTTCGCACTCGCCCTCGACAGCCGGGACGCCCGGGCAGCGACGATCTTCGAGCTGGTGGTCGCCGAGCTCGACCGTAAGGTGACGACACCGGCCGGGAGCGCGGAGGCCGTGGAGGCCATGGCTCACCCAGTCTGGGATCTGCCGGTGTGGCCGGTCTGGTGGCGCGGTGACAGTGTGGTGGGCGAGCGTTCGGACCGGGCCGCGGCGATCGTCGCGGACCTGGTCCGACGGCTCGACGCCCAGGGCGGGGCTCCGGGGCCGCTACGCCGGCTGTCCCGGGCGTACCGTCAGGGACTGGCCGACTTCCTGGGCACCTGACAATGGCTCCCGGCCCGCGGTTGCCCCGGGCCCGGATCCGTACCTCTTCCCGGCGCCTGCGCTGCTCGGCGATCAGCCCGCCACCGTCCGGATACCGCATGCCCCCGTCGTACCAACCCGGACAAACCGCGTCGCCAGTCCCGACACAGATCCAGACCCCGCAACGCCGAAGTCAGTACTCAGGTTGAATCCGTGATGTCCGGTGTCTCGATCAGGCCGTGAAGGTCCGGGCCGGTGGCTGGCAGGCAGCCGGTGATCAGGTGGGGCCGGTACTGGATCTTCTTGAGCTTCCGCTTGATGACGCGGGTCAGGTGTGCGAGGTCGGCGGCGGCGAAGTCGGCGAGCGCCCGCTTGAGCAGGCTCCAGATGCCTTCCTGCGGGTTGATCTCCGGTGCGTAAGGCGGCAGATGGAAGATGACCAGCCAGTCCTTGTGCTCCGCTTCGAAGTCGAAGAGTTCCTGCTGGAGATGCGTGCTCAGGTTGTCCCAGACCCACACGACGGGAGTACCGAGCTGCAGGTGCACCATTCGGATGAAGTCCCGGTAGTCGTGCCAGGCGAAGGGCTTAGGCTCGCCCTTGCGGCCGCGGTGGACGTGCAGCTTGAAGAACATACGCGGCCGGTGGCCGGGCTTGAAGCACACCGCGCCGGCGATGTTGACCCGGCCGCCGCGACGGCCCGCCACCCGCACCACCGGTCTGGCCCCGCGGGGCGCCCAGGTCCGGTCCCTCGGCGGGATCAGCGACTGGCCGCTTTCGTCCGCAAAGCAGATGTGGGCGCCTCGGTCGTGCGCGGTACTTTTACCCGCGGCCACAGCTCGGCCTTCCACACCTCGATCGCCGCCTCGTCCCGTTCCAGCGCTCGCCGGACCGGCACCTGGCAGCTCCAGCCGTGCCGCTTGAGCAGCCGCCACACGCCCTGGACGCTGTAGCCGACGTGGAACAAACGGCCGATCAGCAGCTTCACCCGCTTCAGCGTCCAGCCCTGCCCCTCGTCGTTGAAGCCGTGTGCCAGCGGCCCTCTCTTCAACTCCGCCTCCAGCCGCTGCAACTGCTGCGGGGAGAGTTTCTCCACCGCCATCGGCCCCGCCGACGCCAGGGCTGCGACACCGCCCTGCCGTCAGGCCGCCCGCCACCGGCGCACCACCGATCCGTCACCCGCAACTCGACCGCGATCTGCGCCGTGGCAGCCCCGGCCTCGAACGATTTGGCAGCCTCCAGCCGCACGGCCTCCCGCTTCACCTGCTCAACAGGCGTCAACCCGCCCCCTTGCGCGTACCGCATGAGGACGTCGTACCGCAGGGATCACGACCCGTCACCCCGCCCGGACATCACGGATTCAACCTGAGTATGGGCTCGACGAATTCGTGCAACCGCGTTCCAGGACCCGGGACACCGAGCCGACGGGTGGGGGACGCTACGGATCGGCACCACCGGCTCCCGGTCGTGGAGGACAGCCTGGCCGTGGTGAGCCGCGGTGGCGGCGATGGCGAGGTCCACCGGTGGCAGGTCAGGCAGGCACGGCCCCCCGCTGGCCCCCTGCGGCAGTGTGCGCCGTCTCACGCATCGCGGAACCTCCCAAGTTGCCCACATCACAGCGCAAACGAGTCCGTGGCATCCATGCTCAAAACAGACACTGATTCATGAACCTATTCGTACTGTCGTGGACTTGGGTGAATCATTCCCAAGTGGACCATGACCCAGCACCCATGGCATTTGATCTCACTCCCTGTAGAAAGGCACCAATTCATGGTCGCTTACCTGTGCCCGCCTGCCGTGATACACGGCAAGCACACCGTACGGACCAGCCAGATCGTGGACGAAGTGCGCGGGCGGCACCCGAACGCGCCGTGGGCGCCGCGGATCGACGGCATCGCGGCCAGTACGGGCATAGAAACCCGTGGCTGGATGGTGCCGTTCGAGGCAGCCGTCGCGCCCGGCAGCGGAAGCGGCCTGCCGGCCACCGCCATCGGGCCGGCCCGAGAGGCGCTGGCCGGTGACGGGTTCACCGAACAGGACGTGGATCGCGTGATCGCCGCCCTTGAGGCGACACCCGCGCCGCAGACCGTCCAGGAGCGCACTGCGCCGGCCTGGTCGGCAGTGCAGTCCTACGGTGAGCGTGCGGCGCGCGGCGCCCTGCAGAGCGCCGGGCTGGACGCCGCGGACGTCGACTGTCTGATCACCAGTCACTCCACCACGCCCGCGCTGCCGGGACTCGACGTCTCCCTCGCCAACCAACTCCCGCTCCGGAGCGACGTGCTGCTGCTGCCGGCCACACAGTGGGCCTGTATAGCCGGGACCCGCTCCCTGGCCCTGGCGGCTGATCTCGTGGCCGCGGACCCCGACCGGGTGGTCCTGGTCGTGATCGCGGAGGCACTGAGCACGACCTACCAGCCCGCGGACGACACTCTGGAGTCCTTGATCGTCCGGTTGCTGTTCGCGGACACCGCAGTCGCCGCGGTGGTCACGGGCCGATCGAGGCCCGAGTCGGTGCTGCGGCTGGACGCCGCCTGGCACCACACGCTGCCCGGCACCCGGGACCTGCACCGCCTGGAGACACGGGAGGACGGCACCCACTTCGTGATGGACCGGCGCGGGCCACGCGCCGTGCAGGAGACGGTCACCGCGATGTGGGAGTGGTTGCGCCTCCGATACCAGGACGACCCCGGTTCTTGGCACCCCGACGTTCTGCTCGCCCACCCCGGCGGCACGCGTGTGCTGGAGTACATGGAGCAGACGATGCCCGACGGATGGCCGACGGGCCTCCTGCACTACAGCCGGGACAGCTACACCAGCGGCAACCGCGGAGGCGCCGCCGTGTTCGACATCATGCGGAGAGCCTACGACGCCGGGCAGAAGGCGGGCAGCCGTGCCGTCCTGTACGCGGCTGCCCCGGGCCTCACGGCCACCGCCCTGGAAGGGGAGTGGCTGTAGCGCGGACTCGCGCGCCTCATAACGCCGGTGCCGCCGCCCGACGAACAACTCCCGCACCGCCCGACCAACGCCTCGTCACCCCCGGCAAGGCCGCCTTGCCACCAGCCGGCCGAAGCCTCGCCGCCAGCCCGCTGACGCCTCATCACCGCCCAGCCGACTCCCCGTCACCGCTCGACCGAAGCCCACACCACCTTCCCGGTGTCCGTCCACCGCACCCCCCACCGGGTGGTGAGCCCATGCACTACGTGCAGACCACGGCCTGCGTCGTCGAGGAGCCCGCTCGGGCCCAGCCGCGGCCTGCCGTTGCCGGTGTCGCCCACCTCGCACAGCAGCCCGTGACCGGTCCTGATCAGCCGTACGGTGATGGGTCCGCCGGCGAAGCGGACCGCGTTGGCAACCAGTTCATCGACCACCAGCAGCACGTTGTCCCTGGTGTGCTCTCCGGTGCCCCACCGTCCCAGCAGCTCGGAGACCAGTGTGCGGGCCCGGGCGGCCGCGTCACGGCGGGCGGGCAGACGCCACGTCGTGGTGTCCCCCTTGCGGTAACCGATCATGCGGGCGATCAGCAGAGTCACGTCGTCGCGCCGACGTGTCGGCGCCACCGCCGAGACCACGCGTCGAGCGGCCTGCTCCAGGGCGTCCCAGGGGTGCACCGAGGACACGGCGTCCGTCAGCCTGTCGATGCCCTCGTCGATCGACAGGGCCGGATCCTCCACCAGGCCGTCGGTGTAGAGGGCGAGCAACGAGCCCGGGGGCGCACGGAACGTGTGCACGTCGTACGGCTCCCGCAGCGCGAACTCGGCGCCGAGCCCAGGGTGGGGGTGGATCGCTACCGGGCCGGCGTGGCCCTCCGGGGGTACCAGGACCGGGGGGAGGTGGCCGGCGCTGGCCACCGCCACGTGGTGGCTGACCGGGTCGTACACGGCGATGCAGCAGGTCGACCCGAGGGCGCTGTAACCAGCCGCCAGCCCGGACTCCGCGTCGTCCAGCAGCGACACGGTCTCGTCCAGGTGCTCCAGCACCTCGTCGGGCGCCAGCCCCGCTGACAGCAGCGCGCGGGCCTCCATGCTCAGTTGTCCCATGGTCGCCGCGGCGCCCAGCCCGTGCCCGACGACGTCTCCGACCACCAGCGCGGTACGGCCGTCCGGCAGCGGAAAGCTGTTCACCCAGTCGCCGCCGACGCCCGCGCTGTCGGGGGTGGCGGGCTGGTAGACGCTGGCCGTCTGGATGGTGTCGCCGCCGGACCGTGGCAGCAGTCGGCGCTGCAAGGCCAGGACCTGCGTGTGCTCGCGCTGGTGCTGACGGGCCAGGTCCACGTGGTGGGAGGTCCTGGCCACCAGTTCCTGCAGGTCCAACAGCTCGCTGTCCGCGAAGGGGCGGTCCGCCCGCCGCCAGACCTCCGCTACCCCCAGGACTACGGGCGGCGAGCCGTCCAGGACCAGCGGTATGCACGCCACGGCCGACGCCTGGTCGCCGGGCACCAGGGCACGTACCAGCCGAGGACTGCCGAGCACCCGCTCGATCGCTTCCCGGTCGGGTATGACGATGGCCTGCGCGGCATCGTCACGCCGTATGGCCTGCGACAGCAGTCGACTCGCATCGCCGGGAAGATCGTCGCCCGGGAGCACGTAGCCGTCGGGCCACGCCCGGTCCGGCACCAGGGCCGCCCGGCGCAGCCGGAGGCGCCCCTGCGGCTGCTCGGTGACCGCCTCACCCGTCCACACGGCGAAGTCGAGGTCGATGGCTGTCACGTCACCCCAGGCCAGCAGGGACTCCGCCAGCGATTGCGCGGTCTCGCCGATGTCCAACGAGGTGCCGATCGCGGTCTCGGCGGCGTACAGGTGCAGCCTCCTGGCCATGGCGATCAGGGAGACGGTCAGGCCCTCCTGGGGCGCTGCGGCGGCCAGGATACTCATCGAGACCACCAGCTCCGACCCGTCGCCGCGTCGCAGGCGCTGGACCCGGGCGACGTGCGGCTCTCCGGTCTCGAGGGCCTGCCGCAGGCGCCGGGTGACCGTCGGTACATCCGAGGGAGGCAGGAGATCGACGAAGGGCCTCCCGGCCACGGCCTCCACCCCCGCGAAGACCGGGGCGTCCAGATTGCAGCGGGTGATTCTCAGATCCCGGTCCAGATTGACCGCGCCGAGGATTTGCTCCTGACCCGCGGGGGTCGGGTTGTCGGATACGTCTCGGCGGGCGGCGTTGTCCCCCTGCGGGCCGGCGGAATCGGCGGCCGCCGCCCCTTCGACTGGCATGTACTGCCCCAAAGCGCTGCTGACCATGTCGAACGGTGACACAGACGAGGGGGGTGGGGTGGAGTCCATGCGACTCTCTCAGCTCGCTCGCCGACCCCGGCACCACGTCGGAGCCGTACCAGAACCCGGGCGACGGAGCCCCCGGGATTCTTGACCGCAAACATCATTCAATACCACCCGGGGCCGCTTCGCCCACACCAGCGGGCCGCACGGTGACGTAGGGGCAGCCCGCGACCAGTCGACGACGGTGTTCCTTCGCCGTCGTTCCATGGTCGCCGCCGCTCTGTACCGGAACGCCGTCGAGGCCGAGGCGCATGGAGTCTGCGCACCTTGGGTACGGGGCGGGGGGCGTAGAACGACAGCACGGCCCCTCGGCAGTGCAGGAGAAGAGCGGATCGCCTCAGGAGGGCTCCTGCGGTCGACCGCCCCGTCCCGGGCGAGGTGTGCCCGCTGGCGAACCGCGTTGACACGGATGGTCACCCGACGTTGACTGGCAACACGGAGCAGGACCGTGAACGGCAGGGTCGACCGGCTTTTGGCGGCCCTGCGCAGCCGTCGTGAAGGCGAAGGCAACCTCGGACGGTGACCCCATCGCCACGAAAGACGGTGCAGACGACGATGTACGACCAGACACGCGCCCAGCAGCCCGACGACCGGTCCTCGGGCTTCGCGGCGCGCCGCACCCAGGGCCCCGAACCGCTGATCCCGTCCGACGAGCGGGACAAGATCGTCCGGCACCTCGGGCGCGCCGTCAACCACTTCGCGGACACCCCGCGCGAAGCACTGGAGGAGGCCGAGGTCGCCTTCGACGCAGCGGCCGACGCGCTGGTGAAGGCCCTCGCGGAACGGCGGCGCGACCTGCGCGAGGGCTGGCAGGATCAGGATGCCGAGACGCGTTCCACCGAACTCCGACTCGCGCTGCGGGAGTACCGCGAGATCACCGGGCGGTTGCTCCGCGCGTAAGCGGCCACGGGCCACGCCCTCGAAGCCGACGGCCAACTGCCCGACATCGCGCCCGGCGTGCTGATGGACGGCGACATCGGCAAGTGGCTCCAACAGCAGTGCAGCTCGGGCGCGGTGACGAGGCCAGATCGCAGTCGGCTGGTTGAAGCGTCGCGGTGCCGCGTGAGGGAATCACTCGTGCGTTCGGACGCAATCTGGTTGGCGATCGTCTTCCGCGAGCTGACGCCCATGGACCTTGACCTGGTGTTCTGCGATGGAGGGTTACACCTTCGACGTTCCTATGCGGGAGGGCACGACCGAGGACGAATTGACGGACCTGGTGAATGCTGCGGTTTGACTTCAGCCCGAGGGGCGAGCTGGAGGACCAGGACGGCTTGGACGAGGCTCGTGATCCGGGTCGTCGAGCAGCGGAGCTCGCGGAGGAGTCGCCAGGACTTGAGGGTGGCAATGGCCCGCTCGACCGGTGCGCAGACCTTTGCGTGGGCTCGGTTGACGGCCTGCTGACCGGTGGAGAGGCTGTCCCGTCGGCTGCGGTAAGGGAGACGGACCGTGCCGCCTGCACCCTGGAAGCCCTTGTCTGCCCAGCAGGGGATGCCGGCCCCGACGAGTGCCTCGATGACGCCGTGCTCGCGCGCGGCACGGACGTCATGGACGGCGCCGGCCAAGGCTGGTGAAGCCCACAGCAGACAACCCTGCGGATCGGCTATGACCTGCACCTTCATGCCGTGCTTCTTGTGTTTGCCCGAGTAGAACGGGCGGTCGGCGGCGATTCGGTCGATCGGCACGAGCTTCCCGTCCAGGATCACGTACACCTTCGTCGATGCCGCTCGTACGGCTTCGGTGCGGGTGGGGGCGAGGGCGGCCAGGAGGTCGACGGCCTCGGTGATGTACCGGTAGGCGGTGGTGGTGCCGATCCCGAATCCGGCCCGGCCGAAAGCTGGGCGTACGGCTGGCCGTTGCGCAGGTGAGCGAGGGTGAGCAGGTCCTGTCGGCCTGCCCGAGAAGGGTTTGCCCATGTGAATGGCCCGGTGGAATCCGCGCCGCCGGAATGCGGGTGGAGCAACCTTCGGCACACCCCTCGGTGCGCCGGTGGCGCACCCGTACAGGCAACGGTGACCACCACCACTACCGGCGGGCCGCCGCGTCAAGCCTGCTCTGTGCGTAGCCGACCACGCCAACGGGACTTGCTCCTCTTGCGGTCGTGGCATCCAGGACAGGTGCTGGCCGGTCTGCCGATGCCGCGGGCCGCCGACGGGCGCCTGGTCCTGGCGGTCGACGTCAGCAACTGGCTCCGCCCCGACGCACGGACCACCTCGGAACGTCTGTTCTGCCACGTCTACGGCCGCAGCGGACGGGGCTTCGGACCAGTTCATCCCCGGCTGGTCGTACTCGTTCGTCGCCGCCCTCGAATCGGGCCGGACGTCCTGGTGCCAGCTGCTGAACGCCGCCCGTCTCGGCCCCCAGGACCACGTCGCCGAGATCACAGCCGCGCAGCTCGCCGCGTGGTCGAGGACCTGATCGAGATGGGCCGTCTCGCTGCCATCGACACCAACGGAGAGGTCACACCTTGCTTTCTCACACCTCGTAAAGGTCTCGAGCAAGCGCTCGTACGCCGGTTTCGGCCGCAGGGCCGCGTCCCACGGCAGGGAATCGGCCGGGCGCGGAGGATAGATCTCGGTGTCGGCGGTGGAACCGTACCGGTCGGTGAATCCCCAGGTCGAGAACGATGTGCAGGTCGGCTCCTCCAGGCAGACCCGCAGCTTGCCCGCCATCTCATCAGCCTGGGTCTGCCGCCCGTCCTCCTCGTCCTCACCTATCGTGACGTCCATCTCCGACACCCGCGCCTGAACCCCGAGCTCCGCCAGATCCCGCACATGGCCGCGGAAGATCTCCGGGTCGATGCGGTCGCCGGGTTCGTACTCATGGGTCTGGAAACCCACGCCGTCGATCGGTACGCCGCGTTCCTTGAGCCGCTCGACCAGACCATAAAGGGCGTCCCACCGCTCGCCTTCCTCCTCGACCCCGTACTCGTTGAGGAACAGCCGTGCCTTCGGATCGGCCCGGTGAGCGGCCCTGAACGCCTCGTCGATGTACTCCTCGCCCATGACCTCGAACCACGGGCTCCACTCGGAGCGCACATCATGATCCCCGCCCGTGTAGCTCTCCTCGTCGTCGGACAGGGGCTCGTTGACCACATCCCATTGCGCGACCTTTCCCCTGAAGTGACCGGCGACCACCGCGATGTGCCGGAGCATGGTCCGGCGCACCTCCTCGGGGTCGTCGGGACAGCCGAAGTGCTCCGCCACCCAAGTGGTTGCGGCGGAAGTCGTCCGCGGCGGCCCGCACCTCGCCCGCGCTCTCCCCCTCCTCCTGGCACTCCACAACCGGCAGACAGCGGAAGCGCACCAGCCTGGACACCTCGGCCCCGTAGACCTCGGCCAGGTGAGCCGCGATCTCGCGGTGCGTGAGCCCCTTCGCGAACAACGACAACACCATCTCGTCGACCCCGGTCAGCCGCCGCTGCCGCTTCCTGACGATCTGCGGCTCGAACGTGCCCGCAGTGTCACGCGGCACTGTGACCTCGACCGGCTCGACGTCGGTCAGCACGGTCTTGACCCGGCCCCCGTTGTGGGACTTGCCGCTGCCCCGGCCGGCGGCATCGTGCTTCTCGTAGCCGAGGTGATCGGTGATCTCGCCTTCCAGCGCAGACTCCAGGACCCGCTTGGTCAGCTGCTGCAGCAGCCCACCCTGCCCGGTCAGCTGCAGCCCCTCCGACCGAGCCCGCTCCACCAGCATCGCGACCAGTTGCCGTCCGACACGGAGACGGACGGCCCGGACTGGGCACTCTCGGCAGGTTCCACGGTCTCCAACTCCACCGCGGTGTCGGTCACTTGACGTCTTTCCCATGATCGTCGGATCCGCCGTCAGATTTACACTCCCCCGCGTGATATTGCCAGTGCACCTCAGCGGGGGTCCTCTGGCCCGGCGCTGGCTGCGGCAGGGTGCCGGCGTTCGGTCAGGACGCGGAAGAGAGACCGTGATCTAGATCGGCGACGCAGTGCAGACGCTCGCAGACCGGAGCGTGCGCGGCAAGGCCGTCCCCGTCGTGGACTGAGCCCGCCGCATACCAGCCATACGAACGCCCGATGCCCTTTCGCTGACCGATTTCTTGTTCCGGCCCAAGGCCATACCTACGCTGCCACCACCGCACTCCGGCGGCATGGGAACAAGGGACTTGGGCAATCATGGGTCGACTGGCCGGGAAAATCGCTTTCATCAGTGGCACGGGGGCCGGAATAGGCCGGGCCGCAGCGCTTGTATTCGCCGCGGAGGGCGCCACTGTATTCGGCTGTGACATCGACGAGGAAACCGCCGCCGAAACCGTGGAACTCGTCGAGAAGGTCGGCGGCGTCATGCGGTCCCTGGCCCCCGTGGACCTGTCCACGCAGGCCGGGGCGCGGGATTGGATCGAGGCCGGCGTCGAGGCATGCGGCGGGATCGACATCCTGTACAACAACGCCTCGGCGCTGCGCAACGGACCGTTCGAGACGATGCCGGCCGACGACTGGTACTTCACCATCAAGAACGAGCTGGACATCCCGTACTTCTGCACGCAGGCGGCCTGGCCGCACCTGATCGCGCGCGGCGGCGGCGCCGTCCTGAACGTCGCCTCCGTGGCGGCCGTACGCGGCGCGCCGTTCCTGCCGATGGTGCCGCACGGCGCCGCCAAGGGCGGGGTGCTGGCGATGAGCAAGCACCTGTGCGCGGCCGGCGCCGCGCACCACATCCGCGTCAACACCATCGCGCCCGGCATGACCCGCACCGCGGCCACCGCACCTTTCCTGGACGACCCCGAGGGACCCAAAGCCCACCTGGAGGCGCGGATCCCGGTCGGCCGGGTCGGACAGCCCGAGGACATCGCGCGCGTCGCGGCCTTCCTCTGCTCCGACGAGGCTGCCTTCGTCAACGGCGCCAACCTCATGGTCGACGGCGGCGACAGCGCCATGGCCGGCTGAGCGCCCGTGACCATCCGACTCGACCACGTGGGCGTCAACGTACGCGACCTGGACGCCCTGACCGCCTGGTACACGAAGGCGCTCGAACTGACGACAGTCTTCCAGTTCCACCTCGAAGGGCCCGGCCTGCGAGGTGTTGTCCTCGAACATCCACACGGCTGGCGCGTTGAACTGCTCACCAGACGCGGCTCCGCCCCCGGCCTGAAAGCGCCGGACCCACTGACCGCCACCCTCACCGAGGGATACGGGCACTTCGCGGTCACCACCCCCGAACTCGACCCCCTCTACACGGCCCTGGTGGCCCACGGAGCGGGCGAGGCCGTGCCGCCGGGACCCTCTCCCGAGCCCGGCATCCGCATGGCCTGGGTCACCGACCCAGAGGGAAATCTCATCGAACTCATAGAGAAGAACGCAGAGTGAGGGCACGGACGATGACGGAATCGATCTCCCTGAAAAGACTCGACAAAGGGACGCTCATAGCCTGCTGCCTGGCCGTGGCGGCAGCACAGTTGTGCATTACGGTGCCTTCACCGATCAACGGAAACATTCAGGCCGAATTCGGTGCGTCGGGCTCTCAGGTGGCCTGGGTCACTTCCGCGTTCATTCTGCCCACCGCCATTCTCGAGCTGAATTTCGGTGTGGTGGGCGACCTGTTCGGCCGCAAGCGGCTGCTGGTGCTCGGCGGGTTCATCCTGGCACTCGGCGAACTCCTCAACGCCACCTCGCAGAACATCACCATGCTCTGGATCGGCCAGGCCCTCGCCGGCGTCGGCGCCGCCGCGCTCTTCCCCAGCTCCCTCGCGGTGATCGCGGCCGCCACGCCCCAGGAGAGGGACCGCGCGAAAGCGGTCTCGACCTGGGCGCTGAGCATCTCCCTCGCCTCGGCGATCGGTCCGCTGTCCTCCGGCATCCTCGCCACGGTCGCCGACTTCCGCTGGGTGTTCGTGCCGCCGGTCGTCCTCGGCCTGGTCGTCGGGGTCGACTGCCTGTTCCTGGTCACCGACTCCAAGGCACCCGAGGGCCGCACCCTGGACTGGCCGGGACAGATCAGCATCGCCGTCGGCCTGACCGCGCTGCTGTGGGGAGTCATCGAGGGCGGCGACCGCGGCTGGAGCAGCCCGGCGATCGTCGGCACGCTCGCCCTGGCCTTCGTCGCCCTGGTCGGCTTCGTCGTCGCCGAGAAGCGGTCGGCGTCGCCAATGTTCAACCTGGACCTACTGCGAATCCCGTCCTTCGCCGCCGCGGCCGTCGTCGCGCTGGCAGGCATGTTCGGCTTCATCGGCACCGCGTACTGCGTCTCCATCCGGCTCGGCGCCGTGATGCACCTGAGCGCTCTCCGGGCCGGCATGCCGTTCGTGATCCTCCAGGCGATCCCGCTGCTGCTGGCGCCCGTGCTGAGCAAGATGCTCACCCGGGTCGAGCCGCGCTGGCTGCTGATGGGCGGGCTGCTGCCGATGGCCGCGGGCCAGTTCTGGATCGCCGCGCTGCCCGTCACCACCACGTCCCTGGCCGCCTTCATCGGTCCGGTCCTGCTCCTCGGCATCGGCTTCATCTGCGTGGTTTCCTCGCTGACCTCCGCCGCGGTGAACGCCGTACCGCTCAGCATGACCGGTATGGCCAGCGGCGCCACCAGCCTGGTGCGCGAGTTCGGCCAGGCTCTCGGCCCGGCGGTCATCAGCACGGTCGCGATGAGCGCCGCCTCCTCCGTGCTGGTCGGCAAGCTCAGCGGCGCGGACGCGGGCATGGAGGCGGCCGCCGGACCCCTGGCCGTGGTCAACGCGGGCAGCGACGGCGCCCGGGCCGCCGCGCAGAGCGCGCTCGGGCACGGCATGGCGGTCGGCGTGGTGATCTGCGGCTGCGCCTCGCTGCTGGGCGCACTGGTCACGCTGCTCCTGGTGCGCAAGAGCACCGCGCGGGCCGCAGTGGGCGCGGGAGAGCCGACGGTGCAGACGGCGTCGGCGTAGCGCACACCGCAGTCGAAGGGCCGGGGCGACACGTCCCGGCCCTTCGACCTACCCGGATGTCGATTCCGCCCGGCCCCCGTCGTCGGTGGGGTGCAGGAACGGCCTGAGGACCGGGGGGACCATGAAGTACATGCTGCTTGCCTGCGGCGGCGACACCGCCGGCGCCTCGGGCATGGCACCCGTCGAGCCCTGGGTGCAAGAGCTCGGCGAGTGCCGGGTGCGCCTGCACGGCCTCCGGCTGGGGCTGCCCGCCAAGGCCACCCCCGTGCGCGACGGCGAGGTGCTGCGCATCGACGGCCCGTTTGCCGAGACAAAGGAGCACGTCGCCGGATTCGACGTGCTGGAATGCGACAGCCTGGGAAAGGTGGTCGAGGCCGCCGCGAAGCACCCCGTCGCCGGCATCGGGTCCTGGAGTTGCGGCCCTTCTGACCGATGTGGGAGCGGGAGGACCCCGAAAAAGGCCATCTGGGCCCTCGACGCGGAGGGCCGTCGGAGAGCACGACTTGGAGCGCGCCCTGGCCTGTTACGTCTCCGACGCCGAGATCGTCCACCCTGGCCGGCACGGCCGTGATGCCCACGGCACGGCGCTGCAGGGCCAGTTCGCTATCGGCTACCGCGGCGCCGGTGTGCGGTGGCGGGTCACCCACGAGCATGCCTCGCCCGCGCGGGAAGCATGATGAAGTTCGTCCTGTTCTCCTGTTCCCCGGTCGGCGGCGCGGAGGAGAGCCCGCGCGGCACGCCGGCGGCCCCCGGTTCCACGACTACCGGGCACACGCGGGGGTGGGCCGTGTCATCAGCGGCGACCGCCTGCGTCCGGCCGCGGACGTCACGACCGTACGCGTGCGCGATGACGAAGTGCTGCTCAGGGACGAGCCGTTCGCCGAGACGAAGGAGTACCTCGCCGGCCTCGACTCCATCTAGGTCCCCGACGTCGACCAGGCCATCGCCCTAGCCGCCCGGGGCACTCGGCCGCCCGCAACGGCGGCTCGGTCGAGGTGCGGCCGGTCTGGAAGTGAGTGCCACGGACGGGATCGAGGAGGCGGTCGGCGCCGCGTTCCGCGAGGAATGGGGAGAGGTCGTGGGGCGTCAACACGGCGGCCTTCAAGATCGGCGGGGCCTTCGTGGTGGCCGACCCACCTCGGTCGCCGTGTCAAAGACAAACGGCCCGGACCGGCTCGCCGCACTGACAGCGGGCTACCGGGCCGCGTTCACGGCCTGCATCGTCCTGGTCCTCGCCCGGGCGGTCCGCGCCCGAGTCGTGCTGCGCGTGCGTCCGCCTCCGCGTCCGGAGCCGGACGTGCTGGTCACGGCCCGTCGAGCGCGTTCGTGATGGCCTTGACCCCGCCGTGCGCCGCATACCCGCCGTCGACCGTGATCTCCGCGCCGTTGACGTACGACGCCTCGTCAGACAATAGGTAGACGATCAGCGGGGCCACCTCGTCGACGGTGCCCGCGCGCCCCTGGGGAGTCATCGCCACGTGCGCCCGCACGAACAACGGGTTGGCGGAGGCCATCAGCGGGGTCTCGATGTACCCGGGGTGGACGACGTTGGTGCGGATGCCGCGGGGCGCCAGTTCCAGCGCCGCGACCTTCGACAGCCCGCGCAGCGCCCACTTGCTGGTCGTGTAGGCCACCGCGTGATGGGCGGTCAGGCCCGCGACCGAGCCGACGTTGACGATGGAGGAGCCCGCCAGCATCAAAGGCGCCAGGGCCTGGATGCCGAGCAGGGCGCCCGTCGTATTGACCGCGAACGCCCGGTTGAAGTCGGCGACTTCGACCTCTCCGAGGCGGGCCCGCATCGGGATGCCGGCATTGTTGACGAGGCCGTGTACGACGTCCAGGCCGGCCGCGAGCGCGGCCCAGTCCTCCGGTGACGTCACGTCCAGGTGCCGGAAGGTCACCTCCAGGCCGTCGGCGCACAGGGACGCGACGAGCGCCTCGCCGGCCTCGTCCAGGACGTCGGTCGCGATCACCTTCGCGCCCTCCCGGGCGGCCGCCTCGGCCTCGGCGGCTCCCTGGCCCTGCGCGGCTCCGGTGACGACGACAGTACGGCCCGCCAGACGCGTACGGCTCACGGTTCCTCCAGTGGGGTGCGGGATTCCTCCCGACCACGCTAGGAAGCCGCGCTCAGCTCCGGAAACGGTTCTTCTTCATGCCTGTCATCCACCGGGGCGATCTCCGCGCGCGCCGGCTTATCCAGCGAGGCGCCGACCTGCCGCACGGTCTCGCGCAGCCACCGGTGCGCGGGGTCGGAGTGGCGGTTGTGGTGCCAGTACATGGCCTCCACGAGCGGCACGTCCGGGAACGGTGTCGGTACGACGGCACAGCCCGCGAACGACTCGTAGCGCAGGGCCAGCCGCTCCGGCACCAGCGCGACCAGTTCGGTGCCGCTGACCAGGAACGGCAGCACGCTGAACCCAGGTGTGCTGACCTGCACCTTCGGTGTGATGCCGAGGGTCTCCAGCTGACGCTCGGCGGGCGTGTGGCTCTTGCCGAGGGCGCAGGTGGCGTGCGGCATCTCCGCCAGGTCCTGCAGCGTGAGCCGGCCGTCGCGCAGCCAGGGGTTGCGCCGGTCGACGATGCAGACGAAACGATCATGCATGACGGCCTCGCTGACGCCCGGCAGCTGGTAGCCGAGCGGGACGACCATCAGGTCGTGGCAGCGCAGGTGGGTCTCGTTCTCCAGCTGTCCGCCGACGATCGGGTGGAAGTCGATGCGGACGCCGGGCGCCTCCTCGGCGATGATCCGCAGCAGCGGCTCCACCAGCATGGTCATCACATAGTCCGACATCACGACCGAGAAGCGCTGCCGGCTGCGCGAAGGGTCGAAGTGCCGGGTCAGGGAGAGGGCCTCCTCCGCCTTGTGCAGCGAGGCCTGCACGACCGGCAGCAGCCGCTCGGCCAGCGGCGTCAGCTCGTACTCCCGGCCCACCCGGATCAGCAGCTCGTCGTTGAAGTGGCGGCGCAGCCGGGCCAGGGAGCCGCTCATCGCGGACTGGCTGGTGGACAGACGGACCCCGGCGTGGGTGACGTTCTTCTCCTCCAGGAGCGCCTCCAACGCCACCAGAAGATTCAGGTCGATGGCTCCGAGACCCATGGGTGTTTCCTTCCGGCCGCGTCGTTGAAGCTCGGTGAATTCGGAGGGTAACCACGGGCCCGCCGTCGAGGAAGAGGCCCGGATGCAACTCACAGGGATCCGATAGCAGCTATCGGATCCCTGGATGTGCGCAGGTCAGCGCCGTGTGAGGTTACGGCCGCGGGGTGCGCCCCCGTTTGCGGGCCCGCGGCAGGTAGGCGTCGGTGCGTCCCGCCACGACCCGGTTGGAGACGGTGCCGAGCCGCTCCACGGTCAGGGTCACCTCGTCGCCCGGCGTCAGTGACGGCGGGGTCCGCTCGCCGAGCCTGCCCCAGAACTCCGCCAGCGCTCCCCAGCCGCAGGTGCCCGAGCCGAGAACGTCCCCGGGGCGCACCCAGGTGTCGCGGGCGGCGTAGGCGACCATCTCCTCGAAGGTCCACGAGCAGTTGGCGAGCGTGTCGCGGCCGAGCAGCTCACCGTTGAGGGTGACCGTCATCTCCAGGTCGAGGAAGCCGTCCGCGTCCCGCCGGTCCGCCACCTCGTCGGCGGTGACCAGGTAGGGGCCGAGAGTGTGGGCGAAGTCCTTGCCCTTGGAGAAGCCAAGCCCCAGGTTCTTCTCCGGTTTCTGCAGATCGCGCGCCGACCAGTCGTTGAAGACCAGGTAGCCGACGATGTGCTCGCGCGCCTGCTCGGGGGTGAGGTCGCGGCCTGCGCGTCCGATGACCGCGCCCACCTCCAGCTCGAAGTCGAGCACCGAGCAGCCCGCCGGGACGGGCACGTCGTCGTGGGCGCCGCAGGCCGCGTGCGGGTTGGTGAAGTAGAAGTTGGGCGCCCGGTACCACTCCTCGGGCACGTGCTCCAGCCCGTCCAGCGACTTCGACACGCCCTCGATGTGCGCCTCGAAACCGACGAAGTCCCGGATCGAGGGCGGCGTGAGCGGCGGCAGCAGCCGCACCTGATCCACCGTCAACTCGCTGCGTTTCCGCAGCGCTTCGACGCCAGCGGAGATCAGCACCTCCTGCTCCAGCAGCGTCAGGACCGTGACACCCTCAGGCAGCGGGTGGATCACCCCCTCCC
Organism: Streptomyces sp. NRRL B-24085; assembly: GCF_001282115.1. GTDB lineage: Bacteria > Actinomycetota > Actinomycetes > Streptomycetales > Streptomycetaceae > Streptomyces. The sequence goes on along the minus strand of NZ_LJBR01000037.1, from coordinate 17,778 downwards.
GCACCACCCCTGCGCGCTCCACACCCTCGTGCTCGTATGTCGCCAAACGCATGGCTCACTGCTCCCAGTGGTTGGTGTTGGTGACGGCCCCCGCGCTCAGATAGCCGGCGAACAGGCCCTTGGGGTCGCGCACGGCCCGGATCTCCTGCAGCCGCCGCCACTGCTCGTCGCCCATGAACTTCAACTGCCGTACCGTGAAGTCGGAATCCCCCAGGTACTGGCCCGCCGTCACCGGCTGCATCGCCGCCATCGCCTCGTCCAGCCAGGCGCGCAGCTCGGCGTCGCGCTCGGGCCCGTCGTGCACGACGTAGGTGGCGCAGTAGATCTCCGACTGCAACGAGAAAGCCATGTCGGGCAGTTCGCGCAGCGGGGCCATGGAGAACCAGATGGTGAAGGTCTGCGGGGTCGGGTGCTCGGTAAAGGCCTTGCGGATGGCCGGGACGACGTCCGAGGCTCCTCCGGTCAGCCAGGCGTTGTCCACGAAGTATCGGTGGCCTTCGGGGTTGGCCTCCCGCTGGCCGTGAATCTGCTCGGCGAGCGTGGTGGGTCTGGCCTCCACGCGGAACAGCGCACGGTCCGCGTACGGGTTGGCGTGCAGCGGCGCCAGCGCCTCGGCGGCCTGCTCCGGGGTGTCGGTGAAGGACAGGCCGGTGACCAGCAGGACGTGTTCGTCGTATTCCGGGAGCGCCTGGGTCACGGCGACGATCTCGACCAGGTCCGAGACGGTGTGGTGGGTCTCGTGCAGCCACGTCATGACTTCGTCGAAGAGGTCGAGGGGGTAGGCGTGCACGGTGTGCGCGAGGTGTCCGGGCAGCGGGCGGGTGCGCAGGTGGAAGCGGGTGACGACACCGAAGAAGCCCGGTCCTGCGCCGCGCGCCGCCCAGAACAGGTCGCTGTGGTGCGTCTCGTCCGCGCGCACCAGCTCGCCCTCGGCGGTGACGACGTCGATCGCCACGATGTTCTCCGCCGCCCACCCCCAGCCGCGTGCGTTCCAGCCCTGCCCGCCCTGGAGCAGGAAGCCGCCGATGCCGACGGAGGGGCAGTGGCCGCCGTTGAAGAAACGCCCGAACACGCCCAGGAACGGGTTGAGTTCGTCGCCGCCCTTGACGCTGGGGGTCGCCGTGGCTATCCGGGTGTCCGGGTCGTACGCCATTTCGCGGAAGCCTCCCAGGTCGATCAGCAGGGCGTCCCCGCGCACCGACCAGGCGGCCCAGCTGTGCCCGCCGGAGCGGACGGCGACCTGCCAGCCGCGCTCCAGGGCGAGACGCACGCCCTCGACGACGTCTTCCTCGGTGCGGGCTTCCAGGACGGCCGCGGGTCTGCGGTCGGTGGGTCGGCGGGCGTTGAAGACCCGCCCGAGGCAGGCCTCCTCGAAGCCTTCGTCGCCGGGGAGGTGCAAGGTGCCGGAGAATCGGTTCATGGCGGTGCTCACTTGATCGCGATCGGGTTGACGGGGGCGCCCACCGCGCCGGTGACCGGCAGGGGTGCGGCGACCAGCAGGAACTCGTAGACGCCGTCGGCCGCGCAGTCCTCGGCCAGCGCCTCCAGGTCCCACATCTCGCCCAGCGGCAGGCCCATGTTGGGGATGGCGATCTGGTGCAGCGGGGACATCGCCGGCTCGGTGAACTCGTAGGGCCGCACCTCGAGTCCCCAGGTGTCCGAAGCGATCGCCGCGATCTCGGTGCGGTGCAGCCAGCCCAGCGTGGTGAACGACAGCCCCGGCGCGTCGCCGGCCGCGTAGGTGCCCCATGCGCCGAGCCGCCGTACCCGACCGATCTGGCCGGTGCGCACGAGCACCAGGTCACCGCGGCGGACCGTGGAGGTGGCGCCCTGCGCCTCGATCGTGTCGCGCAGGTGCTCCTCCATGATGGGGAAACCGTCCGGGAGTTCGCCGTGTCCGTCGCCGACCGCGCGGCCCACGTCCAGCAGTACGCCGCGCCCGGTGAAGGCGTCCCTCATGTGCTCGATGCCGGTGACGGAGTCACCGTTGCCGTTGACGATGGTGCACGGACGGCCGTTCCACGCCTGCTTGTTGTCGTAGATGTGGCCCAGCCCGTCCCACTGCGTGGATGCCTGGAGGGGCATCACGATGTGGTCGTCCGCGCCGCCGAAGCCGTGCGGGAAGCCCTGCGTGCCGGCCGCCGCGTCAGAGCCGGTGTCCTTCATGTAGTGCACGGGGTTGATCCGACCGCGGAAGCCGCGCTGCGGACCGTCCTCGTTGAACTCCAGCGACAGTGAGAAGGAGCGCCCGCGTCGCACCAGCCCCGCCGCGTGGGCGCGGAGCGAGCCGTCGATGAAGTTGAGCGTGCCCAGCACGTCGTCCTCGCCCCAGCGCCCCCAGTTGCGGTAGGCGGCACGGGCCTTGGCGAGCTCTTCCTCGATCGGGCCGAGGGTCATCGGGTACGTCCTTTCAGCAGCAGGTCAAGGGCGTTGCCCCCGGCGATCGCGGCACGGTCGGCCGGCGCGAGTCCGGCCGCGTCCAGGCGGACCAGCGGGTCGTCGACGCCCATGTCGAAGGGGTGGTCGGTGCCGAGCACGACCCGGTCGGCGCCCACCTCCTCGACCAGGTGACGCAGGGCGCGCGGGGTGTAGACGAGGGCGTCGAACCACATCCGGCGCAGGTAGGTGCTCGGCGGCTCGGCGCAGCCGCGGGCGTCCTCGCGCACCCGCCAGGCGTGGTCGGAGCGTCCGATGTACGTCGGCAGATAGCCGCCGCCGTGCGCGGCCACCAGCTTCAGCCGCGGGAAGCGGTCGAGGACCCCGGTGAAAATCAGGTGGGAGAGCGCGACCGTGGTCTCCACGGGCTGGCCGACGGTGTTGCCGAGGTAGCGGGTCGCCAGCCGCTCGCCCAGGGAGCAGCCCCAGGGGTGGACGAAGACCACCGCGCCCAGCTCCTCGGCCCGGCGCCAGACGTCGTCGTGCGCCGGATCGGCCAGCTCCCGCCCCTCGACGCTCGTGGACACGCTGATGCCGTACAGGCCGAGTTCGGTGATCGCCCGGTCCAGCAGGGCGACGGCCAGGTCCGGGTGCTGGAGGGGGACAGTGCCCAGCCCGTACAGCCGCTCGGGGGCCGCACCGCAGTGCGCGGCGACCGCCTCGTTGACCCTGCGGGCGAGGTGGGCAGCCAGGCCGGGGTCCGCCCAGTAGTGGTGCATCGGCATCGGGCCGACCACCTGCGCGTCCACGCCCATCGCGTCCAGGTCGGCGAGACGCTCCACGACGCTCGTCAACTTGCCTGCCAGACACTGGAGTTGGGCGCGGTTGGCGGCCAGCGAGGCGGAGGAGTGGGCGCGCTGCTCCGCCGCCAGCTCGGCGGCGAGGCCCGGTGTGCCGGCGACCAGCGCGTCGGCGGCCGGGACGGCCAGATGGCCGTGGAAGTCGACGACCGGCGTGTTCATGCGGCCGCCGTCAGCGACTCAAGGGTCTCCGACATGATCCGGGCGGGATCGGCGCCGGGCGTGCCCGGATGGATCTCCCACTCGGCGAGCTGCAGGGAGTTCTCCAGCACCATCCGCACCCGCGGCAGCCGGCGTGCCATGAAGTGGCCGAGGGCCCGCTCCAGCGGCTCGTCCCCGGTGACCAGCTCTGCCAGCAGCACCGCGTCCTCCATGCACATCGCGGCGCCCTGCGCGATGAGTGGCGGACAGGCGTGGGCCGCGTCGCCGACGACGATCGCCCGGCCGCGGTGCCAGTCCTCGTCGACCAGAACCGCCTCGATCCAGCGGTAGTCCACCGCCGTGTCGTCGGGCAGCGAGGCGACGATCTTGCCCCAGATGCCGTCGTAGCCGGCGCCACGCTCGCGCATCAGCGACAGCGGGGCGCGCGGGCCGACCAGGGAGGCGTCGAGGTTCTCGTCCAGGAGGTAGGCGTAGCACTGGTCGGGGGAAATGGGGCTGTAGCCGGCCTTGAAGCGCGGGCCGCCGTAGTAGACCTCGGCGCAGTCCATCTCGGCGGGGCGCTGGGCGACCACCCGGAAGATCGACATGCCGACCGGGCGCGGCCGGTGCGGGAAACCGATCAGGGCCCGCATCGCCGAGTTGATGCCGTCGGCACCCACGACCAGGTCGTAGCGGCCGGTGGAGCCGTCGGTGAAGGTCACGTCGACGTGGCCGGGCGACTGGTCGAGCCGCTCGGCGCTCAGTCCGAGCCGGACCCGTACGCCGTGCGCGTACACGGCGTCGCACAGCGCGCTCTGCAGGTCGCAGCGGAGCGCTCCCGCCGTCGAGGGCAGGTCGGAGCCCCCGGTGTGCGGGGTGGGCAGCTCCATGATCAGCGAGCCGTCCGCGCGGCGCAGCCGCATGATGTCGAACGGCACCGCCCGCTCCAGCACCCGCTCCAGCACGCCGACCGAGCGCAGCGCCTTGAGCGCGTTGCCCTGGATGGTGATGCCGTGGCCCACACCGAACCACTGGGGGGAGATCTCGACGAGGTCGACGTCGGCGCCGCGTTGGGCAAGGGCGAGGGCGAGCACACTTCCGGTGATGCCGCCGCCGACGACGAGCACCTTCTGTACGGGCATGGGCGATCCTTGGGGCGTAGGGAGGGACGGGTCAGCGCGGGCTGACTTCGTGGTAGTGCTCGACGGCCGGCGGCTCGGCGAAGAACGGGCCGACCAGGGCCCGCCAGCGGCCGAAGCGGTCGGACTCGCGGAAGCCGACGGTGTGGGCCTCGACCGACTCCCAGCCGACCAGCAGCAGAAAGGTCCGGGGCCGCTCCGCACAGCGCAGCAGTTCCGACCAGTGGAACCCGTCGGCTTCGGCCAGCACCTGCCGTGCCTTGCCGAAGACCTCCTGGAACTCCTCTTCCCGGCCGGCCTCCACGGTCAGCAGGGCATGCTCGACTACCACGTGTCTCTCCTCGGGTGGTGGGGTGCTCCGAGCCTGCGTGGACGGTCGATGCACGGTCAACGGATCGAGTCATCGGCAAGGGTGACGTCATCCATCCCGTACGGCGATGGAGGCCCAGTTCAGGGCCGGGCGGGCCCGTGATGGCAGGCATCGCGAACGGCCATTTCCGCCGCCCGTGCGGGATGCCTAGCGTCGAAGGCGAACCCACCCGTACGAGGAGAGCCGCCCGTGCCCGATCCACTCCCCCACGCCGGACCGTTCGCGCTCGGCACGTTCCGTGCCGGTGCCGGCCCCTTCCCGGGCCTGGTCACCGGCGCCCGCGTGCGCGACCTGTCCGGCCATGTGCCCTCCACCCGCGCCCTGGTGGCCGACTGGGACGCCTGGCTGCCCCGCCTGGAGGAGCTCGCCCGGTCCGCCGACGGCCCCTGGCACGACCTGTCCGCGCTGCGCGTGCTGCCCCCGATCGAGCCGGGCCAGATCCTGCAGAGCGGCGCCAACTACCGCAAGCACGTGGTCGATCTGGTCGCCGCCGAGAAGCAGAGCGTGCACGGCGCCACCCCCGAGGAGGCCCGCGCGGACGCCGAGAAGATGATGGACGAACGGATCCGCCACGGCGTCCCCTACGTCTTCCTCGGCTCACCGCGCGCTATGTGCGGCGCCTACGACGACATCGTGCTCCCGGCGCTCGGCGAGCAGCACGACTGGGAGCTCGAACTCGCCCTGGTCATCGGGAAGACGGGCCGCGACATCCCGGCCGACGAGGCGCTGGGCCACGTGGCCGCCTACACCATCTGCAACGACCTCACCACCCGCGACCGCCTCTACCGACCCGACCTCAAAGCCATCGGCACCGACTGGTTCACCGCCAAGAACGCCGACACCTTCCTGCCCACCGGCCCCTTCCTCGTCCCGGCCGCCTTCGTCGGCGACCCGAACGACCTGCGGATCACCCTGCGCCACAACGGCGTGGTCCGGCAGGACGAGTCCACCAAAGACATGATCTTCGACATCCCTCGGCTCATCGCCTACGTCTCCACGACCACCACCCTGCTCCCGGGTGACCTGCTGCTGACCGGCTCCCCGGCCGGCAACGGCGCGCACTGGGGCGTCTTCCTCGCGCCGGGAGATGTCCTGGAGGCGGAGATCACCGGACTGGGCCTCCAGCGCAACACCGTCAGGAGCCACGCATGAGCTTCCAGCCCATCACCCACCTGCGCCATGTCGACCTGGCCGTACCGGACTTCGAACGGCAGCGGACCTTCTTCGGCACCACCTGGGGCCTGACGGAGGTGGCGAACGACAGCGGGATCGCCTTCTTCGCCGCCGAGGGCAGCCCCGAGCAGTACGTGGTGCGCGTCCGCGAGGACCAGCGCAAGCGCATGGACCTGGTGGCCTTCGGGGCGGTGTCACAGGCGGCGGTGGACGAGCTGGCGCTGCGGCTCGGCCGGGCCGGCGTCCCACTCGTCCACGAGCCCAAGGACTTGGAGACACCCGGCGGCGGCTACGGGCTGCGGTTCTTCGACCCGGACGGCCGGGTCGTCGAAGTCTCCGCGGACGTCGCCACCCGCACCCACCGCAAGGTCGAGGAACGGGAGGCCGTTCCGGTACGGCTCTCCCACTGCGTCGTCAACTCCCGGAATCCCGAGGCACTGCGCGACTTCTACGTCGAGCACCTCGGCTTCCGGCTCACCGACACCCTGTACTCCACGCACATGGGTGACCTCATGTACTTCCTGCGGTGCAACCCGCTGCACCACTCCTTCGCCATCGCCCGCGGACCCCATGTCTCCCTGCACCACGCCTCGTTCGAGATGCGCGGGGTGGAGGAGTACATGCGCGGCACGGGCCGGGCGCTGCGCGCCGGGACCCGGCTGACCTGGGGGCCGGGCCGCCACCTGGCCGGCGACAACACCTTCTCCTACTTCCACGACCCGCACGGCAACACCGTGGAGTACACCACCGAACTCGCCGTCCTCGAAGAGGACCTTTGGCACCCGGGCCGGCACGACGTCGACGACCCGCTCACCCAGGACCAGTGGGGCACCGCCGACCCGATGAGCGAATCGGTCGCCAAGGAGCAGTTCAACGACCCCGACGTGCTCTTCGAAGCGCCCCCCGTCTGATCCGCCCACCCGCAGAAAGGCCGCAGTTGTGGCAGAGATCCTGAAGCATGCCGTGCCGAAGGCGCAGGTCGCCGCCTCCCTCGACCAGGTCCGCGAGACCGTGGCCGGCGTGATCGCGGACATCCGCGAGCGCGGGGACGCTGCCGTGCGCGCGTACTCCGAGAAGTTCGACAACTGGAGCCCCGGCTCCTTCCGGCTGAGCGACGAGGAGGTCGAGAAGACCGTCGCGTCGGTGCCCCAGCAGGTCATCGACGACATCCGGTTCGTCCAGGACCAGGTGCGCTCCTTCGCCCGCCACCAGCTCGACTCCCTGCGGGAGTTCGAGGTGGAGACCCTGCCGGGCGTGCGGCTCGGACAGAAGCACATCCCCGTCCAGGCCGCCGGCGCCTACATCCCGGGCGGACGCTACCCGCTGACCGCCTCCGCCCACATGACCATCGTCACCGCCAAGGTGGCCGGGGTGCCGCGCGTGGTCGCCTGCACGCCGCCCATCCGCGGCGAGATCCCGGCCGCGACCGTCGCCGCCATGCACCTGGCGGGCGCGGACGAGATCTGGCTGCTCGGCGGGGTACAGGCAGTCGCCGCCATGGCCGTCGGCACCGACTCGATGCGCCCGGTCAACCTGATCGCCGGCCCCGGCAACGCCTACGTGGCCGAGGCCAAGCGGCAGCTGTTCGGCGAGATCGGCATCGACCTGTTCGCCGGGCCCACCGAGATCCTGGTCCTGGCGGACGAGCAGGCCGACCCGTTCGTCTGCGCCGTCGACCTGCTCTCCCAGGCCGAACACGGCCCCGACTCCCCGGCCGTGCTGATCACCACCTCCCGCGAGGTCGCCGAGCGCACCGTCGCCGAGGTCGAGCGGCTGCTGCCCGGCATGCCGACCCGCGACTTCGCCCAGCCCGCCTGGCGCGACCACGGCCAGGTCCACGTCGTCGACTCGGTCGACGAACTGTACGCGCTGGCCGACGAGTTCGCCTTCGAGCACGTGGAGGTGCTGACCGCCGAGCCGCGGCTCGCGCTGGAGAGGATGACCCAGTACGGGGCCCTCTTCCTCGGCGAGGGCACCTGTGTGTCCTTCGGCGACAAGGTGATCGGTACCAACCACGTGTTGCCGACCCGGGGCGCCGCCCGCTACACCGGCGGTCTGTGGGTCGGAAAGTACCTCAAGACGGTGACCTACCAGGAGGTCACCGACACCGCCTCGCAGGCCCTGCTCGGCCGGGTGTGCGGACGGGCCTCGCGGGTCGAGCTGTTCGAGGGACACGCGCGCTCCGGTGACGTACGGGCGGCGCGGGCCGCCGGGGACGAACTGCCCTGGAATCGCGCATGACCCTCGTCGGCCGTACGGCGCTCGTCACCGGCGGCGGCGGACCGCTCGGGCGGGCCTTCGCGCTGGCGCTGGCGGGCGCGGGCGCGCGGGTCGTCCTCGTCGGCCGCGGCGAGCGGGCCCTCGCGGACGCGGCGGAGCGGGTGGCCAAGGACGGCGGCGAGGCCCGCACGGCGGTGTGCGACGTCTCCGATCCGTCGTCGGTGGCCGGCCTCGCCGCCGAACTGGCCGGTGAGGAGGTCTCGTTGCTCGTCAACAACGCCGGTGTCGCGGGCCCCGTGCGGCCGCTCGTCGACATCGGACCCGACGAGTGGGACGACGTGTTCGCGGTCAACGTCCGCGGTGTCTACCTCATGTGCCGGGCCTTCCTGCCGCCGATGATCGCGGCCGGCCGGGGTGACGTCGTCAACGTCGCCTCGGTCAGCGGCAAACGCCCGCTGCTCAACCGCTCCCCCTACACCGCCTCCAAGATGGCGCTGCTGGGACTCACCCGGACACTGGCCGGGGAGGTCGGTCCGCTGGGAATCTCCGTCAACTCCCTCTCCCCGGGGCCGGTGCGAGGTCCGCGCATGGACCGCAACTTCCGGCTCACGGCCGAACTGACCGGCTGCACCGTCGAGGAGGCTGAACGCGACTTCGCCTCCCGAGCCGCGCTCGGCCGTCTCGTCGAGGAGGACGAGGTAGCCCGGGCCCTGCTGGCGATGCTGGCGATGCCCGGCCTGTGCGGGGCCGACATCGACCTGTCGGCGGGGATGATCGCACCCGCGTAACCACAACGGAACACGAACGGCGAGGTGGACGGCGTACGCGCCGCCCGCCTCGCCGTCATGCGCGGGCCCGTCACCACCCTGTGACCACTCTATGTGACCGCCATGGAACCAGCCGCCCGATCTCAGGCATCGGGTTCCGGCATGGGTGTGCGCAGCGCCTATTCCCTGCTTCTGAACGCTGCTTCACTCCCTCATGCGCACCCCAGGTGCCCTTTTCCGAGCCGTCGTCGCCCCCCTCGCAACGACGGACTCGTCACGCTGCGCCACGACGCACCAGAACCGTGGGAAGGCATGAAAATGACGCTGATCACCCGACGCTCCCTCCTGATCGCCGGCACGGCAACGGCAGGAACCCTGCTGGTCCCGGCCGCCTCCGCCACCGCCGCACCGAAGGCGACCGGCAACCAGACCTCCGTCGGCTCCGGAGAGGCGTACGAGCTCCCGGCGACCACCCGGGTGAGCCGGCTGACGATCGCGGAGGGCGGGACGATCGTCGCCCCGGAGGGTCACAGCCTCACTATGACCGTGGACGGCGTGGAGACCGGCCAGCTGCTGACCGAGACCGGCGGCACCGTCACGCTCATCCAGCCGGGCAGCTACCGCGGCGACGTCGTCCTCACGGTGGCCGAGGCCAACGAGGTGACGTACGAGGCGCTCACCTTCCCCTTCCGCCAGGCCCTGTACGTCGGCGGCGACGGCGTCGACCGCGACAGGTCCGTCCTGTCCGCGGTGCTCGGCGGCCGGCTCACCGACTCCGCCGCCCGCAACGTGTCGATCACCTCGACCGGCGAGTGCTTCGACGGCGTGTTCGTGCAGGACGCCACCTACACACTGGATCGGCCGACCATCTCCCTGAGCGGCAATGGACGTTGCGACTTCGCCGGGTACGGCGCCGCGGTCGTCGGCGACGGCTCCGCCACCAAGCTCGTCGTGGACGGCGCCCGCATCAGCACCAAGGGCGTGGTGCGCACCGGCGTCATCTCCAACGACGGCGCCACCGTCGTCGTCAAGAACTCCTCGATCCGCTGCCGCAACGGCGAACTCCCCGCCGACTACCAGGCCACCGTCGAGACGCCGTACATGGAGTCGGTGCCGTGGATGCTCGGACTCGACGGAAACGTCCGCGCCACCAACCTGATCGGCAAGAACAGCACCTCCACCTACATCAACTCCACCGTCTTCTCGGAGACATGGGGAGCCCTGTCGGTCGAGGGCGGCAGCGGGCTCAAGCTGACCACGATCAACAGCCACGTCGGCAACACCGGTGCGTACGGCTACGGCACCTACGCCATCGGCGACGCCACCGTCCGCGTCCTCGGCTCCCGCTTCGACGTGGGCAGTTACGCGACCATCATCGCCGGCCCCGCGGCGGTCGTGCACTACGGCGACAGCACCGCGAAGGCCGTCGCCGCGCTCAACACCGAGCTCGGACTCGGCCTCGGCTCGGCCGAGCTGGCGGCCATCCCGGAGCGCAGCACGACCGTGAACTCCGGGCACTTCGGTTACATGTTCTTCGGCGCCGGGACGCTCACCCTGGACGGCGGCACCGTCGTCAACTCCGAGCGGGCCACGTTCCTCAACAAGAGCCAGCAGACCGCCATCACCGTCGACGGCTCCCAGGGCGCCCGGCTCAACCCGCGCGACGGGGTCATCCTGCAGATGATCGAGCTGGACGACCCGGGTCCGGTCAACGTCGACGGCAAGATGCTGAACGTCGGCGTCTACACCGAGCCTACCGACGATCCGACGAAGGACTCCTCCTTCGACACCACGGCCGTCCACCCCTCCGACGGAGCCGCCACCTTCACCTCCATCGCACTGAGGGGCGACTTCTACAACGGCCTGCGCAAGGGCAAGAACATGGTGCTGACCTTCGACGACTCCACCGTGGAGGGCGTCATCTCGGCAACGAGGGCCAAGCACCGCGTCTCCAGCATCGACGCGTCCATCTTCTACGAGCTGGGCATCGTCACCAACACTGCCCAGGCCGCCGTCAACAACGGCGCGATCGTCAAGCTGGGCGGCGGCTCGACCTGGACGGTCACCGGCACCTCGTACCTGACCTCCCTCACCCTCGCCTCCGACGCGGCCGTCAAGGCACCGCTCGGCAAGACGGTAGCCATGACGGTCGACGGCACCGAGACAGCTATCGCCGCCGGTACCACCTACACGGGGGCGATCACGCTGATCGTGGCGTGACGTCCCGCGGTATGTCCTCCCCGGACACGGGTCCGTCGTAAAGGACTCCGTGTCCCGGAGAAGCCGCCGCCCGGTGCCGGCGTGGGTTCCGGCCGTATGCCCAGCGTCAGCTCGGTGGCCACCTCGGTGCCGTTCATGCCGCTGCCGCGCGCCACCGTGCGGGCCGCAGAATGGCCGAGGTGGAAGTGGCCCCGTACAAGAAGGAGTACGGCGGCAAGACCTCGGTCACCTACCTCCCGCGACGGCGACGATCGAGACGCAGTCCGTGCCGCTGGTCGTCCGGCTGCCGGGCCGCCCCGACCAGGAGAAGGAGGCTCGGCTGCGGGTTTCACTGGAAGGGCGGCGGCCACCAAGGCGTCCTGACTACCGCCCGGGAATCGGCAACCGTTCAGTCGACCGTCGGCGAGGCCCAGGTAGTCGCCAAGCATGGAACCGCCACCGACGGCGGGACCATCGCGCTGGGTTACCTTGAGTTCCGCGTTCTGGGCCTGCACCATGCCGAGGACTTCGATCGACCGCGCCATCGGCTGCGGCAGATCCGCCAGATCCTCGTCCGTCAGGACAACCACGCGGCTATCGGGCACCTCGGACCCTCTGGGCACGTCCGAATACAGCACCTCAACCGCCTCAGCCTGGCAAAGCGTCGCCTCCGAATCCTCAAGCCGTCTTTGACATGAACCTGCCTACGGGGTGCGGTGTGGCGGCGTGCACCGAGTCCGGAATGCTCACTAGGCCGAACGTGATCGGCATCCGTGCGATCGCTGAGGCGGCAATACGCCCGTTGAATGCCCGACCAACGCAGTCCGCACATGGAGGCCGCTCCCTACGGCACCCCGCCTACAGGTCGAGGACCGCGCGGAGGGCGTTGTCGACGAGCTCTTGCTGCTCGGGGCCGATGTTGCCGTGCAGCGTGCCGGTTTCGAAGCGGATGGCGGAGAGCTGGAGGAGGTTCACAGCTACGAGGGAGGCGTCGACCGGAGTGGTCAGATGCACGCTCATGGCCGTGTCGGGATGCTGTGCGGGAGCATGGAGGACGAGGACGACTACAGCGTTGTAGGCCTCGGCGAGGCCGTCGAGGCTGACGACGAGAACGGTGCGGGTGCCCTTGCCGGTGTCGACGTCCCAGACGTCGCCCTTGCGGATGGTCACAGGGCGTCGCCCTCGCCCGCGAGATCGAGCGGAGCGATGGTGGCGAGTTTGCGGGCGGCATCTAGCGTCATCTGCCGACGCACGGCGCGCACGATGTAGTCGTTCAGCGAGGGGGCGTCGGCCGCAGCGTCCCGCAGCGGCTTGTCCATGGCGTCGGGGATCCGCAGGGTGATGGCAGTCATGATGCCAAATTTAGTGGCAAGAAGGCCGTCACGGAAGCGGACCCTCACGACCGGCGCTGCGGCGCGCATCGTCGGCCGCCCGTCGTACGGGCGGCGCCGCGCAGTGGTGCGAGTGCGTTATGGCTGCTCCATCCCCAGGGCCCGCCGCGCAGCCTCCCGGAAGGCGCAGTCTCGGAGCGCGTTTCGCGACCCGGCTCAGGGGGCCGCAGGTCCGGGCGGTTCTGGGGCCGGCCTCGGCACCCTGCAGCCCAGGTGAGATCACTCGGGAGGAAGGTCAGCGGAGCGAGCAAGGAAGTGCAGGGGCTCCCAAGGCATTACGCCGCTGGCCAGGCCCCAGTGCCGACACCAACCTTAGCTTCAACCCCGGCACCTCGCGGTCCGGCATTGCTTTGCGGCCGGGGTACCGGCACCTGGGCGCACGCGGCGGCAGCAACGGTTCCAGACGGTCCCACAGCTCATCCGACACGCTCGGCGGGGATGTCCCCACGTCCAACCGAACGCCTGACTCCCCCCCTCGAACACGCCCATCAGGACCGACTCACCTCATTGTGTCAGCCGTTGTCAGCCTGCCGAGCGCCTCCAGGAGCGAGTACTGGCGCGCATTCAGCTTGTGCTCCGCCTGAAGTGCGCGTTCGATGCGGCTCCTCATCCGGCCGTGCAGCAGTGAGAGGGTCGGCCAAGGGTGCGCCGGTGCGGTCATAGCCGGGTCGGTGGCCGTCCTGTCCCCGCTCCCTCGATCTGACCTTGCGAGCGAGGAACCCAGACCGGCCAGAAGCACCGGTGCATCACCAGTCGCTATACCCGCGCTTGCAAGTATCAGGCGGCTGCAACTATTGTTGCCCTCGTAAGGCGCAAGCCGCGCTTCCCGCCAGGAGGGTTGTCGCCGCGACTCTTGCACCGTCCGAGGAGCCTGACGGCCGCGACACGCAGCCGTCCATCCCCCACCGTAGGAAAGTGACCCATGAGCACCACCGTGACCCCGTTGACCACAGCCGACGCCGAGACCCTCATCGCCGCGGCACGCCGCGCCGCCGACGAGGCGGGAGTGCCCGTCAGCATCACCGTTCTCGACGCCGGAGGGCACCTGCTGGCCTTCCGCCGTGACGAGCGCGCCGTACTCATCTCCGGCGAGACCAGCACCGCCAAGGCCTACACCGCCCTTCAGCTCAACGCCCCCACCGCCGAGGTCGCCGACCTGGTCAAGCCGGAGGGCCCCTTCCATTCGCTGCCCACCGCGCTGAACAAGCCCCTGCTGTTCATCGCGGGCGGAGTGCCCGTCCGCCGCGACGGTCAGCTCGTCGGCGCCCTCGGGCTCGGCGGCGGTGCCCCCGAACAGGACCACGTGTTCGCTCAGACCGCGCTCGAGGCCCTGTGACCCGTGCCGAAGGACACCCACGGCACAAGTGAAAGGCTCCACGTGACGGCCATCCGAGCGTGACGCTCAACAGCGGCGTGGTCATGCCCCAGCTCGGCTTCGGCGTCTTCCGGGTTCCCCATGAGGAGACCCTCCGCGCCGTCGGCGGTGCCCTGTCTGCCGGATACCGCAGCATCCACACCGCCTCGGTCCACGGCAACGAGCGGGGCGTCGGCACGGCCCTTGCCTCCTCCGGCCTCCCCCGCGAGGACATCTTCATGACGACCGAGCTGTGGAACGACGACCAGAGCAAGGACAAGGCGCCGGACGCGTTCGACGCCTCCCTGGAACGGCTCAGATCGAGCTGCACCCCGCCCTCCAGCAGGACCAGCTGCGCGCCTTCCACGCCGAGCACGGCATCGCCACCGAGGCGTGGAGTCCTCTGGCCCAGGGCGCGGTCCTCACGGACGAGCCGATCGTTCTGATCGCCGGATCGCACGGCGTGTCCCCGGGGATCCGGCAGAACCTAGACGTCCTCGGCTTCGAGCTGAGCGACGCCGACATGGACGCCATCGCGGGACTGGACCGCGGGCTGCGCACCGGCCTCGACTCCGCCACCCTGAACTGAACCACCGCCCCGAGCGCCCGCCCCGTCCCTCGTGTCACGGAAACAGGCGCTCGGGGTACCTGCCGTCCACCGGCAACGATGTACAGCCCCACACCCGCGACAAGGAGGACCCATCGTGCACATCGACCTTTCCGGCCGCACCGCCTTGGTCACCGGCTCCACCCAGGGCATCGGATACGCCATCGCCGTCGGCCTCGCCCGCGCCGGCGCCCGGGTCGCCGTCAACGGCCGCAGCACGGAGCGCGTCACAGCCGCGGTGGACCGGGCGCGGGTCGACTCCGGAAGCGACGACGTCATCGCTGCCGTAGGCGACCTGGCGACGGAAGAGGGCGCTGCGGCCGTCCTGGAGGCCGTCCCCTCGGTCGACATCCTGGTCAACAACCTCGGCGTCTTCGGCTCCGCCGCGCCGCTGGAGATCGATGACGCCGAGTGGCGCCGCTACTTCGAGGTGAACGTCCTCTCCGCCATCCGGCTCATCCGCGCCTATCTGCCCGCCATGACGGCACAGGGCTGGGGTCGCATCCTCAACCTCGCCAGCGACTCGGCCGTGGTTATCCCCGCCGAGATGATCCATTACGGCATGACCAAGACCTCGCTGCTCGCCGTCAGCCGCGGCTTCGCCAAGGAGGCAGCTGGCACGGGTGTGACCGTCAACTCCGTCATCGCCGGCCCGACACACACGGGCGGCGTCGAAGACTTCGTCCGTGAGCTGGTCGGTGACGAGTCGCCCTGGGACGAGGCGCAGCGCGAGTTCATGATCAAGCACCGCCCGCAGTCCCTGATCCAGCGCCTCATCGAGCCAGAGGAGATCGCCCACATGGTCGTCTACCTCGCCTCGCCCTACGCGTCAGCGACCACCGGCGGCGCCCTGCGCGTCGACGGCGGCTACGTCGACTCGATCCTGCCCTGACACCTCCGGCACGGTTCGGTCCCATATCTCACCGTAATGGTCCGCGTGCGTCGCGACGGCCCGGTCACCCGAACTGCCTACCCGGAGGTGCCGCCGCGCGTCGCATACGCGCTGACCGGGCTGGGCCCACCCTGCTCGACGCGGTCACCGCCCTGACCGACTGGGCGGGCACCCACCACGACGAGATCACGCGCAGCCGGGCTCACTACGACAGCGAAGCCCGTGGCAGCTGATCCGCAGGCGGTGCGTTCCGCCGTCGAGAGCGAAGAGATGGCTCGCAGGGGCCGTCCGGGGCCCACGGCCACCCGAGGTCAGCCGGAACGGGTCTGCCGTCCGACAGAGACCTTGGTTGCACCGCGAGCAGGGCGGCCCCCGGCGGACTGGGCACACGTGCGCACTCCCTGTTCCAGCGCTGCACTGCCGCGTGTTTCTCCTCGCTCGCCTGACACGAGCCAGTCGAACACGTTGAGCATCCGCGCAGGTGCCCTTGAGTACGCGTACTCAGGAGACGGAGGCAGGTCGGCAGCGAGAGTAAGGACACACCGAACAACGGGAGGAACACCATGAACGAGCGCCGCATCGCAGGCCGCCCCGCCTCTGCATACGCCTCGCGGCCCGTACGAGGGCGTGTCGCCGCCGCGTTGGCGAGCGCGGCCGCGCTCGTAACGCTCACCGGATGCGGTGGCTGGGAGTACAAGGAGAACATCTGCGGCAGCGATGAGTACCCGGTCCTGTCCGTGGGCTCGACGGGCCAGGCCTGTGTCCAGGAGGGCAAGGAGCCCGACGCCGGCTACACGAGATACCCCGAGGGCAAGGTGCCGCAGGAGGTCGGGGACAAGTGGGACGTTTACTGGGACACCCACACGCTCGACGAGGACGGCAAGACCGTCAAGGTGCCGTCCGGAGGCTGACCGACCGGACATCCCTGCTGGTCGCCACCATCCTCTCTGCCACGGTGGCCGGCGCTGGTGAAGTCATTGGGCAGAGCGGTGCCCGCGATGGTCTGATACGCCGTCACCGATGCGGTCGCTCCCCAGCGGGAGCCTGGCGGAGGTGGGCGTTGTTGCGGGCGTCCCAGCCGTAGGGGGTGGTTTCCGTCAAGACGGCCGAGCCAGCGCGTCTCGCACCGCGTCGGCGGCTGTCGGATGCACGGGAGAGGGTTCGTCCACGCCGGTGAGGCTGAGCATGCGCTGCAGACGGGTCGGTACGCCGACAATATCGACCGAACCGCCGGACGGCTGTGTGCCAGATCCCGATCAGGCCGCTCAGACCGGTGGAATCGCAGAAGCCGATGCGGGAAAGGTTTAGAACCAGACAAGTAGGTTCATATCGGACCAATTCCGCGACCCGATCGCGCAGCCCACGGCCGCTCCGCACGTCCAGGTCATCGATGAGAGTGGCGAGTGCGACGCCTTCACAAGGTTTCTCGACGGTCATCTCGACGTCAGTCATGGCAGGTCATCCCTCCTGTCACTGCCCGACCGCGTCTGAGGCCGCGGAAGGGCTGGGCGGACCGGTGAGCACTTCGTCGTCGCGGGCTGCCCCGTCCATCGGGACCGACAGCGCCAGCACGGCGACATCGTCCCCGGCACCTCCCGGCATCGTTTCCAGCAGGGCGACGGTGTCCTCACCAGGGCGGTGGCCCTGACCGGACCGGTGCGCTGGCGCAAGCGCACTGGTACGGCGGTGACTTCCGCACCCCGCAGGCGGTCGAGCAACTGAGGTCGTGCCTGACGCAGGTGTACGCGCGCTATCACAAGCCGAGCTGGCTGACCGAGTACGCGCTCATCGATTTCTCGCAGGGACGCGGTTCCCGTCCGCGGCGCAACAGGCGGCGTTCGTCACCGCGTCCACGAACATGCTGGACAGCCTGCCCTACGCGCATCGCTACGCCTGGTTCGGGCTGGGCGCGGACCCGTCGAAGCCGAGCAGCGGACTGTTCACGGACGGCACAACGACCACGACTGCCGGTCGGGCCCTTCCAGGCGGCGCGCTGAGGCGAAGCGAGGGCACCGGCCTGGGTGGCTGCTTTCGAGGTCTCCGTTAGGGCGACCAGGTCGGTGCCTGGCCACAGCTCATGGAGAGGCGCAGCTCACTTGCACAACTGTGCGCTGAACGGGGAGGTCTCACGCTCGCCAGCGGCCGACGTGGGCAAAGTGAGCATCCACCATCAGAGAATTACAAAGTTTGCGCGACATATTGCGTACTCCTGTTACCGGTGCTTGAGTATGCGTCGCCCGCCGCAGCCCCCTCCCCGCCCCCACCTCAGCGGGTGTGCGTGTTCCGTAC
>NZ_LJBR01000369.1 GCF_001282115.1 Streptomyces sp. NRRL B-24085 | reverse complement strand
CGGTCCACCTTGGACGGGTCCTTGCCGGAGAAGGCGCCGCCGCCGTGGCGGGCCATGCCGCCGTACGTGTCGATGATGATCTTGCGGCCGGTCAGGCCCGCGTCACCCATCGGGCCGCCGATCTCGAAGCGGCCGGTGGGGTTGACCAGGAGGCGGTAGTTCTCCGTGTCGAGCTTGATGCCCTCGTCCAGGAGCGCCTTGAGCTCCGGCTCCACGACGAACTCGCGGATGTCGGGAGCCAGCAGGGAGTCCAGGTCGATGTCGGACGCGTGCTGCGAGGAGACCACGACCGTGTCGAGACGGACGGCCTTGTCGCCGTCGTACTCGATGGTGACCTGCGTCTTGCCGTCGGGGCGCAGGTAGGGGATGGTGCCGTTCTTGCGGACCTCGGAGAGGCGCTTCGCGAGGCGGTGCGCCAGGAAGATCGGCAGCGGCATCAGGGTGGGGGTCTCGTCCGTCGCGTACCCGAACATCAGACCCTGGTCACCCGCGCCCTGGCGGTCCAGCTCGTCCTCGTCGCCCTCGACCCGGTTCTCGTACGCCGTGTCGACGCCCTGCGCGATGTCCGGGGACTGGGCACCGATCGACACCGAGACACCGCAGGAGGCGCCGTCGAAGCCCTTCTTCGAGGAGTCGTAGCCGATCTCCAGGATCTTGTCGCGGACGAGCTGCGCGATCGGCGCGTAGGTCTTGGTGGTGACCTCACCGGCCACGTGCACCAGACCGGTGGTGATCAGGGTCTCGACGGCGACCCGGGAGGTCGGGTCCTCCTTGAGGAGCGCGTCGAGGATGGTGTCACTGATCTGGTCAGCGATCTTGTCGGGGTGGCCCTCGGTGACGGACTCCGAGGTGAACAGGCGACGGGACACAACGCTCCCTGGGGTTGCAGCGGCTGCTGGCTGATCATGGGCGGACGGGCTCGGGGGCTGCGCCCGGCATCGTCCGAGAACAGTTTATCGGTCGTGCTCTGCCACCGGCCCCCCTGTCTCGCCTCTCGGGAGTGCTGTGACCTGCGGCACGGGCATTGTGCCCAATTCGGAGCGGACTTGGCCAGGGGCGCCACGCCTTCGCGGCAGAGGTTCGTGGGGTCCTGGAAGCGACGGAAGCGGTCAGGGCAGGCGCCTCACCACCAGGTCCCAGACGGTTTCGGCCAGGAACTCCTTCGGGCCGTGCGGGACCGGGGTCTCGCTGCCGTCGGCGCCCAGGACCACCGCCTCGTTCTCCTCCGACCCGAAGGTCTTGCGCTCGCCCACCTCGTTGACGACGAGGAGGTCGCAGCCCTTGCGCCGCAGCTTCGTGCGGCCGTTGGCCAGCACGTCGTCGGTCTCGGCGGCGAATCCGACGATCACCTGGCCCGGGCGGGCGCGTTCGGCCGAGATCTCGGCGAGGATGTCCGGATTCCGCACCAGGACGATGGGATCGGGCTCCTGACCGTCCTTCTTCTTGATCTTCCCGGCCGCGTAGGTCTGCGGCCGGAAGTCCGCGACCGCCGCCGCCATGACGACCGCGTCGGCGTCGGCCGCGGCCTTCAGGACGGCTTCCCGCAGTTGCACGGCCGTCCCGACGGGGACGACGTCCACGCCGGCCGGGTCCGGCAGGCCGGTGTTCGCGGCGACGAGGGTGACCCGGGCGCCGCGCGCGGCCGCGGTGCGGGCGAGGGCGTACCCCTGCTTGCCGGAGGAGCGGTTGCCGAGGAACCGGACCGGGTCGAGGGGTTCCCGGGTGCCGCCGGCGCTGACCACGACGTGCCGGCCCTTGAGGTCGGGCTCGGTGACACCGCGGGCCAGCACACGGCGGCAGACCTCGAAGATCTCGGCCGGGTCGGGCAGCCGGCCCTTGCCGGTGTCGACGCCGGTCAGCCGGCCGACGGCCGGTTCGATCACCACGGCACCGCGGCGGCGCAGGGTCGCCACGTTCTCCTGGGTGGCCGGGTGCTCCCACATCTCGGTGTGCATGGCGGGGGCGAAGACGACCGGGCAGCGGGCCGTCAGGAGCGTGTTGGTGAGCAGGTCGTCCGCCAGGCCGTGCGCCGCCTTGGCGAGCATGTCGGCGGTGGCCGGGGCCACGACCACGAGGTCGGCGTGCTGCCCGATGCGGACGTGCGGGACCTCGTGGACGTCGTCCCAGACCTCGGTCGAGACCGGGTTGCCGGACAGCGCGGACCAGGTTGCGGCGCCCACGAAGTGCAGGGCGGAGGCGGTGGGGACGACCCGGACGTCATGGCCGGACTCCGTGAGCCTTCTGAGCAGCTCGCAGGCCTTGTACGCGGCGATGCCGCCGCTGACCCCCAGCACGACCTTCGGCTTGTCCACCGTCTCTCCCCGGCTCGGCAACGTACGTGTGCGACGTACGGGTCCATCACACACCACAGGCCCGACAGTCGCGCTGTCGGGCCTGTGGACAAGTCAGCAAAAAGCTGAAAGTACTACTGAAACGCCTGCTACTGCGCCGGGCCCTCGACGGCCTCGGACGTCAGCAGACCCGCGTTGATCTCGCGGAGGGCGATCGAGAGCGGTTTCTCGTGGACGTGGGTGTCCACCAGCGGACCGACGTACTCGAGGAGGCCCTCGCCGAGCTGCGAGTAGTACGCGTTGATCTGGCGGGCCCGCTTGGCCGCGTAGATCACGAGGCTGTACTTCGAGTCGGTGGCCTCGAGGAGCTCGTCGATCGGCGGGTTGATGATGCCCTCGGGCGCGGAGATGGAAGAGGACACGCTCTACCTTCCGATGGATGGGAAAGAATCGGTGTGTGTGATCACGCCTCTACGAGCAGGCACGATCACACGACATCCATCAAGGCTAGCAGCTCGCGCGCCACGTCCTCGACGGAGGTGTTGACCAAGGTCACATCGAACTCGGGTTCAGCCGCCAGTTCGACCTTCGCCGCCTCCAGGCGGCGTTCGATCACCTCGGGCGGCTCGGTGCCACGACCGGTGAGTCTGCGCACCAGCTCCTCCCAGGAGGGCGGAGCCAGGAACACGAGCTGGGCGTCCGTCATGGACTCACGGACCTGCCGGGCACCCTGGAGGTCGATCTCCAGCAGGACGGGCTCGCCCGCCTCCAGCCGCTCCAGCACGGCCGCACGCGGCGTGCCGTAGCGGTTGCCGGCGAACTCGGCCCACTCCAGCAGCTCGCCGTTGGCGATCAGCTTGTCCATCTCGTCGTCGGTGACGAAGAAGTACTGGACGCCGTGCTTCTCGCCGGGGCGTGGCTTGCGGGTCGTCGCCGACACCGAGAGCCAGACCTCGGGGTGTTCCTTGCGCATATGGGCGACGACCGTGCTCTTGCCGACCCCTGAGGGGCCGGAGAGCACGGTCAGCCGCGGACGTACGTCCGGGGGCTCGGGGGTCGTCCCCCGGAATGTTGCAGCCATGCAGCGATTATTCCAGCAATCCCGGAGTGCCCGGGACTCCCCTTCCCGGAGAGACCCGGTTCAGGAACCGGTGCTGCCGAACTCACGCTCCAGCGAAGCGATCTGGTTGGAGCCGAGGCCGCGCACACGACGGCTCTCGGAGATGCCGAGTCGCTCCATGATCTGCTTGGCGCGGACCTTGCCCACGCCCGGCAGGGACTCGAGCAGGGCGGAGACCTTCATCTTGCCGATGACGTCGTTCTCCTGGCCCTGCTTGATGACCTCGTGGAGAGAGGCGCCGGAGTGCTTGAGTCGATTCTTGACCTCGGCCCGCTCCCGGCGAGCCGCGGCGGCCTTTTCGAGCGCGGCTGCGCGCTGTTCAGGGGTAAGGGGCGGAAGAGCCACGCCTACGTCACCTCGGATGTCGAACTGTCGGATACGGACCGGTGAGGAACCTAGTCGCCCCACACCTGGGGAGCCACGAGCAACACGCTCGCCCGTTGACTCTGCGTCGGAGACTAGCGGCCAAGTCCGCCAGAGTCAGCGAGAACAGCGGAAAAGTCCTGGTCAGCCTCCGTCAGGACGGACATTCCTGACATACTGCCCCGGATTTGAGGATGTATTCAGGCTCAAGCAGGTCTCGAACCTCCCGCCGGAGGACTCGAACGCCGGCGTCGAACATCCGCGCCGACCGTCGGAAACGCCTCGTCCGGTCCTCCGACGCCCGCCTCAGCCCGTCGGCAACGCGGAGCGGATCTCCGCCGCGAACCGGTCCGTGGCGGCACGCAGCGCGCCGAGGTCGGGACCGTGCCGCAGCACTCCCCGGCTGACGTTCGGGACGACGTTGCGGATCGCCGCTCCGAAGACTTGGGGAAGGTCGGCCGGGGCGGCCCCCTGGGCGCCGACGCCGGGCGCGAGGAGCGGGCCGTTGATCTCCAGGTCGTAGGCCGACAGGTCGCCCAGCGTCGCACCCACGACGGCGCCGAAGGACCCCAGGGGCTCCTCCCCCGTGTTCTCGGCGGCCAGGTGGGCCAGCATGGTCGCGCCGACGTTCCGGCCGTCTGCACGGACCGCGTGCTGGACCTCGCCGCCCTCCGGGTTGGAGGTGAGCGCGAGCACGAACAGGCCCGCGCCGCTCTCGCGGGCCAGCGCGATCGCCGGCGAGAGCGAGCCGTAGCCGAGGTACGGCGACACGGTCAGGGCGTCCGAGAACAGCGGGGAGTCCTTGCGCAGGAAGGCCTCGGCGTACGCGGCCATGGTCGAGCCGATGTCACCGCGCTTGGCGTCCATGAGGACCAGCGCGCCGGCCGCGCGGGCCTCCTCGACGGTCCTCTCCAGGACCGCGACGCCCCGCGAGCCGAAGCGCTCGAAGAACGCGCTCTGCGGCTTGAACAGGGCGACGCGGTCGGACAGCGCCTCGACGACCGTCAGGCTGAAGCGCTCCAGGCCGGCCACGTCGTCGTTCAGACCCCACTCGGTGAGCAGGGAGGCGTGCGGGTCGATCCCCACGCACAGGGGGCCGCGCTCGTCCATGGCGCGGCGCAGGCGGGCGCCGAAGGGCTCGGTCATACCGTGGTCTTCCTCACGTCGGCGCCGACCGCGTCGGCGAGGGTGGCGTACGGGCTCGTGCGCAGGCGCGCGGCGAGGCCCTTGTGGATGGCACGGGCCCAGAAGGGCCCCTCGTAGACGAACGCGCTGTAGCCCTGGACCAGGGTGGCACCCGCCAGGATCCGCTGCCAGGCGTCCTCGGCGTTCTCGACGCCGCCGACGCCCACCAGGGTGATCCGGTCGCCCACGCGCGCGTACAGGCGCCTGAGGACCTCCAGGGAGCGCTTCTTGAGGGGTGCTCCCGAGAGTCCGCCGGTCTCCTTCACCAGGGCGGGTCCGGATTCCAGCCCGAGTCCCTCGCGCGCGATGGTGGTGTTGGTGGCGATGATGCCGTCCAGGCCGAGTTCGACGGCCAGGTCGGCGACCGCGTCGACGTCCTCGTCGGCGAGGTCGGGCGCGATCTTCACCAGGAGCGGGACGCGGCGGTTCGTGACGATCCGGTCGGCCGCCTCGCGGACGGCGGTCAGGAGCGGGCGCAGCGCCTCGGTGGCCTGGAGGTTGCGCAGGCCGGGCGTGTTGGGCGACGACACGTTCACGACGAGGTAGTCGGCGAAGGGCGCCAGGCGTTCCGTCGACTTCACGTAGTCGCCGACCGCCTCGGCCTCGGGGACGACCTTGGTCTTGCCGATGTTGACGCCGACGACGGTCTTGAAGACCGGCTCACGGGACGCCAGACGGGCCGCGACGGCCAGTGAGCCCTCGTTGTTGAAGCCCATGCGGTTGATCAGCGCGCGGTCCTGCACGAGGCGGAACAGCCGCTTCTTGGGGTTGCCCGGCTGGGCCTCCCCGGTCACGGTGCCGATCTCGACGTGGTCGAAGCCCAGCATGGCCATGCCGTCGATCGCGACCGCGTTCTTGTCGAAGCCCGCGGCGAGGCCGAAGGGGCCGTGCATGCGCAGTCCGAAGGCCTCGGTGCGCAGCTCCTTGTGACGGGGCGCGAGGGCGGCCGCGACGAACGTGCGCAGCACGGGGACGCGGGCGGCGAGCCGGATCCAGCGGAAGGCGAGGTGGTGGGCCTTCTCGGGGTCCATGCGCCGGAAGACGAGATTGAAGAAGATCTTGTACATGGTGTCCTCATGAAGAGGGGGACACCGTTTCCGGTGTCCCCCTCAGGGCTGCTAGTCGCGGGCCGCGGTCAGGTGTTCCGCGTGTTCCTGGAGCGAACGGACGCCCACGTCACCGTGGTTGAGGGCGTCGATGCCCTGGACGGCGGCGGCGAGCGCCTGGACCGTCGTCAGACACGGCACCGACCGCGCCACCGCCGCCGTACGGATCTCGTAGCCGTCGAGGCGGCCGCCGGTGCCGTACGGGGTGTTGACGATCAGGTCCACCTCGCCGTCGTGGATGAGCTGGACGATGGTCTTCTCGCCGTTCGGGCCGGTGCCCTCGGACTGCTTGCGCACGACGGTGGCGTTGATGCCGTTGCGCTTGAGGACCTCGGCGGTGCCGGAGGTGGCGAGCAGCTCGAAGCCGTGGGCGACGAGCTCGCGCGCCGGGAAGATCATCGAGCGCTTGTCGCGGTTGGCGACCGAGATGAAGGCGCGGCCCTTGGTCGGCAGCGGCCCGTAGGCGCCCGCCTGCGACTTGGCGTACGCCGTGCCGAAGACGGAGTCGATGCCCATGACCTCGCCGGTGGAGCGCATCTCCGGGCCGAGGACCGTGTCCACGCCGCGGCCGTGGATGTCGCGGAAGCGCGACCACGGCATGACGGCCTCCTTGACGGAGATCGGCGCGTCCAGCGGGAGCTCACCGCCGTCGCCGTTGGCCGGGAGCAGGCCCTCGGCACGCAGTTCGGCGACGGTCGCGCCCAGCGAGATGCGGGCGGCGGCCTTGGCGAGCGGCACCGCGGTCGCCTTCGACGTGAAGGGGACCGTGCGGGACGCGCGCGGGTTGGCCTCCAGGACGTAGAGGATGTCCCCGGCCATCGCGAACTGGATGTTGATCAGGCCGCGGACGCCCACCCCGCGCGCGATGGCCTCGGTGGAGGCCCGCAGGCGCTTGATGTCGAAGCCGCCCAGGGTGATCGGCGGCAGCGCGCACGCCGAGTCGCCGGAGTGGATGCCGGCCTCCTCGATGTGCTCCATCACGCCGCCCAGGTAGAGCTCCTGGCCGTCGTAGAGGGCGTCGACGTCGATCTCGATGGCGTCATCCAGGAAGCGGTCGACCAGGACCGGCCGCGAGGGGCTGATCTCGGTCGACTCGGCGATGTAGGACTCCAGGCGGGTCTCGTCGTAGACGATCTCCATGCCTCGGCCGCCGAGGACGTAGGAGGGCCGGACGAGGACCGGGTAGCCGATCTCGTCCGCGATGGCCTTGGCGCCGGCGAAGGTGGTGGCGGTGCCGTGCTTGGGGGCCGGCAGGCCCGCCTCGGCGAGGACACGGCCGAAGGCACCGCGGTCCTCGGCGGCGTGGATCGCCTCGGGCGAGGTCCCCACGACCGGTACGCCGTTGTCCTTGAGCGCCTGCGCCAGGCCCAGCGGGGTCTGGCCGCCGAGCTGCACGATGACGCCCGCGACCGGTCCGGCCTGCTGCTCGGCGTGGACGATCTCCAGGACGTCCTCCAGCGTGAGCGGCTCGAAGTAGAGCCGGTCGGAGGTGTCGTAGTCGGTGGAGACGGTCTCCGGGTTGCAGTTGACCATCACCGTCTCGTACCCGGCGTCCGACAGCGCGAAGGACGCGTGCACGCAGGAGTAGTCGAACTCGATGCCCTGGCCGATGCGGTTCGGACCGGAGCCCAGGATGATCACCGCGGGCTTCTCGCGGGGCGCGACCTCGCTCTCCTCGTCGTAGGAGGAGTAGAAGTACGGCGTCTTCGCGGCGAACTCGGCCGCGCAGGTGTCGACGGTCTTGTAGACCGGGCGTACGCCGAGCGCGTGCCGCACCTCGCGCACCACGTCCTCGCGCAGCCCGCGGATCTCGCCGATCTGCTGGTCGGAGAAGCCGTGCCGCTTGGCCTCGGCGAGCAGTTCGCCGGTGAGTTCGGGTGCCTCGGCCAGCTCGTCGGCGACCTCCTTGATCAGGAAGAGCTGGTCGACGAACCAGGGGTCGATCTTCGTGTACGCGAAGACCTCCTCCGGCGTGGCGCCCGCGCGGATGGCCTGCATGACGGTGTTGATCCGCCCGTCGGTGGGCCGTACGGACTCCTCCAGGAGGGCCGCCTTGTCGCCGGGCTCGCCGACGAAGGTGAACTGGCTGCCCTTCTTCTCCAGCGAGCGCAGCGCCTTCTGGAAGGCCTCGGTGAAGTTGCGGCCGATCGCCATGGCCTCGCCGACCGACTTCATGGTGGTCGTGAGGGTGGAGTCGGCGGACGGGAACTTCTCGAAGGCGAACCGCGGGGCCTTGACCACGACGTAGTCGAGCGTCGGCTCGAAGGAGGCCGGGGTCTGCTCGGTGATGTCGTTGGGGATCTCGTCCAGCGTGTAGCCGACGGCGAGCTTCGCGGCGATCTTGGCGATCGGGAAGCCGGTGGCCTTGGAGGCGAGCGCCGAGGACCGCGACACGCGCGGGTTCATCTCGATGACGATCACCCGGCCGTCCTCGGGGTTCACCGCGAACTGGATGTTGCAGCCGCCGGTGTCGACGCCGACCTCGCGGATGATCGCGATGCCGACGTCCCGCAGGACCTGGTACTCGCGGTCGGTGAGCGTCATGGCGGGCGCGACGGTGATCGAGTCGCCGGTGTGCACGCCCATCGGGTCGAAGTTCTCGATGGAGCAGACGACCACGACGTTGTCGTGTTTGTCGCGCATCAGCTCCAGTTCGTACTCCTTCCAGCCGAGGATGGACTCCTCCAGGAGCACCTCGGTGGTCGGCGAGAGGGTCAGGCCCTGCCCGGCGATGCGGCGCAGCTCCTCCTCGTCGTGCGCGAAGCCGGAGCCGGCGCCGCCCATGGTGAAGGACGGACGCACCACGACCGGGTAGCCGCCGAGCGTCTCGACGCCCTTGAGGACGTCGTCCATGGAGTGGCAGATGACCGAGCGGGCGGACTCGCCGTGCCCGATCTTCTTGCGGACCTCCTCGACGACGTCCTTGAAGAGGTCGCGGTCCTCGCCCTTGTGGATGGCCTCGACATTGGCGCCGATCAGTTCGACGCCGTACTTGTCGAGGGTGCCGGCCTCGTGCAGCGAGATCGCCGTGTTCAGGGCCGTCTGACCGCCCAGGGTGGGCAGCAGGGCGTCGGGGCGCTCCTTGGCGATGATCTTCTCGACGAACTCCGGGGTGATCGGCTCGACGTAGGTGGCGTCGGCGATCTCCGGGTCGGTCATGATCGTCGCCGGGTTGGAGTTGACGAGGATGACGCGCAGGCCCTCGGCCTTGAGCACGCGGCACGCCTGGGTGCCGGAGTAGTCGAACTCGGCGGCCTGGCCGATGACGATCGGGCCGGAGCCGATGACCAGGACGGACTGGATATCGGAGCGCTTAGGCACGCTGGCCCTCCATCAGGGATACGAAGCGGTCGAACAGGTAGGCGGCGTCGTGCGGGCCCGCTGCCGCTTCGGGGTGGTACTGGACGGAGAAGGCCGGCTGGTCGAGCAGCTGGAGCCCCTCCACGACGTCGTCGTTCAGGCACACGTGGGAGACCTCGGCGCGGCCGAACTTGGTCTCGCTGACCTTGTCGAGCGGCGCGTCCACGGCGAACCCGTGGTTGTGCGCGGTGACCTCGACCTTGCCGGTGGTGCGGTCCTGCACGGGCTGGTTGATGCCCCGGTGCCCGTACTTCAGCTTGTAGGTGCCGAAGCCGAGGGCCCGGCCGAGGATCTGGTTGCCGAAGCAGATGCCGAACAGCGGCGTCTTCCGCTCCAGCACCGCGGTCATGAGCGCGACCGGGCCGTCGGCGGTCGCCGGGTCGCCGGGTCCGTTGGAGAAGAACACCCCGTCCGGCTCGACGGCGTAGACCTCGTCGACGCTCGCCGTGGCCGGCAGGACGTGCACCTCGATGCCCCGCTGGGCCATGCGGTGCGGGGTCATGCCCTTGATGCCGAGGTCGATCGCGGCGACGGTGAACTTCTTCTCGCCGACCGCCGGGACGACGTACGTCTCCTCGGTGGCGACCTCCTCGTACAGCGAGGCGCCCTTCATGTGCGGCTGGGCCTGCACGCGCGCGACCAGCTCGGACTCGGCGGCGATCGCCTCGCCGGAGAAGATCCCGGCGCGCATGGAGCCGCGCTCGCGCAGGTGGCGGGTGAGCGCGCGGGTGTCGATGCCGGAGATCCCGACGATGGCCTGCGCGACCAGCTCGTCGTCCAGGGAGCGCTGGGCGCGCCAGTTGGACGGCACGCGCGCGGGGTCGCGCACGACGTAGCCGGAGACCCAGATGCGGCGGGACTCGTCGTCCTCGTCGTTCCAGCCGGTGTTGCCGATCTGCGGGGCGGTCGCGACCACGATCTGGCGGGCGTAGGAGGGGTCGGTCAGGGTCTCCTGGTAGCCGGTCATGCCGGTGGAGAACACGGCCTCGCCGAAGGTCTCCCCCACGGCCCCGTAGGCACGGCCGCGGAAGATCCGGCCGTCCTCCAGGACGAGTACCGCGGAGACCTTCGAGGCCCCCCTTGTGGAGGTCGTCATCGTGCGCCTTCCGTTTCCGTCTTGTTGATCATGGAGTTGATGGCGTCGACCCACTCGGTGTGCTCGGCCGCGTGGTCCGAGCGGAACCCCGAGTCGATCAGTCGCTCACCGTGGGCCCAGGTCACGAGGAGGAGCCCGCCCTCGGTCAGGACCTTGCCGGCGATGCCCTTGCCGAGCACGGCCTCCCGCAGGGCCTCGCGCGGGATGAAGAAGTCGGTCGCCCCGGGGCGTACGACGTCCAGGCCCGTGTCCGTCAGGGTGAGCTCGACCCGGCTGCGGGTGCCGAGGCCGTGCGCCACGATCCGGTCGAGCCACTGGCCGGCCGTGGTGGAGCCGTGGTAGCGGCCGCTCATGCTCAGTCTCGCCGGGCCGGGGTCGTCCGGCGCGGCAGGGAGCTCGGGCAGGTCGCCCTGGAGCGTGCCGCGCCACTTCCAGCCCTCGCGCATCAGCCAGTAGACGAGCGCGACGAACAGGGCGAGGCCTACGAGCCAGCCGATCCGGGCGGCCCAGTCGGTCACCGGCGCCGATTCCTTGCCGGCCGCGATCAGTAGTGCAGATGTCACGTGAGCTTCCCGTCGACGAGCGTGGCCTTGCCCCGGAGCCACGTGCGCGTGACACGGCCCGGCAGCTCACGCCCCTCGTACGGGGTGTTGCGGCTGCGCGAGGCGAAGCCCGCGGGGTCCACCGACCCACGGTATTCCGTGTCGACCAGCGTGAGGTTGGCGGGCTCACCAGCCGAGACGGGACGGCCGTGTCCGGCGGCCTGCCCGATGCGGGCCGGGGCGTGGGACATGCGCTCGGCGACCCCGGCCCAGTCGAGGAGTCCGGTGTCCACCATGGTCTCCTGCACCACTGACAACGCGGTCTCCAGGCCGACCATCCCCATGGCGGCGGCGGCCCACTCGCAGTCCTTGTCCTCGTGCGGGTGCGGGGCGTGGTCGGTGGCGACGATGTCGATGGTGCCGTCGGCCAGGGCCTCGCGCAGGGCGAGCACATCCCGCTCGGTGCGCAGCGGCGGGTTCACCTTGTAGACCGGGTTGTAGGTGCGCACCAGCTCGTCGGTGAGGAGCAGGTGGTGAGGGGTGACCTCGGCGGTGACGTCGATGCCGCGGGACTTGGCCCAGCGCACGATCTCGACGGACCCGGCGGTCGACAGGTGGCAGATGTGCACGCGGGAGCCGACGTGCTCGGCGAGCAGGACGTCCCGGGCGATGATCGACTCCTCGGCCACCGCGGGCCAGCCGCCGAGGCCCAGCTCGGCGGAGACGATTCCCTCGTTCATCTGGGCGCCCTCGGTCAGCCGCGGCTCCTGGGCGTGCTGGGCGACGACCCCGCCGAAGGCCTTCACGTACTCCAGCGCGCGCCGCATGATCACGGCGTCGTCGACGCACTTGCCGTCGTCGGAGAACACGGTGACCCCGGCGGCCGACTCGTGCATGGCGCCGAGTTCGGCGAGCTTCTTGCCCTCCAGGCCGACGGTGACGGCACCGATGGGCTGCACGTCGCAGTAGCCGTGCTCCTGGCCGAGCCGGTACACCTGCTCGACCACGCCGGCGGTGTCGGCGACGGGGAAGGTGTTGGCCATGGCGAACACGGCCGTGTAACCGCCGGAGGCCGCCGCGCGGGTGCCGGTCAGCACGGTCTCGGAGTCCTCGCGGCCCGGCTCGCGCAGATGGGTGTGCAGGTCGACCAGGCCCGGCAGGAGCACCTTGCCGGCCGCCTCGACGACCTCGGCGCCCTCGGCCGGGAGGCCCGTACCGACCGCCTCGATGACGGAGCCGTCGATCAGGACGTCCTGCGGCTCGCCGCCGAGGACCTTCGCACCACGGATCAGGATCTTGCTCATGTGACTTACTTCTCCTCGATGCGGGTGTGAGAGGCGGCGGGCTCGTTCCCACCGAGCAGCAGGTACAGCACGGCCATCCGGATGGAGACCCCGTTGGCGACCTGCTCCACCACGGTGCAGCGGTCGGAGTCGGCGACCTCGGCGGTGATCTCCATGCCGCGGACCATCGGGCCGGGGTGCATCACGATGGCGTGCTCCGGCATCCGCGCCATGCGGTCGCCGTCCAGGCCGTAGCGCCGCGAGTACTCGCGCTCGGTCGGGAAGAACGCGGCGTTCATGCGCTCGCGCTGGACGCGCAGCATCATCACCGCGTCCGACTTGGCGAGCGTGCTGTCCAGGTCGTACGAGACCTCGCAGGGCCAGGTCTCGACGCCGACCGGCACCAGGGTGGGCGGGGCCACGAGGGTGACCTCGGCGCCGAGGGTGTGCAGCAGGTCGACGTTGGAGCGGGCGACGCGGCTGTGCAGCACGTCCCCGACGAGCGTGATGCGCTTGCCGGAGAGATCCTGTCCGATCCCGGCGTCCCGCCCGACGAGCCGGCGGCGCATGGTGAACGCGTCCAGCAGGGCCTGCGTCGGGTGCTGGTGGGTGCCGTCGCCGGCGTTGATGACGGCCGCGTCGATCCATCCGGAGTTGGCGAGGCGGTACGGCGCTCCGGAGGCGCCGTGGCGGATGACGACAGCGTCGACGCCCATGGCCTCCAGGGTCTGGGCGGTGTCCTTGAGGGACTCGCCCTTGGACACGCTGGAGCCCTTGGCGGTGAAGTTGATGACGTCCGCCGAGAGACGCTTCTCGGCGGCCTCGAAGGAGATACGCGTGCGCGTGGAGTCCTCGAAGAAGAGGTTGACGATCGTGCGGCCGCGCAGGGTCGGCAGCTTCTTGATCGGCCGGTCGGCGACCCGGGCCATCTCCTCGGCGGTGTCGAGGATCAGGACGGCGTCGTCGCGGGTGAGGTCGGCGGCCGAGATGAGATGACGCTGCATCTGTCAGGCTCCGTAAGGCAGTTCAGGGGAGATTCCGGGCAAGCGAGGGCGCGCCGGGGACCGGCGTGCCCCGGGGCTCGCTAGTGGGCCGGCTTCACACCGAGCAGCACGGTGTCGCGACCGTCCTCCTCGACGAGCTGGACCTTGACCGTCTCCCGCAACGACGTGGGGAGGTTCTTGCCGACGTAGTCGGCGCGGATGGGCAGTTCGCGGTGGCCTCTGTCGACCAGGACCGCGAGCTGCACCGCGCGCGGGCGCCCGATGTCGTTCAGGGCGTCCAGGGCCGCGCGGATGGTGCGGCCGGAGAAGAGCACGTCGTCGACGAGGACGACCAGGCGGCCGTCGATGCCGTCACCGGGGATCTCGGTGCGGGCCAGCGCACGCGGCGGGTGCATGCGCAGGTCGTCGCGGTACATGGTGATGTCGAGCGAACCGACCGGGATCCTGCGGTCGGTGATCTCCTCCAGCTTCGCGGCGAGCCGCTGGGCGAGGAAGACGCCTCGGGTGGGGATTCCGAGGAGCACCACGTCGTCGGCGCCCTTGGCGCGTTCGACGATCTCGTGGGCGATGCGGGTCAGCACGCGCGCGATGTCGGGGCCTTCGAGAACGGGCCGGGCATCGGACGCCTGGATATCGGAAGTGTCCTGCTTGTCCATACGAAACGGACCTCCTTCTCCGCCTCACGGGACGGACCTTAAAGGACGTCGGATTTGCGCCATCCACCGTAGCAGGCCGGAACGAAGCACCGGTTCACCCCCCTGGCCCAATCGGTCTCCACTCTCACGGAAGAGTCGGTGTGGACCATTCGGCTTGACGCACAAGAGTCACGCTGCGTAACCTCACAGTGAGTTACCAGACGCGCGGCTCGAAACCACTGCGGCCGCGTCGATCCAGTGTCCGGGGAGCTATATGTCCAGCGAATACGCCAAACAGCTCGGGGCCAAGCTCCGGGCCATCCGCACCCAGCAGGGCCTTTCCCTCCACGGTGTCGAGGAGAAGTCCCAGGGACGCTGGAAGGCGGTCGTGGTCGGTTCGTACGAGCGCGGCGACCGCGCGGTGACCGTGCAGCGTCTTGCCGAGTTGGCGGATTTCTACGGCGTTCCGGTACAGGAGCTGCTGCCCGGCACCACCCCGGGCGGGGCCGCCGAGCCCCCGCCGAAGCTGGTCCTGGACCTGGAGCGGCTGGCCCACGTCCCGGCCGAGAAGGCGGGCCCCCTCCAGCGCTACGCCGCGACGATCCAGTCGCAGCGCGGTGACTACAACGGCAAGGTGCTCTCGATCCGCCAGGACGACCTGCGCACACTCGCCGTCATCTACGACCAGTCCCCCTCGGTCCTCACCGAGCAGCTGATCAGCTGGGGCGTGCTGGACGCGGACGCGCGTCGCGCGGTGTCCCACGAGGAGAGCTGAGCCGCTCCCAGCCTCAGCAGAAACGTGCCGCCGGGGTGGCCGGAACTTCACGGTTCCGGCCACCCCGGCGGCTTTCTGCGGTCCTCGCGGGGCTCTCGCGCACGCAAACGCCTGAGGGCCCGCAGCGGTCGCGCTGCGGGCCCTCAGGCGATGTGCGTCTCGATCGAGCCGCCACGCCGCCTCGGCCTACGCCAGATCCCGGCGCAGGGACGGCTTCAGGTCCTTGAACCGGCCGAGCAGGCCGTTCACGAACGACGGCGACTCGTCCGTGGAGAACTCCTTGGCCAGTTGCACCATCTCGTCGAGCACCACCGCGTCCGGGGTCTCGTCGACCCAGATCAGCTCGTAGGCGCCCAGCCGCAGGATGTTGCGGTCGACGACCGGCATCCGGTCCAGCGTCCAGCCGACCGCGTACTGCGCGATCAGCTCGTCGATGCGCTTCGCGTGCTCCGTGTAGCCCTCGACGAGCTGCATCGTGTACTCGCTCACCGGCGGCTGCCGGGTGTCCTCCCGGGACAGCCGGATCCAGTCCGCCAGGACCGTCAGGACGTCGACGTCGCGCTGGTCGCCCTCGAAGAGGATCTGGAAGGCGCGCTTGCGGGCCGTGTTGCGGGCAGCCACGGTTAGCTGTTCACCCGGCCGAGGTAGTCGCTCGTACGGGTGTCGACCTTGATCTTCTCACCGGTGGTGATGAAGAGCGGGACCTGGATCTGGTGGCCGGTCTCCAGGGTGGCGGGCTTGGTGCCGCCCGTGGAGCGGTCGCCCTGGACGCCCGGCTCGGTCTCCTGGATGGTCAGCTCGACGGCGGCCGGCAGCTCGACGAAGAGCACCTCGCCCTCGTGCTGCGCGACGGTGGCCGTGAAGCCCTCGACGAGGAAGTTCGCCGCGTCGGCGACCGTCTTGCGGTCGATCATGAGCTGGTCGTAGGTCTCCATGTCCATGAAGACGAAGTACTCGCCGTCCATGTACGAGAACTGCATGTCGCGCTTGTCGACAGTGGCCGTCTCGACCTTGACGCCGGCGTTGAACGTCTTGTCGACGACCTTGCCGGACAGCACGTTCTTGAGCTTGGTGCGCACGAAAGCGGGGCCCTTGCCGGGCTTGACGTGCTGGAACTCGACGACGGACCAGAGCTGGCCGCCTTCGAGCTTGAGCACCAGGCCGTTCTTGAGGTCGTTCGTGGAAGCCACGGTTGCGGAATCTCCTGGACTGACGTGGACGACCCCGGCGCACGCACGTTGCCTATAGTGCGAGCAGCTCCTTGGTCGTGATGGTGAGTAGCTCGGGTCCGCCGTCCGCCTCGGGGCGTACGACGAGCGTGTCATCGATCCGGACGCCGCCCCGTCCCGGGAGGTGGACCCCCGGTTCGACGGTGACCGGCACGCAAGCGTCCAGTTTACCCATGGCCGCGGGGGCCAACTGCGGGTCCTCCGCGATTTCGAGCCCCACACCGTGTCCGGTGAGGCCCGGGAGCCCCTCGTGGTGCCCCGCGGACTCCAGTACCTGGCGTGCCGCACGGTCCACGTCACGGTAGGCGGCACCGGGCGTCAGCGACTCCCGTCCGGCCCGCTGAGCGGCGAAGACGAGGTCGTAGAGCTCGATCTGCCAGTCGGCGGGGGACGTCCCGATGACGAACGTGCGGCCGATCTCGCAGCGGTAGCCGCGGTAGCTCGCGCCCAGGCAGACGGAGAGAAAGTCGCCCTCCTCGACCCGGCGGTCGGTGGGCCGGTGGGCCGGCCGGCCGGAGTTCGGGCCGGTGCCGACGGAGGTGGCGAAGGCCGGGCCGTCGGCGCCGTGGTCGACGAGGCGGCGCTCCAGTTCCAGGGCGAGGTGCCGTTCGGTGCGGCCCACGAGGATGGACTCCAGGAGCTCGCCCAGTGCCTGGTCGGCGATCTCCGCGCCGATGCGCAGGCAGGAGATCTCCTCCTCGTCCTTGATGACGCGGAGCTGTTCCACCGCGCCCCCGAGGTCGGCCAGACGCAGCCGCGGGGCGACCGAGCGGATCGCGCGGTACCGGGCGACCGTGAGGTGCTTCTCCTCCACGGCGAGCGAGTCCGCGCCCTGAGCGGTGGCGAGGTCGGCCGCGGCGACGGCCGGGTCGCCCCCGGCGCCGGGAAGGTGGTGCGGTCGCAGGGCCTCGTCGGGACGCCCGGCCCCGGGACGGTCGTCCGGGGGGCCGGAGCACACCAGGAGGTCCTCGGTCCTGCCGAGCAGCAGCACGCTGCCCCGCGGGGCGGCACCCGCGAGGTAGCGGACGTTGGCCGGACGGGAGATCAGCGCGGCCTGGCTGCCGCCGGCCTGGCAGCGGTCGCGTAGGCGGGTTCTGCGGGTGGCGTACACCTCTGACATGACTTGAGCGTAGGAGTTCTCCCGATTTGCCGCTGTTCGGGAGAGTCCGAGTGGGGAGCGCCGCTGGTCGTCCGCGGGTCCGGGGGCCGGTCGGACCGACCCGGTGGGGCCGCACATCGACGCAGCCCGCTCCCTTTCGGGCTACCAGTTCGGCGGGCTCGCGATGGAGCGCGCCAGGACGTCGTCCAGCACCTTCGCCGTCTGCACCACGTCCATCTGGCTGTTGTCGATGATCGGCAGACCCGAGCCGTACCAGCCGGCCATCCGGCCGTGGATCCGCGCCACCTCCTCGTCGGTCAGCCGGCGATTGCCGGACCGCTCCGCGTTGCGCTCCAGGACGATCTCCAGGCCGGGCAGCAGGACCACCGGGAGCAGTCCCGGGCCCACGTGCCGCTTCCAGCCGCCGAGGCCGACCACGGGCCGGTCCGGGAAGACCGCGTCGTCGAGGATGCAGGAGATGCCGTTGGCGAGGAAGTTGCGGGCGGCGAAGCCGCAGGTGCGGCGGGCGAGCCGGTACTGGGCCTCGGAGTGGTCGTTCCAGCCGGACTGCGGGTCGGCGAAGCCCGAGCGCACCCACTCGCGTACGTCGTCGAGGCTGATGTGGGCGGTGGGGACCCGGCGGTGGTCGGCCCAGTACTTGGCCACGCTCGTCTTGCCGGCGCCCGCCGGGCCGACGAGCAGCACCGCGAGGGTGGTGCCCGACGGGGTCCCCAC
>NZ_LJBR01000368.1 GCF_001282115.1 Streptomyces sp. NRRL B-24085 | reverse complement strand
CCGTGGGGGCGTGCCCTGGGGGCGGGCGGTTCGCCGCAGGGAACCCCGCGCGCCCGGCACCGTCGGCCCCCCCCTACCCCATCTGCGACGTCACATGGTCGATCACCGTCCGGAAGTCCTCCGTCGGGGAGAACTCCACGAACTCGCAGTCCTCCAGGGCGACGGGGACATGGCCGGGGCCCCAGTAGTACGCCTGGCCCGCCTCGTACTCCTCCTCGCCGGAGGGCGTGAGCATCCTGAGCCGGCCCTTCAACAGGTAGCCCCAGTGCGGGCATTGGCACGCGTCGCCTTCGAGGCCCTTGAGGGCGGGGCCCATGTCCGTGCCCTCCGGGAGCCGGAGGTAGCCGACGGACATGCCGCCGCCGATGGGCTGGGTGCGCACCTCCACACCGTCGCCCGCGAGGGCGACGGGTACGTCGTCGCGAGTGGCCGCCGTCATGACTCCTCCGCTCCGGCCCCGGGGGGCCTCGGGGAAACGACTCCTGTCCCTTCCAGCCTGGTCCGTGCCCGCGCGGCCCGCGACATCACGATCCGGTCTCGGAGTCTTGCCAATCGTCGTGTAATCGATTCCAATCCTCGGTACACGAACTCGTGTAATCGATTCCACAAGGAGGTGGAGCGGCGATGGCGAGCATCAAGGACGTCGCTGCCGAGGCGGGGGTCTCCGTCGCCACGGTGTCGCGTGTCCTGAACGACCATCCGTCGGTCAGCGCGGACGCACGCACCCGCGTGCTGGCCGCCGTAGAGGCCCTGGGCTACCGCCCGAACGCCGTCGCCCGCTCCCTGCGCACCGACCAGACCCACACCCTCGGCCTGGTCATCAGCGACGTGCTGAACCCCTACTTCACCGAGCTGGCCCGCTCCGTCGAGGAGGAGGCCCGCGCGCTCGGCTACAGCGTGATCATCGGCAACGCCGACGAGCGCCCGGACCTCCAGGACCACCACGTACGCAACCTCCTGGACCGCCGCATCGACGGCCTCCTGGTCTCCCCCACCGACGGCGGCTCCCCGCTGATGCTGGACGCCGTGCGCGCGGGGACCCCGATGGTGTTCGTGGACCGGTGGATCCCGGGCGTGGCCGTGCCGGTGGTCCGGGCCGACGGACGGGCCGCCGTGCGCGACCTCGTGGCCCATCTGCACGGCCTCGGGCACCGCAGGCTCGCCATCATCGCCGGGCCCGCCGCCACCACGACCGGCCAGGAGCGCGTGGCAGCCTTCCGGGAGGCCCTGGAGGCGCACGGCCTGGAACTGCCCGACGCCTACATAGGGCAGGGCGACTTCCAGGCCGAGAGCGGACGGCGGGTCACCGAGGGCTTCCTCGACCTGCCCGAGCCGCCCGAGGTCGTCTTCGCGGCCGACAACCTGATGGCGCTCGGCGCGCTGGACGCCGTACGCGCGCGTGGGCTGCGCGTGCCCGAGGACCTGGCCCTGGCCGCGTTCGACGACATCCCGTGGTTCGTGCACACCGATCCGCCGATCACCGCGATCGCCCAGCCCACGGGCGACCTGGGACGGGCCGCCGTGCGCGCGCTCGTCGACCGCATCGAGGGGCGGCCGCCCGCGTCGGTCACCCTCCCCGCCCGTCTGGTCGTCCGCCGCTCCTGCGGCGAGAACCCCAACCCTGTGCAAAGGAGCACGTCGTGAGCAACGAGGACGAGTTGCTGCGCATCGAGGGCATACGGAAGTCCTTCCCCGGCGTGGTCGCGCTCGACGGCGTCGACTTCGACCTGCGCCGGGGCGAGGTGCACGTACTGCTCGGCGAGAACGGCGCCGGCAAGAGCACGCTGATCAAGATGCTCTCGGGCGCCTACCACCCCGACGAGGGCCGCGTCCTGGTGGACGGCGAGGAGGTGCACATCCGCGGGGCGCAGGACGCCGAGCGGCTCGGCATCGCAACCATCTACCAGGAGTTCAACCTCGTCCCCGACCTCACGGTCGCCGAGAACATCTTCCTGGGCCGCCAGCCGCGCCGCCTCGGAATGATCGACCGGAAGCGGATGGAGGCCGACGCCGAGGTGCTGCTCCAGCGCGTCGGGGTCAACGTGTCGCCCCGCGCGCGTGTGCGTGACCTCGGGATCGCCCGGCTCCAGATGGTCGAGATCGCCAAGGCGCTCAGCCTGGACGCGCGCGTGCTGATCATGGACGAGCCGACCGCCGTGCTCACCTCCGAGGAGGTCGACAAGCTCTTCGCGATCGTGCGCAGGCTGCGCGAGGACGGGGTCGGGATCGTCTTCATCACCCACCACCTGGAGGAGATCGCCGCCCTGGGCGACCGGGTCACGGTCGTCCGGGACGGGAAGTCCGTCGGCCAGGTGCCCGCCACCACGCCCGAGGACGAACTCGTGCGCCTGATGGTGGGGCGGTCGATCGAGCAGCAGTACCCGCGGGAGCGCGGGGACACCGGTTCGGCCCTGCTGAAGGTCGAGGGCCTCACCCGTGACGGCGTCTTCCACGACGTCAGCTTCGAGGTGCACGCCGGTGAGGTCGTCGGCATCGCCGGGCTGGTCGGCGCGGGCCGTACCGAGGTCGTGCGGGCCGTGTTCGGCGCGGACCCGTACGACAGGGGGACCGTGCACGTCGCCGGGACGGCCCTGCGGGGCCATGACGTGGGCGCCGCGATGGCGGCCGGGATCGGCCTGATCCCGGAGGACCGCAAGGGCCAGGGCCTGGTGCTCGACCAGTCGGTCGAGGAGAACCTGGGTCTGGTGACCATGCGCTCGGCGACCCGCGGCGGGCTCGTCGACCTCAAGGGGCAGCGGGCGGCCGCCGCGCGGATCGCCGAGCAGCTCGGGGTGCGGATGGCGGGCCTGCACCAGCATGTGCGGACCCTCTCCGGCGGCAACCAGCAGAAGGTCGTCATCGGCAAGTGGCTGCTCGCCGACACCAAGGTGCTGATCCTCGACGAGCCCACGCGCGGGATCGACGTCGGCGCCAAGGTCGAGATCTACCAGCTCGTCAACGAACTCACCGCGGCCGGTGCCGCCGTCCTCATGATCTCCAGCGATCTGCCCGAGGTGCTCGGCATGAGCGACCGGGTGCTGGTGATGGCCCAGGGCCGGATCGCCGGCGAACTCGACGCCGACGAGGCCACGCAGGACTCCGTGATGGCCCTCGCCGTCAGCACGAACACCGTCAAGACCGACAAGGAGGCCCCCCGTGGCCACTGACACGCTCAGAAGCGGAGCGAGCGCGGGTGGCCTGCGCCGTCTCCTGCTCGACAACGGCGCGCTCACCGCGCTGATCGTCCTCGTCATCGCCATGTCGGCGCTGTCCGGCGACTTCCTGACCACCGACAACCTGCTCAACGTCGGCGTCCAGGCGGCCGTCACCGCCATCCTCGCCTTCGGTGTCACCTTCGTGATCGTCTCGGCGGGCATCGACCTGTCGGTGGGCTCGGTGGCGGCCCTGTCGGCCACCGTCCTCGCCTGGAGCGCCACCTCGCACGGGGTGCCGGTCTTCATAGCCGTCGTCCTCGCCGTGGTGACCGGCATCGCGGCCGGACTCGTCAACGGCTTCCTCATCGCGTACGGCAAGCTCCCGCCGTTCATCGCCACGCTGGCGATGCTCTCGGTGGCCCGCGGTCTGTCGCTGGTGATCTCCGAGGGCTCCCCGATCGCCTTCCCCGACTCCGTCTCGCACCTCGGTGACACGCTCGGCGGCTGGCTGCCGGTGCCCGTCCTGGTCATGGTCGTCATGGGGTTGGTCGCGGCCTTCGTACTGGGCCGGACGTACATCGGCCGCTCCATGTACGCGATCGGCGGCAACGAGGAGGCGGCCCGCCTCTCCGGTCTCCGCGTGAAGAGGCAGAAGCTCGCCATCTACGCCTTCTCCGGTGTGTTCGCGGCCGTCGCGGGTGTCGTGCTCGCCGCGCGGCTGTCCTCGGCCCAGCCGCAGGCCGCCGACGGCTACGAGCTGGACGCGATCGCCGCGGTCGTCATCGGCGGCGCCTCGCTCGCGGGCGGCACCGGCAAGGCGTCCGGGACGCTGATCGGCGCGCTGATCCTCGCGGTGCTGCGCAACGGCCTCAACCTGCTGAACGTGTCCGCGTTCTGGCAGCAGGTCGTCATCGGTGTCGTCATCGCGCTGGCGGTGCTCCTGGACACCCTGCGCCGCAAGGCCGGGGCGACCCCGGTGGCCGCGGGTGCCGGCGGGCCGGGCGGCAAGGGGCGCCAGGCGGCGACGTACGGGCTCGCGGCCGTGGTCACCGTGGCGATCGTCGGCGCGACCTCGTTCCTGCACAACGACTCGTCCTCGACGGCGAACCCGAAGGTGGGCCTGTCGCTGTCGACCCTCAACAACCCGTTCTTCGTGCAGATCCGCTCGGGCGCCCAGGCCGAGGCGAAGAAGCTGGGCGTGGACCTGACCGTCACGGACGCCCAGAACGACGCCTCCCAGCAGGCCAACCAGCTCCAGAACTTCACCAGTTCCAACCTCGGCGCGATCATCGTCAACCCGGTGGACTCGGACGCGGCGAGCAACTCCGTGAAGGCCGCCGACAAGGCGAAGATCCCCGTCATCGCGGTCGACCGGGGCGTCAACAACGCCAGGACGGACGCCCTCGTGGCCTCCGACAACATCGCCGGCGGTGAACTCGCCGCCAGGACCATCGGCGAGAAGCTCGGCGGCAAGGGCAAGATCGTCATCCTCCAGGGCCAGGCCGGCACGTCGGCCGCCCGGGAGCGCGCGGAGGGCTTCGCCAAGGGACTCAAGGCCTACCCGGGCATCCAGGTCGTCGCCCAGCAGCCCGCCGACTTCGACCGCACCAAGGGCCTCGACGTGATGTCGAACCTGCTCCAGGCCCACCCGGACGTCCAGGGCGTCATCGCCGCCAACGACGAGATGGCGCTCGGCGCGATCAAGGCGCTGGGCTCCAAGGCCGGCAAGTCGGTCTCGGTGGTCGGCTTCGACGGCACTCCGGACGGCCTGAACGCGGTCAAGGGCGGCACGTTGTACGCGTCCGTGGCACAGCAGCCCTCCCAACTCGGCAAAATCGCGGTGGACAACGCGCTGAAGGCCCTTGAGGGCAAGAAGGTCGAGGAGACCGTCAAGGTGCCGGTGAAGGTGGTCACCAAGGAGAACGTGGCCGGTTTCACGGGCTGACGACGACGTACGGGCGGGCGGTCGCTTCGACCGCCCGCCCCGCGTCACTGACTAGGGGAGTCATTCATGTACGACTACGACCTTCTGGTCGTAGGGTCGGCCAACGCCGACCTGGTGATCGGCGTGGAGCGGCGGCCGGGGGCCGGCGAGACGGTGCTCGGTTCGGACCTGGCCGTGCACCCGGGGGGCAAGGGCGCCAACCAGGCGGTCGCGGCGGCCCGGCTGGGCGCCCGCACGGCGCTGCTGGCCCGGGTCGGCGACGACGGGCACGGCCGGCTGCTGCTCGACTCGCAGCGGGCGGCCGGGGTCGACACGGTGGGGGTGCTGGTGGG
>NZ_LJBR01000367.1 GCF_001282115.1 Streptomyces sp. NRRL B-24085 | reverse complement strand
CCGACTGCACATGCGTCATGTCCAACACCCGCACACCCTCAAGAGCCAGCGTCATGCTCGTCACCTCGTCTCTGCGTCGTCGTGTGTTCGCCGGTGGCCGGGCGGCGCCTCCTCATCGGCGCCGCCCGGTCGCGCCTCACGGCATGAGCTGGTACTCGGGGAAGTTGCCGGGCAGCCGTTCGCCCGCCGGGCCCTGGGTGACGGCCCGCACGAGCAGTTCGCCGCCGACGAAGGCACCGCGCCAGGAGGCGCCGAATCCGCCGAACAGTTCGTCGCGGTCGCCACGGGAACGCGGCTTGCCGTGACCGACCTTGAACGCGCGGATCTGCGGGGCGAGCCGGTCGAAGGTGGCCCGGTCGTCGGTGGACAGGGTGGCCACCAGGGCGCCGTTGGAGGCGTTCATCGCGGCCAGCAGTTCCGCCTCCGTGTCGACCAGGACGATGGTGTCGACCGGGCCGAAGGGTTCCGCGTGGTGCAGCGGCGAGGACGGCGGCGGGTTCAGGAGCGTGACCGGCTGGACGTACGCCGAGGTGTCCTGGCCGGGCAGGAAGCGTGCGTCCGCCTCGCTGCCGCGGTGCACGGGGACGGCTCCGCGGCTGATGGCCTCGGCGACCTGGTCGCGGAGTTCCTTCGCCTTGGCCGCGTTGATCACCGGCCCGAAGTCCAGTGCCGGGTACGGGTCGTCGGGGTGCTCGACGGCGAGCGGGTGGCCGAGGCGCAGGGTGCGCACCGCCGGGAGGTAGGCGGCCAGGAACTCGTCGAACAGCTCGCGCTGGACGACGAACCGCGGGTAGGCGGTGCAGCGCTGCTTGCCGTAGTCGAAGAGCTTGGGGACGACGGCGGTGAGCGCGTCCCAGTCGGTGAAGTTCCAGATGCCCCAGGTGTTGAGTCCCTCCTGTTCGAGGACGTGCCGCTTGCCGAGGTCGGCGACGGCGGTGGCGACGGCGGCGCCGGTGTCGCGGCCGCCGACGAAGGAGACGCAGCCGATCTCGGGCGCCCGCACCAGCGCCTCGGACAGCTCTCCTCCGCTGCCGCTGACGAGGGTGACGGGGATGCCCTCGCGGGCGGCGAGCGCGCAGGCCAGGGTGAGGCAGGCGACGCCGCCGTCGGTGGGGGTCTTGGCGATGACCGCGTTGCCGGCCAGGGCCTGCACCAGCATGGCGTGGACGAGCACGCTCATCGGGTAGTTCCAGCTGGCGATGTTGGACACCGGGCCGTCCAGCGGGGAGCGGCCCTCGACCATCGGTTCGATGCCGTCGACGTACCAGCGGACGCCGTCGATGGCTCGGTCGACGTCGGCCTGCGCGAGCCGCCAGGGCTTGCCGATCTCCCACACGAGGAGCAGCGCGAGGAGTTCGCGGTGCTGGGTGAGGGCGTCGAGGGTGGCGGCGACGCGGGCCCGGCGTTCTTCGAGCCGGATGTGCCGCCAGGCGCGGTGCTG
Organism: Streptomyces sp. NRRL B-24085; assembly: GCF_001282115.1. Lineage (GTDB taxonomy): Bacteria > Actinomycetota > Actinomycetes > Streptomycetales > Streptomycetaceae > Streptomyces. The sequence continues at coordinate 323 of NZ_LJBR01000367.1, read as the reverse complement.
GTCGAGGGAGGCGCGGACGGCGTGGTGGGCGGCTTCCCGGTCCAGGCGCGGCGGGCCGGCGATGGGGCTGCCGTCGACGGGGCTGGTGGCGGGCAGCGCCCGGCCGTCGGCCCGCCAGGCGGAGGCCCAGAGGTTGAGGACGCGGTCGTCCCGGAATGCCTCGGGGGCGACCGCGAGGCAGCGTTGCCAGGCGTCGTTCCAGGAGGTTCCGGACTTCACCACGAGATGGGTGGAGTTGAGGGTGGTGGTCATGCGCTGTCTCCGCTCTCGGTGCACAGTCGGGGGCGGGGTACGGGGGAACGCGGCGGGGCCGGAGGAGACTC
>NZ_LJBR01000366.1 GCF_001282115.1 Streptomyces sp. NRRL B-24085 | reverse complement strand
GGTGGGGGGTGGGCACTGAGCGGGTTTCCTTCCCACAGACATGGGACGCACTGAAGTTCCCCTGCCGAAATGGCATGCCGAAGGGCATCCCTTTCGGGCGCGAGGGTGGGAAGCACGAATTCGCCGGTGCCCCCTCGCCCCGGTTCCCCACGGGACGAATGCGACCCGGCCTTGCCCCCCACACAGGTGGTTCACCCTTGCACAGGTCACTCACGGCCAACAAGGCACCTGGGCAACATCCGCATCACTTTGAAAGATGGTCAGACGAAGTCGCAACCGCGTGCCCTCGCACCGGCTTTCGACATTCCATGCGCCCCGTGTGAAACCCGCGCACGCGCCGGAGCGCCGCGCACGCTCCCCCGGCGCGATGACCGGTAGTCCACTGGAGACGGCCCTTCTCGGAGGCCCCGCGCGGGACGGCGGCTCTCCCGCGCGAAACCCCGGCCGCCGACCCCGTTCCTCCCGCCCTCGGTCGGCGGCCCCGGGGGCGAGGTGGTCGGCGTCCGGCCCGGGCACCCGGGTCCGGCTCCGGACCGGCGGCGCGGCCCGGCGGCCTCAGATCTGCCAGGAGCGCAGCCGGTCGGCCGCGCCGTACACGTCGGTCTTGCCGGAGATCAGGTCGCGGGCCAGGTCGACGAGGGCCCCGTAGGGCGGGTCGATGCCGACGCCGCTGACGAACATGTAGGCCACGGCGGTGGCACAGGCGAAGCGGGCGTTGGCCGACGGTAAGGGCTTGAGCAGCGCCAGGGTGTGCAGGAGGGCCGCCGCGCGCCAGGCCGGGTCGGAGTCTACGCCGAGGCGGGGCGGGTCGACGCGGTGCCGGGCGACGGCGGCGACGAGGGCCGAGAAGTCGTTGATCGTGGGCTGGTCGGGCAGGACCTCTTCGTGCCGCTGGAGCAGCCAGGGCACGTCGATGTGAACCACGGATGCCATCGCTCAGGCGACCCGTCCCGCGCCCTTGGCGGCCGGTTCGTCCTCGGGGAAGGCGGCGGCGAACTCGTCGGCGTGGGCGGAGAAGAACCGCCGGAACGCCTCCGCACCCTCCTGGAGGGCCCGGTGCCGGGCGATGTCGGCCGCGGCGGCCTCCCGGACGAGGGCCTTCATCGACGTACCGCGCTCCTTGGCGATCTGGCGCAGGTCCTCTAGCTCGCGATCGCTGAACTCCACGTTGAGAGCTGGCATGCCTTCACGGTACCGCGCGGGTACTCGGCCGTAAATAGTCGCAGGTCAGGCAGGTCGGAAAGCGGTACCGAAGGGGGTCGAGCACGGTGTCCGATTCCCGCCGGACGCGCGCTGGTCCGGGTCCGAGACTCGAAAGGAGGAGGAAACGTCATGACAGTCACCCCCGACCTGGCCGCCGCCCGGGCCGCCGAGACCGACTGGGCCGCGCTCGCCGCCGAGTTGGACGTGCACGGCTGCGCGCCGACGGCACCGCTGCTGACACCGGCCGAGTGCCGGGACCTGACGGCGCTCTACGAGAAGCCGGAGCTGTTCCGCACCACCGTCGACATGGCCCGCCACCGCTTCGGTTCGGGCGAGTACCGCTACTTCACCCACGACCTGCCCGCTCCGGTCGCCGCCCTGCGCGCCGCGCTCTACCCGCGGCTGCTGCCCGTCGCCCGTGACTGGGCCGCCCGGCTCGGCCGTCCCGCCCCCTGGCCGGACTCCCTCGACGAGTGGCTGGAGCGCTGTCACGCCGCCGGGCAGGACCGCTCCGCCCAGATCCTGCTGCGCTACACGGCGGGCGACTGGAACGCCCTGCACCGGGACGTCTTCGGCGACCTGGTCTTCCCCCTCCAGGTGGTGGTGGGCCTGGACGCGTACGGCAGCGACTACACCGGCGGCGAGTTCCTGATGGTCGAGCAGCGTCCCCGCGCCCAGTCCCGTGGCACGGCGACCGTCCTCCCCCGGGGTCACGGCATGGTCTTCACGACCCGCGAACGGCCGGTGCGCACGAAGCGCGGCTGGTCCGCCGGGGCGATGCGGCACGGGGTGAGCACGGTGCGCTCCGGCCGGCGGCACGCGCTGGGGATCGTGTTCCACGACGCCTCCTAGATGAGGCGTGGGTCACATCCGGGCCGCGGATGTCACATTCCGCGGCCGCGGGGCCTCGCAGTAGTGAGCGCGCTACTGGGAGGCCACACAAGATGTCCGAGATCCGCGATCCCGACGCCGAGGCGGCGACCGGTGTCTTCGTCGAGCACCGGGAGCTGTTGTTCGGAGTCGTCTACAACATGCTGGGCAGCGTCGCCGACACCGAGGACGTGCTCCAGGACACCTGGCTGTCGTGGTCACGCCGGGGTGTGGGCGGGGTCGACAACCCCCGCGCCTACCTGGTCCGGATCGCCGTCAACCACACGCTCCAGCGGCGGGCCGTGATCAGCCGCCGCCGGGAGACCTACGTCGGCCCGTGGCTGCCCGAGCCGCTGGTCGCCGACGAGGACGGCGCCGACGACCCCGCACTGCGCACCGAGTCCGTGTCGCTGGCGATGCTGGTGGTCCTGGAGTCGCTGTCCCCGCTGGAACGCGCGGTGTTCGTGCTGCACGAGGTGTTCGGGTACGCCCACACCGAGATCGCGGAGATCCTCGACCGCACCCCGGCCGCCGTACGGCAGGTGGCGCACCGCGCCCGGGCCCACGTGCACGCCCGCCGTCCGCTGTACGAGGCGCACCCCCGGGTCCGCCGGGAGGCGACGGAACGTTTCGTGCAGGCCGCCGTCGGCGGGGACATCGCGGAGCTGATGGAGATCCTCGCGCCGGACGTGACGGTGTGGACGGACGGCGGCGGCAAGCGCAGGCCGACGGCGCTGCGCCCGGTGCACGGCCGCGACAAGGCCGTACGGCTGCTCACCGGTTACGCGAAGCGGGGCGGGGCCCGGGGATCCGCCCTGGAGTTGCGCTACCGCAGGGTCAACGGCGACGACGCGGCCGTGCTGTTCCAGGACGACGCGCCGTACGCGGTGATCGTCATGGACCTCACCCCGCAGGGCGACCGGGTCTGCGGCCTCTTCGTCGTCACCAACCCCGACAAACTCTCGCACGTGCAGAAGGAGGAGGCGTGACGCGCACGGAACTCCCGGCGGGCAGGGGCGAGCGGCTCTCGGGCTGGCTCGACGGACGGCTGGGCACCCGCACACTGGGCGCGAAGTACCTGCGCAAGGTCTTCCCGGACCACTGGTCCTTCCTGCTCGGCGAGATCTGCCTGTACAGCTTCGTCGTGCTGATCCTGACCGGCGTATGGCTCACCCTGTTCTTCCACCCGTCGATGAACGAGGTGACGTACCACGGCAGTTACACGCCCCTGAACGGCGTGCGCATGTCGGAGGCGTACGCCTCCACGCTCGACATCAGCTTCGACGTGCGCGGCGGTCTGCTGATCCGGCAACTGCACCACTGGTCGGCGCTGATCTTCGTGGCCGGGATGCTCACGCACATGATGCGGCACTTCTTCACCGGCTCGTTCCGCAAGCCGCGCGAGGTCAACTGGCTGTTCGGCTGGTCCCTGCTGTTCCTCGGCCTGTTCGAGGGCCTGTTCGGCTACTCGCTGCCGGACGACCTGCTGTCCGGCACGGGCCTCAGGTTCGTCTACGGCGCCACCCTGTCGGTGCCGATCGTCGGCACCTACCTCGCGCTGTTCCTGTTCGGCGGCGAGTTCCCCGGCCACGACATCGTGGCCCGCTTCTACTCGCTGCACATCCTGGTGATCCCCGGCATCATGGCGGCTCTGGTGGTGGCCCACCTGATCCTGGTCGTGTACCACAAGCACACCCAGTTCGCGGGGCCCGGAAAGACCGAACGAAACGTGGTCGGCACCCCGTTCTTCCCGGTGTACCTGGCGAAGGCGGGCGGGTTCTTCTTCCTGGTGTTCGGGACGCTCACCCTGATCGCGGCCGTGGCCTCGATCAACCCGGTCTGGTCGTACGGTCCCTACCGCGCCGACCAGGTCTCCACCGGCGCGCAGCCGGACTGGTACCTGGGCTTCGCGGAGGGCCTGGTGCGGGTGATGCCGGGCTGGGAGATCACCCTCGGGGGCCACACGCTGATCCTGGGGGTGCTGATCCCGGTCGTGGTCTTCCCGCTGCTGCTGGTCTTCATCGGGATCTACCCGTTCCTGGAGGCCCGGTTCACCAAGGACAAGCGGGAGCACCACCTGCTGGACCGCCCGCGCAACAGGCCGGTCCGTACGGCGATCGGCACGTCCTGGATCAGCCTGTACCTGATCCTGCTGGCGGGCGGCGGCAACGACATCGTGGCGACCCGGCTGCACCTGTCGATCAACACCGTCACCTGGGCCGTGCGGATCGGGATGTTCGTGGTCCCGGTGGTCGTCTTCGTCGCCACCCGGCGCATCTGCCTCGGCCTCCAGCTCCGGGACCGCGAACTGGTGCTGCACGGCCGGGAGACCGGGGTGATCAAGCGGCTGCCGCACGGTGAGTACGTGGAGGTGCACCAGCCGCTCGATCAGGCCCGGCTCCACACGCTCACCGCGCACGAACGGCCCGGTGAGCTGGTGGAACACGCGTGGGTCAGCCTTGATCCGCCACGAACGACGCCATCCGGGTCAGAGCGGAGTTCCAGTTGATGGTGTGCTCGTTGGTCGACCAGGACTGGATGTCGTCGATGTAGCAGAACTGGCCGACGCAGCCCTGGAGTTTGCTCTGTGCGTAGGGGTCCTGGATGAGCGAGTTCGGCCCGCCGGCCAGGGTGCCCTTCGGCGGGTTCGGCATGTTCGGGTCGAGCTGGTGGGCGTACCAGCGCGCGTGCTGGTTGTGGGAGTTGACCTCGCCGTAGCCGGTCACGTACGAGATGTTCAGGGCGTTGCGGCCGAAGATGTAGTCGATGCCCTGGAGCGCGCCGTCCCGGTACTTGGATGCGCCGGTGATGTCGTAGGCGGTGGCGATGACGATCCCGTTGTGCAGGATCTGGTGGTTGGAGCCCCAGTCGTAGAGGTTGCCCTCCGGGGCGTACGGCATGCCGTAGGGGTGGGCCTTCAGGGTGGCCAGGTAGCGGTCGGCGCCCTTGACGACGGACTGGCGGACCTTGTCGCGGCCGGGCAGCTTGCTGGGCACGGTCGCCAGGTCCAGCCGGGCCGCCGCGGCCGTGCGGGCCCAGTCGTAGCCGACGGGGCTGAAGATGTCGGCGGTGTGCACCGGTGAGGCGAGCACACGGTCCTGGAAGGTCTTCTCGCCCGTGGTCAGGTACAGCTCGGCGGCCGCCCAGTAGAACTCGTCGGTGACGTTGTTGTCGGCGTAGCTGCCGCCGCCGGTGCCGTCGCTGTCCGAGGCGTACAGGTCGGGGTGGGCGAGGGCTGCGGTCCAGGCCTTGCGGGCGGCCGCCAGGGCCTTCGCCGCGAACGCCTTGTCGTAGGGCTTGTACAGGCGGGCGGCCTGCGCGGCCGTCGCGGCGAGGTTCAGGGTGGCCGCGGTGGACACCGGGTGCAGTTCACGCTTCTGCGGGTCGTCGCTCGGCAGCAGCGGCAGACCGGTCCACTGCTCGTCGTGGATCTTGTGGTGGGCCATCCCGGCCAGCGGCTTCCCGTCCGGCACCTGCATCTTCACCAGGAACTCCAGCTCCCAGCGGGCCTCGTCGAGGATGTCCGGGACCTTGTTGCCGCTCTCGGGGATGGCGAGGGTGCCGTCGCCGAGCTTCGCGGGCTGCCCGGTGCGGGCCAGCAGCTCGCGTTCGTAGGTGCTGAGCACCTCCCAGGTGGAGATGCCGCCGTTGACGACGTACTTGCCGTGGTCGCCGGCGTCGTACCAGCCGCCGGTGACGTCGAGGGTGTAGTCGCACACGCCGGGCTGGCAGGGCACGTCCTTGTCGCCCTGGTTGGGGGCCACGTTCACGTGACCGGCGGCGCGGCCGTAGCCGGGGCGCAGGTCGTCGCGGATGGCGATGCCGCTGCGCTGGGTGTAGTAGTACTTCGCCGCGTCGAGGCGGAGCTGCTCGTAGGCGCCCGTGCCGATGTCGAAGGGTCGGCTGGTCTCGCCGTCCGCGACCAGTGTGAGGCCCGTGCCGCGCTTCTTGTAGGCGCCGAAGTCGATGGAGTGGACGTTCTGCCCGGAGGAGGCGTCGACGCCGCGGGGCACGGTCGTGCCGTGGGCGACGACGGCGCCGGAGGCGTTCTTGAGCTGCCAGGGCAGTTGCGCGGTGGCGTCGGTGACCAGGGTGGCGTTCTTGGGCCCGGCGGGCAGGTAGGCGACCTGGTTGACACGCACGCGCGGCCCGGTGTCGGGCTCGTACACCTCGGGCGGGACCCCGCCCAGCAGGGAGGCGTCGTCCATGCAGAAGCGGAACGGGTCGGCGCTGCCGCCGAGCTGGAAGCCGACCTGTCCCTGGGCGGTGTCGACGGGCGAGGTGAACGTGTACGAGTAGGAGTTCCCGGACACGCTGAGCTGCGGGCTCACCTCGAAATAGGTGTCGTAGGGCGCCACTTGCAGCCCCACGATCGCCCGCACGACATGCCCTTCGGGCGAACCCTTCGCGGTGAAGGAGAACTTGTACGACTCCCCCTTCACCAGGGTGAGGTCGTTCTGGCCGACGGCGGCGTCCCAGCGGTTGGCGGTGCCGCCCGGCACGTCCGCGCAGAGCTGTCCGTCGGACACGGCCGCGGTGACGTTGCTGCTCGCCCACCAGGGCTCGACGGCGGTGTCGAAGCTGCCGTTCTTGAGCTGCTCGACCTCGTCGGCGGCGGCCGGGGAGACGGGCGAGACCACTAGTGCCGCACCCAGCAGCGCGGTCAGGGACAACAGGGCGGTTCTGCGTCTGTTCACGTCCGGGCTCCTCGGGGGAGATACGGGCGGCGCTCGGGATGGGAGCGCTCCCAACGGTCGCAGGCCATGTTTGTTGCAGGCATGACACCCCGTCAACGGTCCGGACGGGACGGGTTCCGCCGGGACCGCCTGCGAAGCGGTCCCCACTCCGGAACCTCAGGCTCGGCGACGCGCACCGCTCCCCGGGACTCGCCCGGATACGCACTGGTCAGCGTGAGTTGTCCGGCGAAAGCCGCGGACGGCGTCTGCGGGTACCGGCCTGACAGCGCTCGGCGCTCTCCTCACGGCCGTTGCCGGGCCCGGCGAGCGAGCCGCCGGAGACCGCGAAGGCGATCAGGGGCCCGGCGTCGGGACGACCGTTCCACGGGAGTCGGCGACGTCCGCGGTGCCGAAGACCGGCGAACGGCCGTCCCCGGCGCGGGAGTTCCGGCCGGCGGTGAGACGTACGGCGTGGGACCGGCTCGCCGTGCGGAGCACGTCGCCGGCGACCGTCCTGCCGGTCGCCTTCGTCACCGCGGTCAACTCGCCCGGTACGTACGGCACTTGCCATGTCAGACGGAACCGGCCCGCGCTGCCGTTCGGGCTGGTGCAGCTGTGCGCCGGTCAGGGCAGTCGGGGGTGCGGTCGGCTGCTCCTCCCCCGCGCGCCGCCCCGGCCGGATTTCCCCCTTGACGGCGCTCCGGTCACGGGTGGGGCGTGCACAGGGGTTCACCGTTCGTGACCCAGCGCGACGCACTAGGCTGGAACCCAAGTGACCTGTTTGTTCACTGAGAGTGCGCGCAATGGAGTGGCGACGATGACCCTCGTGTACCCGTTCGACGACGCGGCGACGGCTCGTGCCGTCGTCGGTGAGGACGGCACGCTGGTCGCCTGGAACGCCGGCGCGCAGCGGCTGCTGGGCTGGTCGCCCGCCGAAGTCGTGGGCAGACCGGCGGTGAACCTCCTGGTCAGCGGGGGCGGGGAAGTGCCCGACGGGCCCGTGGGCGCCCGCTGGGACGGCACCCTCACCCTGTGCCACCGCGACGGCACCGCGGTCTCGGTGTGGCTGCTCGCCCACCACCAGAAGTCGGCGGACGGCGGCCCTGGGCACTGGCTCGTGGTCACCCCGCTGGAGCCCGGCGGCCCCCGCTCCCCCGACGATCCGCTGGGCACGGCCGTGCTGACCCAGTCGCCCTGTGCCGTCGCCGTGTACGACGAACACCTGCGGCTGCGCCGGGTCAACGACGCCATGGCCGACGTGATCGGACTGCCCGAGAAGCGCATCCAGGGGCTCAGGCTGTCCGAGATCGGCGGGAAGCCGCAGAGCGAGGAGCTGGAGGAGCACCTGCTGCACGTGCTCACCACGGGCCGGCCCAAGGACGTGCAGACGTACATGCGCACCGGCGGCGAGGACCGCGCGCACGCCTGGCTGGCCCGGATGGCGCCGGTCACCGACCCGGCGGGCCGGGTGCGGGGCGTCTGCCTGGCCGCCCACGACTTCACCGACAACTTCCTCGCCCGCGAGCGGCTCCAGCTCGTCAACGAGGCGAGTGTGCGCATCGGCACCACCCTCGACGTGACCCGCACGGCCCAGGAGCTGGCGGACGTCTGCGTCCCGGCACTCGCCGACTTCGTCAGCGTCGACCTGCTGGACCCGCGCGAGGAGGGCGAGACCCCGGCGCCGCTCACCGCACCGGTCGAGCTGCGTCGCGCCGCCCACCAGTCGGTGGACCCCGGCAATCCGATGGCGGTGGTCAAGCCCGGGCACACCGAGCTGTACCCCGTCACCTCACCGCAGGCCGACTCGCTGACGGCGGGCCGCACCATCGTCGCCACCGTGGCCTCCGGACGCCTCGACCGGTGGCTCACCTGGAACACCACCCGCGGCGAGCGGGTGAAGGAGTACGGCATCCACTCCACGATGTCCGTGCCGATCCAGGCCCGCGGCCAGACCCTCGGGGTCGCGGTCCTCACCCGCTACCGGCGTCCCGACCCTTTCACCCCGGACGACGTGCTGCTGGCCGAGGAGATCACCGCGCGGGCCGGGGTCTGCATCGACAACGCCCGCCGCTTCTCCCGCGAGCGCGAGACCGCCCTCGCCCTCCAGCGCAGTCTGCTGCCCCGATCCCTGCCGCGCACGGCCGCCGTGGAGGCGGCCTCCCGCTATCTCCCGGCCGCGCGCGCCGGGGTGGGCGGCGACTGGTTCGACGTGATCCCGCTGTCGGGGATGCGGGTCGCGATGGTCGTCGGGGACGTGGTCGGACACGGCATCCAGGCCTCGGCGACGATGGGGCGGCTGCGCACCGCCGTGCGCACCCTCGCCGACATCGACCTGGCCCCGGACGAGCTCCTCACCCACCTCGACGACCTCGTCGTACGGCTGTCCGCGGAGGCCGGCGGCGAGGGCAGCCCCGGTGAGGTCGGGGCGACCTGTCTGTACGCGGTGTACGACCCGGTGTCGCGGCGCTGCACGCTGGCCCGGGCCGGGCACCCCGCGCCCGTGATGCTGACCCCGGGCGGTGAGGCGCGCCTGGTGGACCTGCCCGCGGGGCCGCCGCTGGGCCTGGGCGGGCTGCCGTTCGAGTCCGCCGAGCTGGCGCTGCCGGAGGGGACCGTGCTGTCCCTGTTCACGGACGGGCTGATCGAGTCCCGGGAGCGGGACGAGGACGCCGGCCGCGCGCTGCTGTGCGAGACCCTGGCCGTGCCCTCCGACTCCCTGGAGGAGAGCTGCGACCGGGTGCTGCACGCACTGCTCCCGGCCGGCGGCTCCACGGACGACGTGGCCCTGCTGCTGGCGCGCACCCTGGGGCTGCCCGCCTCCCAGGTGGCGACCTGGGACATCCCCGCCGACCCGTCGCTGGTGGCGCCCGTCCGCAAGCAGGTCGTGGAGCAGCTCGCCCGCTGGGACCTGAGCGAGGCCTCGTTCACGGCCGAGCTGGTGACGAGCGAGCTGGTGACCAACGCGATCCGGTACGGCGCCCGTCCCATCCGGCTGCGTCTCATCCATGACGCGGCCACGCTGATCTGCGAGGTCTCCGACACCAACCACACCGCGCCCCATCTGCGGCGCGCCAAGACGTGGGACGAGGGCGGCCGGGGACTGCTCCTGGTGGCTCAGCTCACCCAGCGCTGGGGCAGCCGCCACACGGCCGACGGCAAGACGATCTGGGCGGAGATCGGGCTCCTCGACCTGGAGTGAGCGTTCGGAACGGTGAGCGAACTTTTCCGGGCCGCGCCGCATCGGGGCCTCGCTGACGGGGCACAAGGCGCCGTACGGGCGCGTGCGCGGAATCCGCGGGAGTGTGGAGACATGACGAACAGGTCCCTGGGTGTGCGGCGGGCGGCACTGCTCGCGGGTCCGGTCGCGGTGCTCGGTCTGCTGGCGGGCTGCGGCAGCGGCGACGGCACGGCGGACGGCTCCCGTACGGAGCCGGGCACGGCGGCACCCGCGACCGACTCCACGGCGCCGTCCGCCTCGCAGGACGCGAGCGGCGCGCCGAGCGGCGTCCCCACCGACGCGGTGAGCAACTCCCTGACCCCGTCCGCGACGCCGTCCCCGGCCGGCGGGACCCGCTGCCACACCGCCGAGCTCAGCGCGTCCGTCGGCCGCAACAACCCCGGCGCCGGGCAGGAGAACTTCCCGGTCGTGCTGACGAACAGGTCGAGCCGTACCTGCACCCTGTACGGCTATCCGGGCACCGCCTTCGTCGACGCGTCCGGCAGGCAGCTCGGCCCGGACCCCGAGCGCTCCGCCACCGGTCCGCAGACCGTGCGACTGGCGCCGGGCCAGAGCGCCTGGGCCGGACTGTCCTTCGCGAACCCCGAGGTCAGCGGGGCGGGCACGGCCACCCCCGCCGCCCTGCTGGTGACCCCGCCGGACGAGGAGGACCCGCTGAAGGTGGCCTGGAAGGGCGGCGAGGTCCCGGTGTCCGGCAACGAGGCGTCGGTCCGGCTCATCCCCTTCAGCCCGGGCACCGGCGCCTGACGGCCCAGGCCGGGGACGTTTGGAGGGTTCTTACCCGGGCCTGGTTTCATGTCCGGGCACGGTCTGTCCGCCCTTCGAAGGAACCACCCTGAACACCCCGCTCGCCGAAACCCTGTCCGTCGCCCTTCTCGTAGCCGTACTCGTGTGGGCGGTTCTGCGTCCCCTGGGCCTGCCGGAGGCCGTGGTCGCGGTCCCCGCGGCGGGGCTCGTGGTCCTGACCGGGGCGATCACCCCGGAGCACGCGTGGGCGGAGGCCGAGCGGCTGGGGCCGGTGGTCGGCTTCCTGGCCGCGGTCCTGGTGCTCGCCCACTTCTGTGACGTCGAGGGGCTGTTCCAGGCCTGCGGGGCCTGGCTGGCCCGGCGGTCGGCGGGCTCGCCCGGGCGGCTGCTGACCGGTGTGTTCGGGCTGGCGTCGGCGATCACCGCGGTGCTCAGCCTGGACGCCACCGTGGTGCTCCTGACGCCGGTGGTGCTGGTCACGGCCTCCCGGATGGGGGCCCGTGCGAAGCCGCACGTGTACGCGTGCGCGCACCTGTCGAACACGGCCTCGCTGCTGCTGCCGGTGTCGAACCTCACCAATCTGCTGGCCTTCGAGGCGAGCGGGGTGAGCTTCACCCGGTTCGCGCTGCTGATGACGTTGCCCTGGCTGGCGGCGATCGCCGTCGAGTACGTGGTGTTCCGGCGGTTCTTCGAGACCGACCTCACCGTCGTCGACCACTCCCCCGAGCCGTCCGAGGAGCCCGCGCTGCCGCTGTTCGCGCTGGTCACCGTCGGCTGCACGCTGGCCGGGTTCGTGGTGGCCTCCGCCTTCGGCGTGGACCCCGCCTGGGTCGCGTGCGCGGGGGCCCTGGTGCTCGCGGGCCGCGCGCTCGTCCGGAGGAAGGCCGGCCCGGTGTCGGTGCTGCGGGCGGCGGCACCCGCCTTCCTGGCGTTCGTGCTCGCCCTCGGCATCGTGGTGCGCGCGGTCGTCGACAACGGCCTCGCGGACGCCCTGCGCCACGTCCTGCCCGACGGGACGGGGCTCCTCGCGCTGCTGGGGATCGCCGCGCTGGCCGCCGTGCTGGCGAACCTGATCAACAATCTGCCCGCGGTCCTGGTCCTGCTGCCGCTCACCGCCGCGGCCGGGCCGGGCGCGGTCCTCGCGGTGCTGCTCGGGGTGAACATCGGCCCGAACCTCACCTACGCCGGGTCCCTGGCCACACTGCTGTGGCGGCGCATCCTGCACCGCGACGGCCACGAGGTCGGCCTCGGCGAGTTCACCCGGCTCGGCCTGCTGACCGTACCGACCGCGCTGGCCGCGTCGGTGGCGGCCCTGTGGGGCTCGCTCCAGCTCGTCGGAACCTGAGCGGGGTCAGCGCCCGCCCCCGTAGCCGCCTCCGTACCCGTAACCACCGCCGTACCCGTATCCACCGCCATGGCCGCCGGATCCGCCACCGCTCCGGTCACCCCACGAGCAGTAGTAGGGGTTGTTGGAGCAGTCGTCGCCGGGGGACGGGCTGCTCGACGGGGTCGGCGTGGCCGTCGGTGCGGCGGTCGCCTTCGGGGTCGGCCTCGGCGTCCTGGAGGGCACGGGGGCGGACTTCGGAGTGGGGGTGGGGCTGCTGTCCTCGTCCCAGTTGACCGCCGCCATCTGGGGGTCGGCAGTCGAGGTGTCGAACACCCAGCGCTGGGCGGGGCCGTCCTCGCGGTTCTTCAGGACCAGCGCGCCGGACCCGTCCGTGGCCGCGGGGGCCAGGGCCAGGTCCTGGTTCCAGCGCGGTACGAGGGTGCCCTGGAGGGTGAAGTCGTAGCGGATGTCCTTGGCGTCGGGCGCACTCGCCCCCGTGCAGGTCGCGAGCCGTACCGAGAACCCGAGGCGGGAGTCGAGGCACAGGTCCGGGTCGGAGCCGCTGCGCAGCAGTCCGTCGGCCTCGTACGACCACTGCTGGCCCTCGGCCCCGGAGCACGCGGCCAGTTCGGTCTCGGCACCCCGGGCGAGCTTCCCGCCGACGACGTCGACGCACAGCCCGGACTCGACGTTGTGCAGACGGCCGCGCAGGTCTCCCTGGCGTGCCTCGCTCGCCCCGGCCTTCGACGGGTCGCTGGTCGAGGAGGCCGCGTCGGAGCCCGGCGCCTCGGAGGGGGCGGCGTCGACGGGGCCGTCGCCGTCGGAGCGGAACGAGGACCACATGACCAGGGGAAGCACGACGAGCCCGCTCACCGTCAGGACGGCGACGGCGAGGTTGCGGCGGGAGGCGCGGCGGGCGGCCTTGTGGGCCGAGCGGCGGGACGCGGAGCGGGTGCGGGGGCCGGCAGCGGTGGCCGCCGGGTCGACGGGAACGGGGCCGGCTGCCGCGGTGTCCCGGCCCGGTTCGGCAAGGGACATCGGGGCCGCGAAGTCCTCGGCCACGAACGGCCTCGCCGGAGCGTGCCGCCGGGCCTCCCGCGCCGCTCCCGGGTCGTCGACGGTCAGCCGCGACTGGACGTAGGCGGCGGCAGCCCAGCCGAGCACGGCCTCGGCGAGGGCGAGCCCGAGCTGCCCGTTGAACTGGTGCAGTTGGTCCGCGGTGTGCATGCAGTGCCTGCACCGCTCCAGGTGCGCGCGCAGATCGGGGTCGACGTCGACGCCGCCGCGCCGGTAGGTCACGTCGAGCAGGCGCAGATAGTGCCGGCACTCCTGCTCGGGGGCGAGTTCGCGGTGGACCTGGAGGCACTCCTCGCGCAGCCGCTCGCGGGCCCGGCGGAGTTCGATGCGGGCGTCCTCCTCGTCCAGGCCGAGGAGGCCCGCGGGGACGGAGATCGGCTCGGCCTCGACCTCGGTGTGCCACAGCAGGCAGCGGGCGGACTGCGGCAGGCGCTGGAAGGCACCGGACAGCAGGCGCCGCTCGGCGGGAGGCAGCAGCCGGGCCGCGGCGCGGTCGCCGCCCGCCCCGGTTCTCAGCTCGGGGTGGAGCATCTCCCGCCGGCCGTCGGCGTCCCACTCGGCCGCGATCCGGCGGACGGTGACGAGCAGATGGGGCCGCCAGGCGGCGGTCGGCCCGGTCTGGCGCAGGGACTCGCCGAAGAGGCGGGTGAACGCTGCCGTGGTGAGCATGCCCGCGGGGCGGGGACCGTCGGTGCACAGCCGCGCGTAGGCGAAGGCGGCTTCCCAGTGCCGGTCGAGGAGTTCACCGACGGGCTGCAGGGCCGGCGTCGTGCCGCTCCACTTCTTGAGCTCGGCGCTCAGTTGCTCGTCCGTGACGTCGTACGGGCGAACCGGAGACGGGGAATTCGACAGTCCTGCGTCTTTCACGGCGGCATTTCCTCCCGAGGGCATGCTGCGTTGCATAAGTCCATACCAATGGGTTCGTCCGCCTGGGACAGCTCTTTTGAAGCATGAAGGGCGTACGGCGGGGGTCACGTGCACACAGGAGGAATTTGCATTGTCCGTGCGCTGACAAGGCACACCTTTGCACAGGTCAGGGACGCCCAACAAGTGATCTCGCGCTTTTACGCCTCCCGTTGGCCCGGCATAGATAGACGTTTTGTCAACACCGGGGCCCCGCGGTTTGCGGTTCTTGGGATTCGGCAATGGGAAACGAGATCCAGTCAACTCCCTGACGAGATCCAGACAACCATTGAACGTCCACTACACAGCATGTCCGGGCGCCCGGTGATGTCATGCCCCAACCATTGGGGAGCCCGCCCGGTAGGCACCCGGCGGAGTGCCGTAGCGGTCACGGAAGACACGGTTGAAGTGGAAGGGGCTGGCGAAGCCGGAGGCGGCCGCGACGCGTTCCACGGACAGGTCGGTGCTCTCCAGCAGCCGGGCGGCGTGCTGCAACCGCGCCTCGCGGAGCGCGCGCATGGGTGAGCGGCCGAGCTGCCCGGTGAAGAGGTGGGCGAACCGGGACGGGGAGAGCGAGACCTCGGCGGCGAGCGACCGGACGGTGTGCGGGGCACCGGGGTCGGCGGCGATCAGCTCCTGGGCGCGCTGGACACGGGGGTCGACGCCGGTCCCGGACCGCGTCCCGCGCGCGGCTCCGGCGGTGAGCAGCACGACCTCCTCCAGTGCGCACAGGGCGAGTTCGCGGGCCGTGGTGCCGTGGGCCACGGCGACGGCCACCCGGTCGTCGGGCGGGGCGGTGTCGGGCGGGGTGCCGGTGCCCGTCCAGCGGGCGTCGGCGAGCATCCGGCGGAAGGCCGCCTCGATACGGGCGTGCGAGCCGGCGCCGGCGGGCTCCGGGGTGACGACGTACAGCCCGTCTCCCCTGCCGTGCGGTCCCAGCCAGGCGGTCCAGGACGGCCGGGCTCCGCAGTGCGCCCACCAGAACTCCCAGTGGTCTGCGCCCTGTTGGACGCCGTAGCGGTGCGGGGTGCCGGGAGCGAGCACCACCAGGTCGCCGGCGCCCGCACCGGTCTCGCTCCGTCCCTGGCGCAGGGTGCCCCGGCCGTTCAGCGTCCAGGTGAACAGCCAGCTCTCGGCGCCACGCGGCCGCTGGACGGCGTACCCCGGGCGTTCGTCGTAGCGGCCCACGACCACGAGGCCCGGCGGCGGACCGGGGTCATGGGAGGCAGCGGTCTCGGGCAATCCGTCGGCGGTCACGGGCATCCTCCTGGCACGGGCTGCGGCCTAGCGTGACGAGTGGAACACATCAGACCGAGGAGGGGACACATGACAGTCACAGGCATCGCGACAGGGGTCCGGCGGTTCCAGGAGGACGGCTTCACGGTCGCCCGGGGGCTGTTCGCGCGCGAGGAGATCGACCGGCTGTGCGCCGCGTTCACGGCCCTGCACGCCGGGGGGCCGGTGCCGGGGCACTTCGAGCCGAGCGCGCGGGGTGAGTCGGCTGATCCGCTGCGGAGGTATCCGCGCGTGATGCAGCCGCACGAGATCAGCGACCTCGCGCGGCGGTTCCTGCTGGACGCGCGACTGCGGGAGGTGCTGGAGACGCTGCTCGGGGAGGAGGTGCTGGCCGCGCAGAGCATGTTCTACTTCAAGCCGCCGGGGGCGCGCGGGCAGGCGCTGCACCAGGACAACTTCTATCTGCGGGCCGAGCCGGGCACGTGTGTCGCGGCCTGGGTGGCCTGCGATGTGATCGACCGGGACAACGGCGGTCTCGAAGTCGTCCCGGGCACGCACCGGATGGACCTGTTCTGCCCCGAACTCGCGGACTCCGAGGTGTCGTTCGCGCGGGAGTACGTGCCACCGCCGCCGGGGCTCGCGCCGGTTCCCGTCGACATGGCTCCGGGGGACGTCCTGTTCTTCAACGGCAGCCTGGTGCACGGATCCCGGCCGAACCGCACCGCCGACCGGTTCCGGCGCTCGTTCATCGGGCACTACGTGGGCGCCTCCACCGAGCGGATCGGGCACTACTACCGGACGTTGTCGATGAACGGCGAGCGGGTGGCCCTGGCGGAGAGCGAGGGGGCGGGTCCGTGCGGTACGGAGTTCGCACCGCACGGACCTCACTAGCCAGGCGGGCCTGTCAGCCGTGACCGACGACGGGGCGGGCCGTGTAGGGCCTCTCCAGTTCCTCGATCTCCTTCTCGCTGAGCTCCAGGTCCACCGCCGCCACGGCGTCCTCGATGTGGTGCGGCTTGCCCGCTCCCACGATCGGGGCCGCCACCGTGTCCTGGGCCAGCAGCCAGGCCAGGGCCACCCGGGCGCGGGGGACGCCCCGGTCGCCGGCGATGCGGGTGACCGCCTCGACGATGGTGCGGTCACCGTCCTGGTAGAGGCGGCTGCCGAAGTCGTCGGTGGAGCTGCGGTCGGTGACCGTGCCCCAGTCCCGGGTCAGGCGGCCGCGGGCCAGCGGACTCCACGGCAGGGTGCTGACTCCCTGGTCGGCGCAGAGCGGCAGCATCTCGCGCTCCTCCTCGCGGTAGAGGAGGTTGTAGTGGTTCTGCATGGACACGAACCTGGTCCAGCCGTGCCGCTCGGCCGTGTACTGCATCTTGGAGAACTGCCAGGCGTACATCGAACTCGCCCCGATGTAGCGCACCTTGCCCGCCTTCACCAGGTCGTGCAGCGCCTCCATCGTCTCCTCGACCGGCGTCCGGGGGTCGAAGCGGTGGATCTGGTACAGGTCGACGTAGTCGGTGCCGAGCCGCCGCAGGCTGTGGTCGATCTCCGTCATGATCGCCTTGCGGGAGAGCCCCGCCGCGTTCTGCCCGGACCGCATCCGGCCGTTCACCTTGGTCGCGAGGACGATCTCGTCGCGGTTCGCGAAGTCCGCGAGGGCCTTGCCGACGATCTCCTCGCTGGTGCCGTCGGAGTAGACGTTCGCGGTGTCGAAGAAGTTGATCCCGGCGTCCAGTGCCTGTCGTATCAGTGGCCGCGACGCCTCCTCGTCGAGGGTCCACTCGTGCACGCCGCGGTCCGGCAGGCCGTAGGACATGCAGCCCAGACAGATCCGCGAGACGTCCAGGCCCGTCGAACCGAGCTTCACGTACTGCATCGTTGCTGCTCCTGCCTTCGAGAGGGGTCCGAAGGGGAGCGTACGACCTCGCGGGCGATCAAGGTCCCCTCCCGGGTCTACTCGACCAGGTCCAGCGCCCGCTCCCACGCGAACTCCCCGTCCCCCTCGCCCCGGTGGGGGTGTCCGAACCGCACGCCCATCCCCCGCAGCCGGATCAGGCTGTCCTGGTAGGCGGGGTGCCCGGCGAGGTCGTCGGAGACACAGGGCAGGACACCGACGGGCACGCCCCGTCCGACCACCTCGCACAGCGTGCCCACGGCGAGGGTGTCGGCGATGCCGGCCGCCCACTTGTTGATCGTGTTGAAGGTGGCCGGGGCGACCACGACGGCGTCCGGGTCCGGGAAGGGCCGCGCGTCCCCCGGGCGGCGCCACGCGGAACGGATCGGGTAGCCGGTCTGCGCCTCGACGGCGGCCGCGTCGAAGAAGCCGTTCATGGCGGTGGGCGTGGCGATGACGCCGACCTGCCACTGCCGCTCCTGCGCCGCGGTGATCAGCCTGCCGACGCCCGCGGCGATGCCGGCGGCGCAGACAACGACGTACAGGAAGGGCGGTGTCTCGTCCTGTGCGGTCGCTCGAGAGCCCTGTGCGGTCATCCGGGAAGCCTACTGAAGCGGGAAGGACAGCCCCCGCTCGCTCTCGGGCCGCGGTCCGCGGATCCGGCGGTCCTTCTCCTCGATGGGCACGTCGTTGATGCTCGCCTCGCGCCGGGTCATCAGCCCGTGCTCGTCGAACTCCCACAGCTCGTTGCCGTACGACCGCCACCACTGCCCCTCGGCGTCCTGGCACTCGTACTGGAAACGGACCGCGATGCGGTTGCCGTCGAACGCCCACAGGTCCTTGCGCAGCGCGTACTCCCGCTCGCGCGCCCACTTCGCGGTGAGGAACTCGACGATCTCGGCTCGGCCGGTGACGAAGGTGCCGCGGTTGCGCCACACGGAGTCCTCCGAGTACGCGAGCGCCACCCGCTGCGGGTCGCGGGTGTTCCAGGCGTCCTCGGCGGCCTGCACCTTCCGGGCGGCGGTGTCGCGGGTGAAGGGCGGCAGGGGCGGGCGGTCGTTCATCTCGTCCTCCGTGGCCGAAGCGGCCGACAAGGCGGAGAACGGGCGTTCTCCGGGGTGCCTGCTACCGTAGGAGAACGCGCGTTCTCACGTCAAGGAGTGGCCGTCCATGGACAGCGCAGTGGCCCGCGAGCGGGTGCTGGACGCCGCCGAGGAGCTGTTCTACGGGCGGGGCGTCCAGTCCGTCGGCATGGACGAGATACGCGGCGCGTCCGGGGTCTCCCTCAAGCGGCTCTACCAGCTGTTCCCGGCCAAGGAGCAGCTCGTGGAGGCCTATCTGGAGCGGCGGGACGGACGCTGGCGGGGCCGGCTGGCCGAGTTCGTGGCACGCCGGCCGGACCCCGAGGAACGGATCCTGGCTGTCTTCGACTGGCTGGAGGAATGGTTCGGCGAGGAGGGCTTCCGCGGGTGCGCGTGGATCAACTCCTACGGCGAGCTGGGCGCGACCTCGGACCGGGTGGTGACCCAGGTCCGGGCCCACAAGCGGGCGTTCGCCGACTACCTCGCCTCCCTCGTGGCCGACTCGGGGCGGCCCGCGGCACTGGCGGGACCGCTCTTCCTGCTCGCCGAGGGCGCGATGGTGACGGCGGGGATCACGGGAACCACCCACCCGGCCACGGAGGCCCGGGACGCGGCCCGGCTGCTGCTGGGCGCCCACCGCACGGGACACTGAGCGGGACGGTGCCGGCCTCCGCGCGCGGGCCTGCACGGCGGCGACAGACCGGGATTCGGGCGGCCTCTCAGACCGCGGGACGCCTGGAGCCGGTGACGGCGAGGATTACCCGGAGGCTCCAGCCCTGCCGCCGAGACGCGTGAGGCGGCCCGGACCGGGCCGGCCAGGGGCGGCGCGCTCTGGGCGGCCTACCGGGTGATGGGTCACCGGGAGCGGGTGGCGGCGGGCATCACACGAAACCGCTGCCGCGCCCGCCGAGGCACGGGAAGCGATCCGGCCCTCCTGTGCTCCCACCGGCACAACCACGGGCGCCGCGCACCGGGTAGCCCTCCCGGACCACTCGCATCCGGAACCATTGACGGCGAGGGCCGCACCGAGTCCCGCCGCGCCGCCGGAGCGCGGGAAGCGGCCCGGCGGCTGCCGGGCTCTCACCGGGCGAGCCGGCCGCGAGCTGCTCCGGGTCCCGGCGCGGCAGCCGGGTGCGTCACGCCCGACCCGCTCGCGCTGCCGCGCGGGCCGCCCGGGCGGTGACCCGGGACGCCCGCAGCTCGACGTGAGCGCCGCCGGTCCGCGTCCCGGGCGGACGGCCGCTGTTCATGTGCACCTGCGTGGTCGAGGACGGGCGGGGCAGCCCGTGCGACGGCGGTCCGCCCCGCCGTGTCAGCTCACCGTCTCCGACACGGTGATGGCGGCGACGGGGCAGGCCCGGGCGGCCTCTCGGACCATGGGGTCGCCGCCGCCGTCCTCCCTGCCGGGCAGGAGCGCGCTGAAGCCGTCGTCGTCCTGGGTGAAGACGCCCGGGGCGGCCAGGGCGCACTGGCCCGCCCCGATGCAGACGTCCTTGTCGATGTCGATGTCCATGCGCATCGCCGGAGCCTCTTACCAGGTCACGGGGAGTTCCAGCATCCCCTGGATCGTGTCGCCGGGTTTGAAGGGGATCTCCTCGGCGGGGGCCGCCAGCCGCAGGGTGGGCAGCCGGTCGAAGAGGGTGCCCAGGGCGATCTCCAGTTCGGCGCGGGCGAGGTTCTGGCCGAGGCACTGGTGGATGCCGAAGCCGAACGCGATGTGGTGCCGGGCGGACCGGTGCCAGTCGAGGGTGTCGGGGTCGGGGTAGACGTCCTCGTCACGGTTGACGACGGAGGTCGCGAACACGACCCCCTCGCCCGCCCGGATCGTGGTGCCGGCCACCTCGATGTCCTCCAGGGCCATCCGCAGCAGTCCGTCGGCGATCGACAGCATCCGCATGAGCTCCTCGACCGCGTTCGGGATCAGCGCGGGGTCGGTGCGCAACTCGGCCAGTCGGTCGGGGTGTCGCAGGAGGGTGAAGGTGCCGAGCGAGATCATGTTGGCGGTGGTCTCATGGCCGGCGACCAGCAGGATGATCGCCAGGGCGATGAGCCCCTCACGGTTCAGCTCCCCGTTCCGCAGCTCGCGGTGCACGAGTTCGTCGAGCACACCGTCGCCGGGCTCCGGCTGCTTCTGTTTACGGTCGATCAACTCGTCGAAGTACGCCTCGAGTTGATCGCGCGCGTCCATGACGTCGTCGGCCGTGGGGCCGCGCAGCAGGCGCCGGGACTGTCCCTCGAAGAAGTCGTGGTCGGTGTAGGGCACGCCGAGCAGGGCGCAGATCACGGTCGAGGGGACGGGCAGCGCGAAGGCGGTCACCAGCTCCGCGGGCGGTCCCTGGGCGATCATCGCGTCGATGCGTTCGTCGACGATCTCCTGGATGCGGGGGCGCAGTTCGGTGGCCCGGCGCAGCGTGAAACTGGGCACCATCATGCGTCGCTGGACGCGGTGTTCCGGGTCGTCGACGCCCAGCAGCGCGGTCCTCCGGTTTCTGACCGCCGCGAAGCGTGCCGTGGGCGCGGGAAAGCCGTCCCGGGTGCGGTCGGTGGACAGCCGGGGGTCGGCGAGCAGGGCGCGTGCGGTGCCGTGTCCGGTGACCAGCCAGGCCGGACGGCCGTCGAAGAGGGTGATCCGGGACAACGGGCGGTCGGCGCGAAGGGAGTCGTAGGCGGCGGGCGGGTGGTAGGGGCAGGTCCGGTCCTGGGGGAAGGCGACGGGTTCCGTTTCCGTCATGGAAGACCTCGCAGACGAAGGGTGCCTCGTGCAGGACTTCATTAGATGCCCCGGGCATCTATGGGGCGACGACAAGTTCGGCCAGATCGGTGGCGGGGCCGATCTGGCCGGAGATCGCCGCCGTACCGAGGGTTTCCTTCCCGGGCGGGGCGGCCGTGCCCCGGCATCACGCCGGCCCGTCCGGAAGGAAGCCCTCCGCCCACCTCGGTATCCGGCCACACCGGGCTCCGGCGGTGTGGGCTCCGTCGGCCATGACGTGCACGTCACCACCGCGGAACGCCGTGTCAGCGGTCCTCGTAGGGGGCAGGTCCCTGGGAACCCGCTCGGGATGATTCCCGTGCGGGGCTGCGTTGAAGTGCCGTGCGAGACGCCGTAGCGAACGAGGAGACGTGAACCATGCCTCTTGAGGGCGAGTACGAGCCCAGCCCGACCCAGTGGGTGCGTGAGCAGGTGGAGTTGTACGAGAGCTCCGGTGGTACCGAGGGCAACACGCTCATGGACACGGGGATGCCGGTCATCGTGCTGACGACCCGCGGCGCGAAGAGCGGCCGTATCCGCAAGACGCCGTTGATGCGGGTCGAGCACGAGGGGCGGTACGCGGTGGTCGCCTCGCTGGGCGGGGCGCCCAAGCACCCGGTCTGGTACCACAACGTCAAGGCCGACCCGCACGTCGAGCTCCAGGACGGCCCGGTCAAGCGGGACTTCGTCGCCCGCGAGGTCACGGGGGCGGAGAAGGAC
This sequence comes from Streptomyces sp. NRRL B-24085, assembly GCF_001282115.1. Taxonomy (GTDB): domain Bacteria; phylum Actinomycetota; class Actinomycetes; order Streptomycetales; family Streptomycetaceae; genus Streptomyces. The sequence goes on along the minus strand of NZ_LJBR01000366.1, from coordinate 17,999 downwards.
GAGTGGTGGGAGCGTGCCGTCGCCGCGTACCCGCCCTACGCCGACTACCAGAAGAAGACGGACCGGGTGATTCCGGTCTTCGTGCTGGAACCCTCGGACGGGAACTGACCGCCCGCGGAGAAATGTCCCGACGACGACGCATGAACCGGCTCCGGCCGGGCACCTGAGCGTCAGGCCCCGCCGCGTTCCCCCGTCGCGGCGGGGCTTTCCGCTGCCTCCTCGGCCGGCCGGTCGGTCACGTCGAGGAAGATCTGGTCCGCCTCGGCCACGGTCCGGGACACGGACCGCTTGATGCGCACGGCGACCTCCTCGACCTCCTCGCTGTCCAGGCCCGGCACCAGGTCGACCCGGGCGGCCACCAGGACCGAGTCCAGCCCCATCTTCATGGTGAACAGCGCCTCCACGCTGTCGATCTCGGGCTGCGCCTCCAGCACTGCCCTGATCCGGGCACTGGACTCCGGGTCCGCGGCCTCGCCGATGAGCTGCCCCTTGGCCTCGCGGCCCAGCCGGTAGGCCACGTAGACCAGCAGCACACCGATGGCCAGGGAGGCGGACGCCTCCCACACCACCTGCCCGGTGACCATGTGCAGCGCCATGCCGACCATGGCCAGCGTCACCCCGAGCACCGCCGTGCCGTCCTCGGCGACGACCGTGCGCAGGGCCGGGTCGCGCATGCCCTCGGCGGCCCCGCCCTGCTTGCGCACCTGGTGCAGTGCCCGCAGCAGCGACACGCCTTCGGCGATGAACGCCACGCCCAGCACGATCAGACCGGCCACATAGCCGCTGAGCTCCTCCTCGGCTCCGTTGCGGAGCGCCTCCACGCCCTGGAAGAAGGAGAAGCAGCCGCCCATCACGAAGATGCCGACGGCCGCGATGAGCGACCAGAAGAACCGCTCCTTGCCGTAGCCGAAGGGATGTCGCCGGTCGGCGGGGCGGCGGCTGCGGCGCAGCGCGGCCAGCAGGAAGACCTCGTTGAGGCTGTCCGCCACGGAGTGCGCCGCTTCCGACAGCAGCGCGGGCGAGCCTGCCAGGAGGCCGCCGACGGCCTTGGCGACGGCGATCACCAGGTTCGCCGCCAGGGCCACCAGTACGGTGACGCGAGTTTTCCGGTCCGCTTCGTCGTTCGTCGATGTCCCGCTCACCCACGCCGACTGCCCGGCTCAAGGGGCACTCACACCGTGCCGATTCCCGAAAACGGGGAACGCGTCCACCAGGACAGGCGGCACACAGGAGGAAGCATGGGCAGCGCCGACGACGGCAACAGCGCGTACGGCCAGAAGGCGTTCAAGCGGTCCAAGAGTCATTTCGCGGACCGGGTCACCGCCGACGGCCGGGACGGCTGGCCGGTGGAGGCCGACCGCTACCGCCTGGTGGTCAGCCGTGCGTGCCCCTGGGCCAGCCGGGCGGTGATCTCGCGACGGCTGCTCGGGCTGGAGGACGCGCTCTCGATGGCGATCGCCGATCCGATCCAGGACGACCGCAGCTGGCGTTTCACCCTGGACCCGGACGGCCGCGACCCCGTGCTGGGCATCCGCTACCTGAGCGAGGCCTACGACAAGCGGGAGAGCGACTATCCGGGCGGGGTCAGCGTGCCCGCGCTCGTGGACGTCCCCAGCGGGAAGCTGGTCACCAACGACTACCAGCAGCTCACCCTGGACCTGGCCACCGAGTGGACGGCCCTGCACCGGGAGGGCGCGCCCGACCTGTATCCGCGGGCACTGCGCGACGAGATCGACACGGTGATGGCGGACATCTACGAGGACGTCAACAACGGTGTGTACCGGGCGGGTTTCGCGACCGGCCAGGAGGAGTACGAGGAGGCGTGCGCGGGTGTGTTCCGCCGGCTCGAACTGCTGACACCGAGGCTGGAACGGCAGCGGTACCTCGTCGGGGACACCATCACCGAGGCGGACATCCGCCTGTTCACCACATTGGTGCGTTTCGACGCCGTCTACCACGGTCACTTCAAGTGCAACCGCTGGAAGCTGACGGAGAACGAGGTGCTGTGGGCGTACGTCCGCGATCTGTACCAGACGCCGGGATTCGGCGACACCGTCGACTTCGACCACATCAAGCGGCACTACTACCAGGTGCACTCCGGTATCAACCCGACCGGCATCGTGCCGCTCGGGCCGGACCTGGCGGGGTGGCTGACGCCGCATCACCGTGAGGAGCTCGGCGGCCGTCCGTTCGGCGACGGGACCCCGCCGGACCCGGTGCCGGCGGCCGAGGCTGTCCCGGCACACCACCAACCCACCACTGACCACTGACCACTGACCACTGACCAAGGAGACTGCCATGGCCAAGAAGAAGAAGCTGCCCCTCGCCTACAAGCCCCTCGGCTTCGTCCTGGGCTGGACGAGCGGAACGGTGGCCGGACTGGCCTTCCAGAAGACCTGGAAGGCGATCCGTCATGAGGACAACGCGCCCGACGCCCTGGACCGTGACCGCGGCTGGGGGGAGATCCTGCTGGCCGCGGCGGTCCAGGGCGCCATTTTCGCCGTGGTCCGCAGCGCGGTGGACCGCGCGGGCGCCACGGCCATCGAACGCTCCACCGGGGTCTGGCCGGCCGACGACAAGGGCGGCCGCGACTGACTCAGCCCTGCTTGGGCGCCGTCGAGGCGACCAGGCGCAGGGTGAAGGAGTGTCCGGCGGGGTCGGCGTATCCGCGTTCCTCGAACGGCCCCGCCGCGTCCTTCGTCTCCAGGGGGCGTCCTCCGAGCTCCACCACCTTGCGCTCCACCTCGTCCAGGTCCTCCACCACGAAGTCGATGTGGGCCTGGAGGGAGTTCTCGGGGCGGGGCCAGCTCGGCGGTGTGGCGTTCACGTCGCGGCGGAATGCCAGCCGGAACCCGTCCGCTCCCCTGATCTCCACGCGGTTCGCGGTCGCGTCGGTCTCCTCGGCCGCCAGCAGCTCCTTGTAGAACACGGCGAGCTTCTCGGGCTCGGCACAGTCGAGCACCACGACCCCCGCTTTCACCAGTGCCATGTCTCCTCCGAAGGGTCCGGCCACGGGGTGTCGACGCCCCGCGGCCCTGTACCTTGCGGATATCCCGGCACGGCCGATTCAGTCGGCGGCCAGCCACCGTCCGTCCCGCATCAGCTCGCGCCCTGTGAGTTCGTTCGCCTCCCGCCAGGCCTGCACGCGTCGCGGGTGGACGCGGAAGTACAGGTAGGGCGTGGTGAGTTGCCGGGGGTCGAAGCCGGTCCGCCCGGCGAACCGGTCCCCCTCCTCCTGGCTCAACTCGTCCTGGGTGACGGTGTCCACGGTCCCTTCGATCATCACGACGTCCCGGGTGGGTCCGAGACCGAGCCGCACCCGGCCGGTCGCCTTCAGGTTCCGGCCGGTGGGACTGGCCTCGGGGGTCGCGAGGAGGAGCACGGAGCCGTCCCAGAGGAACGAGAGCGGGACGAGGTACGGCACCCCCGAGGCGTCGTCCGGGGCCGTGGCGACCCAGACGTCCTCGTCGTGCTCCAGTCGGTGCAGGGTGTCCTGCTTGCGCTGCTTCGCGGGGCGGGGTGGCTGCGGGGCCATCGGCGTAGGTCCTCCTGGCGGCTCGTCAACTGTCGTGATCAGTCTGGTCGTTCGCCCCGGGTTCCGCCTCCTTCTTTCGCCCCAGGGCGTGCCGCAGCGTCACGGCGTGGGCGCCGAACCCCTGGCGTTCGTAGAAGCGGATCGCCTCCGGGTTGGCCGAGTAGGCGGCGACCTCCGCCTGCCGCGCCCCCTGGTCCTCGGCCCAGGCCAGGAACTCCGCCACCAGGCGGGCGCCGACGCGGGCGCGCCGGTGGGCCGGGCGGACGTACAGGCCTTGCAGCGTGGCCGACCTGACGGGTCGCACGGCCGAGGGTTCGGTCAGGGAGCCGGTCAGGTGTCCCACGACCTCGCCGCCGTGCGCCACCACCAGGACGAGCCGGGCCGGGTCCGCCAGGGCCGCCGTGAAGGAGGCCGCCCCGTGCTCGCGCGGCCAGCCGATGTCGACGCTCGGGTCCCTGGTCCCGGCGTCCTCGGCGAACAGGCCCGCGCTGGAGGCGACGAGCCCCGGAATGTCGTCGGGACGGGCGCGGCGGACGGTGAGGCCTTCGTCGGTGGTCATGGCCCGCACGCTAGCGGCTGACACTGACAGCAGATTTCCTGGACGGATGTCCAGCTATAGTGGACACACGTCCAAGAAGTAGGGGAAGCTGATGGAGATCCTGGCGAACGTGCTGGTCGGCCTGGTGGCGGCGCTGCACGTGTACATCCTGGTGATGGAGATGTTCCTGTGGCAGCGGAAGCCTGGGATGTCCTTCCACGGCTTCGACCGGGAGATGGCCCGGGCCACCGCCGCCATGGCGGCCAACCAGGGGCTCTACAACGGCTTCCTCGCGGCGGGCCTGGTGTGGGGTCTGGCAGCCGCGGACCCGACCGGTTTCCGGGCGCAGGTGTTCTTCCTGGTCTGCGTGATCGTCGCGGGCGTGTACGGCGCCGTCACCGCCAACGTCCGGATCCTCGCCGCGCAGGCGTTGCCGGGCGCGCTCGCCCTGGCCGCCGTCCTCCTCGCGCGGTGACCCGCCCCGCCCCCGAGGACCCGCGGGCGGCCCGCACCCGGGCGAAGCTGCGGGAGGTCCTGCTCGCGGAGTGCGCCGAGCGGCCGCTGGAGGAGGTCGGCGTGGCCGCGCTGGTGCGCCGGGCCGGGGTCGGCCGGGCCACCTTCTACGTGCACTACGACAGCCTGGAGGCGCTCGCCGTCGACGCCTGCGCGGACGTCGTACGGGACGCCGTGGAGGCTCTGCACGCCTGGCGCGGGCGGCCCGACCCGGTGCACGCGCCGCCCGCGCTCGCGGAGTTCTTCGCCTCGCTCACCCCGCACACCGCCCTGTACCGGTCCCTGCTCGCTCCGGGCGGCGGCGGACCGCTGGGCCGCGTGCTGCACCGGGACCTGCGGGCCTACAGCCTGCGGGAGCGCGAGCTCGCGGGCGCCGCCGACGCCCCGCTGGTCGCCTCGGCGGTCGCCGCCACCTTCGCCGGCGTCCTCGCCGACTGGCTGCACGGCCTGCTCGACGGCGACGCGTCCGACATCGCCGACCAGGTCTGGCAGTTGCTGGTCGCGCTGCACGCCAGCCGGTGAACTCGGCTCACTTGCAGGCCACTTGTTCCTTGAGCAGGGGCCAGGCCTCCACACCGTCGGGGGTGCGGACGTACGCCGTCCGCCGGTTGTCGGCCACCAGCAACTCCTGGCTCTCGTACCGGTATCCGGTGTCGCGGGCGTCCGCCGGGACGGTGGCCGAGCTCTCGTAGGGCGCGGTGAGCATGCCTGGTTCGAGCAGGCCCTCCGGATCACGGGCGTACGTCCGCGCTCCGAGGTGGAGGAAGTGCACCTCCGTCCAGCCGCAGTGGTCGTCTCCCGGGCCGCTGGCCACCTCAGTGGTCGGCACCCGCTCACCCGCGCGGTCGGTCCAGATCTCGTAGCCGTGGGAGGCCGTCCACTCGGCGGGGAGTTCGGAGGGGTCGCAGGACGCGCTGGTCTCCGGGCCCCAACCGGGCCTGTTCTGCTGGTCCTTGGCGACCACGACGGCCACCTTGGTCCGGCCGCCGACGTCGTAGGAGTACAGGACGCGGTCCGCCTCCCGGCGCTCCACGCGGTAGCCGGAGCGGGGCTCGCCCGGGTCGAACAGGTCGAAGTACAGCTGCAGTCCCTCCTCCGGACCGTCCCCGCCGTCGTCCTTGCTCCAGCCGTCGGGGCCGTTGCCGTTGTGGATCTCCCCCGTGCACTCCAGGGCCCGTCCGGCGGCCCCCGAGACGATCCGCAGCGCCCGCGGTGTGTGCTCGTCCAGTTCCTCGGTGGGGACGTGCATCGGTCCGTCGTAGACGGTGGCCGGTGCGTCGCCCTCGATCACCAGGCCCTCTCCCGACGCACAGCCCACCGTCGTCATGGCCACGGCCGCCAGTGCCACCCACAGCCCTCCGCGCATGCCCGCCCCCTGTACACCGTCCGCCTTCATGATCCTTCGACGCCGGGACGGCCGGGAACGTTCAGCGGGCCGCCGTCTGGAAGGTGCGCCGGTAGACCTGCGGGGAGACCCCGATCGCCGCGTGGAGGTGCTGGCGCAGGGACGCTCCCGTGGCGAAGCCGACGCGGGCGGCGATCTGGTCGACCGACAGATCGCTGGACTCCAGGAGGTGCCGGGCCCGGACCACGCGCTGCTGGATCAGCCAGCGGCCGGGGCTGAGACCGACCTCGTCGTTGAAGCGGCGGGCGAAGGTGCGCAGGCTCATCCGGGCGTGGGCGGCGAGCTCGCCCAGGGTCAGGGGCTCGTCGAGGCGTTCCAGCGCCCAGGCCCGGGTGGCGGCCGTGCTCGCGGCGCCCTGCTCCGGGACGGGCTGCTCGATGTACTGGGCCTGGCCGCCGTCCCGGAACGGCGGGACCACACAGCGCCGGGCGACGGTGTTGGCGAGTTCGCTGCCGTGGTCCTTGCGGACGAGGTGCAGGCAGATGTCCACGCCGGAGGCGGCTCCGGCCGAGGTGAGGATGCGGTCGTCGTCGACGAAGAGCACGTCGGGATCGAGGTCGACGTGCGGGTACAGGCGCCGGAAGTGGTCGGCGAGCTGCCAGTGGGTGGTCGCCCGGCGGCCCTCCAGGAGACCGGCCGCGGCGAGCACGAAGGCGCCGGTGCAGATGGAGACGATCCGGGCGTCGGGGCGGATGAGGGCGAGCGCCTTGCGCACCTCCTCCGGGAGCTCGACGGGCATCCGCTCCGCCGCGACGGGTGTGATCACCACGGTGTCGGCCGTGGCGAGGATCTCGGGTCCGTGTTCCACGCCGATGGTGAAGTCGGCGTTGGTGCGCACCGGTCGGCCGTCGACCGAACAGGTCAGCACCTCGTAGCGGCCGTCGGCGGCGCCGAGGATCCGGCTGGGGATGCCCAGCTCGAAGGGGTAGACGCCGTCCAGGGCCAGCACCACGACCCGCTCGGTCCGCTGCACATGTCGCATGGCACGATCCTATCGAAGCTTGGCAATCATGCCATTTCCCGGACGGGCGGAGCCGGGCAGGCTGAATGACCATGAGCACTGTGAACACCATGCGAGCCATCAGCCAGGACACTCTCGGCGGTCCCGAGGTCCTCCAGGAGATCGAGGTCGAACGCCCCGCGCCGCGACCGAACCAGGTGCTGGTCCGGGTCCGGGCCGCCGGCCTGAACCCGACCGACTGGAAGCACCGCGCCACCGGCGGCTTCCTCGGCGAGCCGCCGTTCGTCCTCGGCTGGGACGTCTCCGGCGTGGTCGAGGCGGTCGGCATCGGCGTCGCGGCCTTCGAGCCGGGTGACGAGGTGTTCGGCATGCTGCCCTACCCGTGGGGCCATGGCTCGCACGCCGAGTACGTGATCGCGCCCGTGCGCGCCCTCACGCACAAGCCGGCTTCGATCGACCACGTCCAGGCCGGCGCGCTGCCCCTCGTGTCGCTGACCGCGTGGCAGGCGCTGGTCGAGAACGCCGGACTGCGGCCCGGACAGCGGGTGCTGATCCACGCCGCGGCCGGCGGGGTGGGCCATGTGGCCGTGCAGATCGCCAAGGCGCTGGGCGCCCATGTGATCGGCACCGCGAGCGCGGGCAAGCACGACTTCCTGCGCGAACTGGGCGCGGACGAGGTGATCGACTACCGGGAGACGGACTTCGCCGAGGCGGTGAAGGACGTGGACGTCGTGCTGGACACGCTCGGCGGCGAGACGTCCGTGCGTTCGCTGCGGGTGCTGCGGCCGGGCGGGATCGTGGTGTCGATCCTGCCGGTCGGCTCGGACGAGTTCGGCGAGGAGGCCGAGCGGCTCGGGGTGCGGGCCGTGCGCATGCTCGTGGACGCCGACCGGGCGGGGATGGAGGCGATCGCCGAGCTGGTCGAGAAGGGCGAGCTGCGGCCCACCGTCGCGGGCACCTTCCCGCTGGCCGATGCCGCCGAGGCGCATGCGCTGGGCGACACCGGCCGGACGAAGGGGAAGCTGGTCCTGGTGACGGACTGACCCCGGGCTCAGAACATCAGCACGGGCTTGATCGCCTTGCCCGCGGCCATGTCCCGCACCGCCTGGTCGATGTCCGCGAACGGATAGACGCTGATCAGGCGGTGCAGCGGGAGCCGGCCTTCCTTCACGAGGCGGACCAGGGCGGGGATGAAGCTCTGCGTCTCGGCGTCGCCGAGGGTGAGTCCGACGACCCGCTTGCCGCCGAGCAGTCCGTTGACGTCGAGGGAGACCTCGGTGCCGAAGGGCGGGGCGCCGACGACGACCAGCGTGCCGCGGGCGCCGAGCGCGTCGACGCCCTGGCGCAGCACGCTCACGTTGCCCGTGGTCTCCACGACACCGTCCGCGCCCTGCCCGCCGGTGATCGCGGCCAGGGCCTCGCCGAGGTTCTCCCCGGCCGCGTCGACGGTGTGGGTGGCACCCAACTCCCGCGCCAGGGTGAGGCGTTCACCGACCCGGTCGACGGCGACGATCGTCGTGGCCGGGGTGAGAGCGGCGGCCATGACCGCGGACAGGCCGACGGCTCCGGCGCCGAGGACGACGATCGTGGAGCCGGTGACCGGCTTCAGTACGTTCCACACGGCACCGACTCCGGTCTGCACTCCGCAGCCGAGCGGGGCGACGGACTCCAGCGGCACCTCCGGGTCGACCTTGACGAGGCTGCGCTCGTCGACCAGGGCGCGCTCGGCGAAGGAGGACTGGCCGAAGAAGTGTCCGCCGAGGGGTTCGCCGTCCCGGCTGATGGTGCTGGTGCCGTCGGATCGGCGGCCGCCGAGGAGGTTCAGCGGCAGCCAGGTCGCGCAGTAGGCGGGGTGTCCGCCGGCGCAGTTGCGGCAGTCGCCGCAGGAGGTGAACGACAGCACGACATGGTCGCCGGGGGTCACACCGGTGACGGCGGAACCCACGGCCTCGACGACTCCCGCACCCTCGTGCCCGAGAACTCCGGGCAGCGGGAAGGGCAGTCCCCCGCTCGCCACGCCGAGGTCGGTGTGGCACAGGCCGGTGGCGACCATGCGGACGAGCGCCTCACGGGGTCCCGGTTCGTCGAGGGTGACGTCGGAGAGGGTGAAGGGCGCGCCGCCGGACTCGACCACTGCGGCACGGGTGGTGATGGACATCGTACGAACTCCTCTGCGGGCGCTCAGTCGAGCGAGACGACGACGGACTTGACCTTGGTGTAGGCGTCGAGCGCCTCGGGGCCGTACTCACGCCCGTAGCCGGAGTCCTTGACCCCGCCGAAGGGCACCGCGGGGTCGAGCATCGCCCAGTCGTTGACCCAGACGATGCCCGCCTGGAGCCGGTCGGCGATCCGGTGCGCCCGGGCGAGGTTGGTCGTCTGGACGCCCGAAGCCAGGCCGTACGGTGTGGAGTTGGCGAGCGCGACGGCCTCGTCCTCGGTGTCGAAGGGCTGCACGGTCAGGACCGGGCCGAAGATCTCCTCCTGTACGACGCGGGAGTCGTTGGACAGGTCGGCGATCACGGTGGGCCGGTAGTAGAAGCCGCCGTCGAGATCCAGGCGTTCACCGCCGCAGACGATCCGGCCGCCCTCCTTGCGGGCCAGGTCGACGTACTCCTCGACCTTCTTCAGGTGCTTCTCCCCCGCCATCGGACCGACGACGGTCCCGGGATCGCGCGGGTCGCCGACCGGTACGCCGGGCACGGCGTCGGCGAGGATGCCCAGCAGGGTGCTGTAGACCGGGCGCGCCACGAGCAGGCGCGGGCCGCCCATGCAGAACTGGCCGGTGTTGAAGACGAACGCCTTGATGATCGCGCCGACCGCCTTCTCCAGGTCGGCGTCCTCGAAGACGATGTTGGCCGCGTTGCCGCCGAGCTCCATGGTGACGGGCTTGAGGGCCTCACCTGCGGTCGCGGCCACGTGCCGGCCGATCGCGGTGGAGCCGGTGAAGGCGACCTTGTCGATCCCCCGGTGGCGCAGCAGGGCCTCGCCGGCCACCGGCCCGGCGCCGGTGACGACGTTGACGACCCCGTCCGGGACACCGGCCCGCTGGAGCAGTGAGGCCATATAGAGGGCACTGAGCGGGGTCTCGTCGGCCGGCTTGTGCACGACCGTGTTGCCGGCGGCGAGGGCGGGGCCGATCTTGGAACCGGCGAGGATGAGCGGGAAGTTGAAGGGGGTGATCGCGGCGACCACGCCGAGCGGTTCGCGTCTGGTGTAGGCGAGGGCGTTCATGGGGGTGTTGCGGACGGCGCCGTCCAGGGAGTGGGCGAGGGCCGCGAAGTGCTCGTAGTCGTTGGCCGCGTTGGTCACGTCCACGGCGTGGCACAGCGAGATCGGCTTGCCGACGTCGAGGCTCTCCAGTTGGGCGAGGTCGTCGGCGTTCTCGCGGATCAGCTCGGCGACCCGGTGCAGGATCCGGCCACGCTCGCGGCCGCTGAGGCCCGACCAGGCGCCGTCGTCGAAGGCGTCCCGGGCGGCGCGGACGGCCGCGTCCACGTCGGCGGCGCCGGCCTCCGCGACGGTGGTGAGGACCGCGCCCCGGGACGGGTCGACCACCTCGGTGCGGGCGCCGTCGGCGGCCTCGCGCCACTGGCCGCCCACGAACAACCGCCCGGGTTCGATCTCGATGGAGGACATCGCCGCTCCTCAGCTTCGTCGCCAAGATTTCAACAAACAGGATTCCTGTTGGTTCGCAGTCTCTTTACAGACAGGTTTCCTGTCAATGGCCTAGCCTGATCCCATGCTCGACACACAGGTGACCAGGGCGTCCCCGTCACTCCTCTACATGGTGAAACAGGTGGAGCTCGTCGTCCGTTCCCATCTGGACGAGCTGGTCAGGCCGTCCGGGATCACCGCTCTGCAGTACACGGCCCTCACGGTCCTGGAGCGGCACGACGGACTGTCCGCGGCGCAACTGGCCCGGGACTCCTTCGTCACCGCCCAGTCGATCGCCGATCTCGTGCGCTCCCTGGAGACCCGCGGGCTGGTGCGCCGGGAGCGCAATCCGACGAACCGCCGCGAGCGGCTGATCCTGCTGACCGAGGAGGGGCGCGCGCTGCTCGATCGGCACGCGGGCCCCGTGCGGGAACTGGAGGAGCGGATGGTGCGGGACCTCACCGCGCACCAGACCGAGCAGTTCCGGCAAGCGCTGACCAGGGCCTGGCACGCCTTGTCGTGAGCCGGGCGCGAGCCCCGCGTGAACACGGCGCGAACTAGCGCCGCAAATCAAAGACATATGTCAATCGAACATGCTCAAATTCACTCCATCGAGGGTAACTTGCAGGGCAGGGAAAGGGTTTTCGCGCACCCCATGCCCCCCAAGGAGCCGGTTGGAGGCGATGTCGTCGTGCAGCAGGAACCCGCGCCGCCGTCCCGGCATCTGCGCGTCCACCAGGACCGCGGCCACACCGTGCTGGAGTTCCACGGCGAGATCGACATCGCCGCGGCCGCCGAGCTCCTCCCCCATCTGGACCGCTTCACCGGGCAGCCCGGGGCGCGGCTGGTCATCGACCTCAGTGCGGTGGAGTTCTTCGACTGCTCCGGGCTGCGGCTGCTGTACCGGGCCCGCTCGCGCGTGCTCGCCCACCACGGCACGCTGCTCCTGGTCTGCACGCACCCGCTGACCCTGCGGATCGTCCGGGTGACCGGCCTGGCCCGGCTGCTGCCCCCGCTGCCGTCGCTGGACGCGGCCCTGGGACAGCCCGAGGCGACGTCCGAGACGTTATGACCGAGGGCACTCCCGGTCACCGGATCGATGCCCAGGCCGTCCCGCGCCGCTTCCCGGCTATTCGCTCCGGGGCGCGTCGAACAGGGCGCTGACGGACTCGCCGTTGTGAATGCGCCGTACGGCCTCGGCGAGGGCGGGGGCGATGGACAGGATCCGCAGCTTGTCGGTGCGCTCCTCGTCGGGGACCGGCACGGTGTTGGTGCACACGATCTCCAGCACGTCGGGCTGCTCCCCGATCCGCTTGAGGGCGCCGTCGGCGAACAGCCCGTGCGTACACGCGACCCGGATGGACCGCGGGCCCAACTCCCGCAGTCTTTCGAGCAGTTCCAGGACCGTGCTGCCCTTGGCGATCTCGTCGTCCAGCACGATGACGTCCCGCCCGGCGATCTCGCCGATGACGTCGCTGATGCTGACCCGGTCGTCGGCGAACCGCTGCTTGGCGCCGGCGGCCACCTGGGCGCCGATCAGCCGGGCGAAGGCGGCCGCCTCCTTGGCGTTGCCGAGGTCCGGGGAGACCACGGTGGTACGGGAGAGGTCGTACTGCTGGAAGTGCGCGGCCAGCTCGCGCAGGGCGTGCAGGTGGTCCACGGGCACCGAGAAGAAGCCGTGCACCTGCGGGGAGTGCAGGGTCATGGCGAGGACCCGGCTCGCCCCGGCCGACACCATCAGGTCGGCGACGAGGCGTCCGCCGAGGGAGATACGGGGCGCGTCCTTCTTGTCGGAGCGGGCGTAGGAGTAGTGCGGCATGACGACGGTGATCCGGCGCGCGGAGGCACCGCGGGCCGCGTCGCACATCAGCAGCAACTCCACCAGGTGCTCCTGGACCGGCCTGACCAGCGGCTGCACGAGGAAGACGTCCCGCTCCCGGCAGTTGGCCTGGAGCTGCACCTCCAGGCAGTCGTTGGCGAACCGGCTGACCCGGGTGGGGCTGAGCGGCACCCCCAGATGCGCGCAGACCTCCGCCGCCAGTTCGGGGTGGGCGCTACCGCTGAACACGGCGATGTCTCGCACGGATCCGCTCCTAGGATGATCATCTCGGCTTGCCGGGCTCATGCTACTGGCCCACCCGTCGGCCGGCCGGGCGTCGAAAACCGGTTGCGGTGCCCCGGCCGGCGGGCGTCATCATGGCCACCGTCCCGGTTCCCTCACGTCAGGATCACCCGCATGCGCCGACTCCTCGAATCGACCCAGCGCCCCCTTCGGCCCACGGTTCTCGAGGACTCGACCCCGTATGCACGCCCTGAACATCGGCATTCTGGCCCACGTCGACGCCGGTAAGACCAGCCTCACCGAGCGCCTGCTGTTCGACCACGGCGCGATCGACCGGCTCGGCAGCGTCGACACCGGCGACACCCGCACCGACGACGGCGCGATCGAGCGGCAGCGCGGCATCACCATCCGCTCCGCCGTCGCCTCCTTCACCGTCGGCGGCACCCGGATCAACCTCATCGACACCCCCGGCCACTCGGACTTCGTCGCCGAGGTCGAGCGCGCCCTGGAGGTCCTCGACGGGGCGGTGCTGCTGCTGTCCGCCGTGGAGGGCGTCCAGGCACGGACCCGGGTGCTGATGCGGACCCTGCGCGGGCTGCGGATGCCCACGCTGATCTTCGTCAACAAGATCGACCGTACCGGCGCCCGCGACGAGGCCCTGCTCGCGGACATCCGGCGCAGGCTCACGCCGTGCGTCGCCCCGCTCACGGAGGTGTCGGGCATCGGCACCTCCGTCGCCCGGGTGGCCGCCCTGCCCGGGGACGGCAAGCTGGCCGAGGCCCTCGCCGAGGTCGACCCGGGCGTCCTGGCGGCGCTCGTGGACGGCCCCGAGCCCAGCCCGGACGACCTGGGCGAGGCCCTGGCCGCCCGCACCGCCGACGGCTCCTTCCACCCGGTGTTCTTCGGCTCGGCCCTCAGCGGCCAGGGCGTGGCCCACCTGGTCGAGGGCATGACCCAGCTGATCCCGGCCCGCCCCGCGCCACGGGAGGGCGAACCACGCGGCACGGTGTTCGCCGTCCGCCCCGGCCCGGGCGGTGAGCGCACCGCCTTTCTGCGGCTCTACGAGGGTGAGGTGAGGGAACGTCAGCGGCTGACGTTCCTCAGGCGGGAGGCCGACGGCGCCACGAGCCGGATCCACGGGCGGGTGACCCGCCTGGGCGGGCCCCTCACCGCCGGGACCATCGCCGCGCTGGCCTTCTCCTCCGGACTGCGCGTGGGCGACCGTCTCGGCGAACTCACGGACCGGGCAACGCAGTTCGCGCCCCCGACCCTGGAGACCCTGGTCACCGCCCGCCATCCCGGCCAGGCGGCCCGACTGCGCTCGGCCCTGCTGGCCCTCGCCGACCAGGACCCCCTCCTCCACGCGCGTCCCGCGGCCGGCGGCGCCACCGCACTGCTCCTCTACGGCGAGGTCCAGATGGAGGTGCTCGCGGCGACCCTCGCCCAGGACTTCGACGTCGAGGCGGACTTCGCGCCGGGCCGGGTGCGCTGTCTGGAGCGTCCCCGCGGCACCGGGGAAGCCGCCGCGGAGAACCCCTGGCATCTCGGGACCCGTCTCTGGGCGACGATCGGCCTCCGGGTCGAGCCGGGTGAGCGCGACTCCGGCGGGGTCTTCGCCTACGAGACCGAACTCGGCGTGCTGCCACGGGCGTTCCACCAGGCCGTCGAGGAGAGTGTGCACGCGGGCATGCAGTCGGGGCTGACCGGCGCGGCCGTGACGGACTACCGGGTCACCCTCGTCCGCTCCGGTTTCGTGGGACCGCTCAGCACCGCCGCCGACTTCCGCGGGCTCACGCCGGTCGTGCTGCGGCGGGCCCTGGAGCGGGCGGGGACCCGGCTGTTCGAGCCGTACCACGCGTTCGAGGCCGAGGTGCCGCCGGCCGCGCTGGCCTCGGTCACCGGTCGACTCGCCGCCGCCGGGGCCGAGTTCACGGGCACGACCGGCAACACCACGGCCTGGGTGATCACCGGTGAGCTCCCGGCCCGGCGGGTGCGGGAGATCGAGCTGCGGCTGCCCGGGCTCACCCACGGTGAGGGGGTGTGGTGGTCCAGGCCCTCGGGCGACCGCGAACTCAAGCCGCACTAGAAGTGCTCACCAGGACACCGGCAGCCGCCGCGGCCCCCGGGTCATCTGGCCCTCCCGCCACGCGATCGTCTCCGGGGTGAACTCGGCCCGCAGGCCGGGGAACCGGACCGCCAGCCGGTGCAGGGCCAGCCCCAGCTCCAGACGGGCCAGCCAAGCGCCCAGGCAGTGGTGCGGACCCGCCCCGAACACCACGCTCGGGGTGGTCAGCGGGGCGAACAAGTCGGTCTCCTCGGGGCGCGGGAAGACGTCCGGGTCCCGGTTGGCCGCGTTGGTCTGGACGGCGACCACGGCCCCCGCCGGGATCGTCACCCCGCCGACCTCGGCGTCCGCGACGGCCCGGCGGATCAGCCCGGGCAGCACCCTGCCCTCGCTCAGCGGGATCGTGCGCAGCAACTGTTCGACGGCGGTCTCGGCCGCCTCCTCGCTCTCGGCGAGGCCCGGCCAGGCCTGCCGCCCGTCGGTGAGGAGGTGGACGACGATGTTGCCGAGGGCGGTCATGGTCGTCTCGTGTCCGGCGACGACCAGGCCCAGGACCAGGACGACCAGGCGCGGCTCCTCGATGCCGAGCCCGTCGCCCGCGGCGACCAGGGCGCTCACCAGGTCGTCGCCCGGCTCCTCGCGCCGCTCGGCGACCAGTTCCGCGCAGAAGCGCCCGAACGCCCGCATCGCCGCGCCGACCTCCTCGGCGGTGTGCGCGCCGCCGGACAGGGCGTGGTCGGCCCAGTCGCGGATGCGCTCCCAGTCGGCGTGCTCGAGGCCCATCAGCCGGGAGATCACCGAGACCGGCAGCTTGCGGGTGAACCCCTCGACGATGTCGGCGGGCTGCGGCTGCCGGGCAAGGTCGTCGAGGAGGGACTCCACCACGGAAGCGGTCCAGGGCCGCCAGCGGGCGATCGCGCGCGGGGTGAAGGCCCGCTGCACGGTGCCGCGCAGCAGTTGGTGCGAGGAGCCGTCCTGGTTGAGGAGGCCGTCCGGGGAGTCCAGCAGGTTCGGCACGAGGAGCAGCGGCGGGGCGTCCTCGGCGTGCAGCGACCGCCGGTCGAAGCGGGGATCCATGAGCACCTGGCGCACGTCGGCGTAGCGGGTGACGAGCCACACCGGGGTGCCGGTGGCCAGGGCGGTGAGCCTGGGCGGGCCGTTCTCCGGCAGGGGGATGCGGTGCATGGGGCGAAGGGTCCGGGACGTGCTGTCCGTGCTCATCCGGGTCTCCAGACACGCCGGCGGGCAGAGGTCTCCACGCTAGTGCGCCGCTCATGCCCCCGTCTGTGTCGCAATTGGCCAACAAGACGGACCGGCCTGGCTTTTGGGGGTCATCCGTGGGCATCCGTGCAGTAGGAAGGAGGGCCGTCGCATGACGACTCCCATCAGGCGCGTGTCCAGGCGCATGCCGGGCTGGGCGAAGGTGCTGACCGCCGTCGTGGTGGTGCTCGTGGTGTTCTTCGCCGGTATCCGGTTCAGTGTGCTTCCCGGCCTCAAGGACCTGTTCGGCACGGAGACCCACGACCGCTCGGGTCCCGCACTCCTGGAGTCCATCCAGGACATCAGCCGTTACGACGCCGCCTCCGGCAATTTCCAGGTCGTCGTGGACCTGGAGAAGGACACGAAGTTCCTGCCGGACGCGATCCGCGGCTCCCGCACCCTGTACGTCGGGGCGGGCGCCGTCGACGCCTACGTGGACCTCGGCAAGGTCGCCAAGGACGACGTGACGGTCAACGAGGACCGCACGGCCGCCACCCTGCACCTCCCGCACGCCCAGCTCGGCAAGGCCACGCTGGACGCCGACCGCTCCTACGCGGTCTCCAAGCAGCGCGGTCTGCTCGACCGGCTCGGCGACTTCTTCTCCGACAACCCCAACAGCGAGCAGGCGGTGCAGAAGCTCGCGGTGAGGCACATCACCGAGGCGGCGAAGGAGAGCGAGCTGACCAAGCGGGCCGAGACCAACACCACTCACATGCTCAAGGGCCTGCTGGGGTCCCTCGGCTTCAAGAAGGTCGAGGTCACCTACGGCACCTGATCAGCCGCCGAGCACCCGGGCCACGTAGTCGCCGCCGTACCGGACCGCAGGGGCAGCCCCGCGTCCGGTGCGGCGAACGCCTTCCGGCGGGATACGGCGAGGAGACAAGGGCCCCCGGCCGACAGGGTCGAGCAGGACGCCGGCCGGGGCCCGGTGGACAGGGGGAGCCCGCCCGCGGACCCGGTCTCGTTCACGGAAGGCGCGACCAGCCTCGCGAATCCGGGGGCCGCGCCGTGCAGGGCGGGCTCGTCGCCGCCTCCCCGTCGTCGTGGCCCGGGAAAACGCCCGTCGCGCGCAAGGCGAACACCGCCCCCCGGGGGGCGTGCGGTAGCGGCTCGCGCGGTACTCAGCCCCCACTGCTCCGACCGTCCAAGGGAAACCGGAGTCCGGTCGAGGTGCGGCGGCATCCTCGGAACGTTCAGGGGTAATCGCCTTACGACACAGGGAAGTTGATGAGCGGAGGAATGTAATGGCCTGGGCGCCCTCACGTTCGCGAGCGGGGTCGGACACCGGCACCCCCAAGACCGAGCGCGCGGCGGAACCCGCCCGTCCCCGGCGGGATCCGCTCTCGCTCGTCGTCCGTTTCGTGGCGATGGTGTTCGCCTTCGCGTTCATGGTGGCGTTCGCCGTCGTGCTGGCCCGGCTGACGCTCGAACCCTCGCCCGCGTCGGTCGATCTGACCCACACCAACCTGCACCCCGGCGCGTCCCTGAAGGCCTATCTGGACCAGCCCGAGATGCGGGACGCGGTCAAGCAGATCGGCGGGAACATCCTGCTGGGCGTGCCGTTCGGCATCCTGGTCCCGATCATCGCCCCGAAGACCCGCGGAATGCTGCGGATCGTGCTGCTGACGGCCGTCGTGATGCTCCTGGTCGAGTTCGCGCAGGGCGCGCTGGTGGAGGGCCGGGCCTTCGACATCGACGACGTCATCCTCAACACCTCCGGCGCCCTGATCGGCTATCTGCTGCTGGGGCGGCGGCTGAGCCGGGCGGTGCACAAGCCGGCGAAGGAGAAGAAGGCATAGGCGGTCCGACGGGCCGCTCTACTTCTGGTCTGTACCAAAGTATTGACGACCCCTTAACTCACTCCTTAAATCAAGAGGCGACACCTTCACCCCCCACTCCCGAAGGATGAGCCGTGGCCGCCTCACGCCTGCTGCGCGGATGTCTCCTCACCGCGCTGTCCGCCGTACTGTACCGCCTCCGGTACAGTACGGCGGACAGCGCGGTGA
>NZ_LJBR01000365.1 GCF_001282115.1 Streptomyces sp. NRRL B-24085 | reverse complement strand
CCACCGCCCCCGACGGCAGGATCCCCCTCTCGGCCCGCGCCTGGGCCGTGCGCGGCCGCACCGAATGACCCCGGCGCGTCAGCGGCCCGAACGCCGCGAGGCCCGGCGCGCCGGAACACGACGCAGCTGACGACCACGGGCTCCGCCCCTCGCCCGCAGTCCCCGGATCACTCCCCGGCACAATCCCGCGGCACCCGAGCCCCGCCCGGCCGGCTCACCGGGCCTCCCCGGGACCCGCGCCAGGCCGGGAACCGCCCCAACTCCCGTCGCGTCTGAAGGAGTTCGAAAGGCCGAGGAGTTCGGCCGCACACTCAGGGGGACCGTATGAGCACGAAGACCGGACCGCAGCGTTATCCCGGCGCGAGCCGGGCCAACTGGTACCAGGACGACTTCGGCGGTGACCCGATGGAGGTCAACGTCGTCGTGCTGCACACCACCGAGGGGCGCACGCTGCCCACGTACTCGGGCGGTGCCCTGGCACCCAACCTGACCGCGGTGCCCGACCTCGCCGCGAGGAGACTGCGCTGGTACCAGCACTTCGACATCGAGACCTCGTCCCGGGCACTGGCCAACCTGCGCGGCGGTGTCGAGACCAACACGCTCAACGTCTGCCAGGTCGAACTGGTCGGCACCTGCGACCCCACGGTCCACGCCAAGTGGAAGAGCGCGGGCAAGTCCCACATCTACTGGCCGGACGCCCCCGACTGGGCCCTCCAGCAGGTCGCCCGGTTCCTCTCCTGGATGCACGAGGAGCACGGCGTACCCCTGTCGGGGCCGAGCGCCTGGCCCGCGTACCCGTCGTCGTACGGCAGCAAGCAGGGCCAGCGGATGTCGGGGCGGAAGTGGGAGTCCTTCAAGGGTGTGTGCGGGCACATGCACGTGCCGGAGAACAGCCACGGCGACCCGGGCGCGATCGACTTCTCCCGGCTCCTCAAGTACGCCAAGGCGGACCTCGACGTCGGCGACGACGACACCCCCGGGAAGCCGTCCGGGCCGAGCGTCCCGGCCTACCCGGGCCGCAAGCACTTCCGAGCGGGCGCCACGAACGACCATGTCCTGCGGCTGGGCAGGCAGTTGGTCGCGCGCGGCTTCGGCGACCACTACAAGGTCGGGCCGAGCAGGACCTGGGGCGAGGCGGACCGGCTGAACGTCCGCGACTTCCAGAAGTCCCGCACGGAACTGCGCGGGGACGCCGACGGCTACCCCGGCCCGCTGACCTGGCGTCTGCTCTTCTCGTGACCGCGCGGCCGGCGCCCCGGGCCCCGCGGTCCGCGCAAGTCCGGGGCGCCGGCCGGCCACTTGAGGCCCGCGCCCGCCTCACGCCCCGGTTACGTTTCGCTCAACCTCTGGTTGCCGGGCGATGAGCGGGCGACGATGGGCCCATGACTCTGGCCGAGCGCGCCCTGGAGCGCCTGGAGGCGTGGTCCGACCTCAGTACGGACCTGCCGAGCTGCGGAGCGGGCCTGGCGCTGCGTTCCGCGCACAGCGAGATCGTGCACTTCCACCCGGGGCGGGACGTGGATCTGCACCTCACCGAACCGGCCATCCGCAGATTCCACGACGACCTGAGGGAGTCGACCGCGGTCCGGTTGCTGCCGGGCTCCCGCTGGGTCACCGTCCACCTCGACTGCGAGACCGACGTCGACCTGCTGATGAGCCTGGTCAGCGTGGCGCTCAAGGCCCACCAGGCGGGTCCCCCCGCCCTCGGTCCGGCCGGGTGCAACCTCCACCGGGTCACGGTGGTCCCCCGGGACGACTTCTTCGCGCCATTCGGGTGAAATTCGGCGATAATCGGTCCATGAGTACGGCGACGTTTGTCCTGGCGGCCACGTCGAGCGAGGTACTCAACGTGATCGCCGCCTTTGCCGGTGGGCTGTTCATCGCCGGCGCGCTGGTGTGGGCCGTGCAGTTCGGCATGCGGGTCCAGGAACGGGAGCTGCCGCGGCCGCTCAGCGATGAGCAGCCGCATCTCCCGGAGACCGGGCCGATCCGTGAGATCCGGGAGATGCGGGAGCCGGACGAGCTGCCGGCCCCCGCGGAGGGGCAGGAACGGCTGATGCCGTACCAGCTCCATCACTCGGGAAGCAGACGAGGAAAGGACCAGCAGCGCAGACGCTGGCTGCCCGGCTCCAGCGGCGGCTTCGGCAGCGGTGGCCTCGGACACGTGTGACCGGGGCGGCCGTGCGCCGCGCCGCCGCCCGGACCCCGGGCCCGGGTCCTCCGGCGGGCACTCCCGCCCGGAGGGTCAGGCGCGCATGCCGGGCCGGTACACCGCCAGCGCCCAGATGACGAAGAAGTCGATGCCGATCATGATGACCGACCAGACCGGGGCGTAGGGCAGGAAGAGGAACTGGGCGAGCATGCTCAGCGAGGCGAGGAAGATGCCGGTCATCCGGGCCCAGGCGGCGCCCCTGAGGATGAACGCGCCCGTGACGACGGCGAGGGCGCCCAGGCAGAGCAGGATCACGCCCCAGCCGGTGAGGTTCATCTTGTAGACGTAGTCGCCGACGCGGGTCCAGACGCCGTCCTTCGCGAGCAGGGAGATGCCCTGGAAGATCGCCAGGATGCCGTTCATCAGCATCAGCACACCGGCGAAGACGACCCCGCCGGCCGCCCACGCGGCCTCGGTCGGCGTGAATCCGGGGCCCTGGGTCGGTGTCGGCGTGGTGCCGGCGGACTGCTGGGTGGCGTGCGGTTGCTGCGTCATGGCCGTGTCCCGCCTCTCGTGGTCGATGTGCTTCGACCATCGGGTGCGGCGGGTCCGGCCACCACGGGAGTGGACCGAACGGGTGACAGGGCGTGCGGCCGTGCCACGGGGGATCTTCACTGGAGGGACCCGCACCCGGGAGGCGAGATGACCCGCTGGACGACGGCCGCGCTGCTGGCGGCCCTGGCCCTCACCGGCCTGACCGGCTGCTCCGACGACGACAGCCCGTCCTCGGTGGCGAGCAAGGTGGCGTCGGCCGCCTCGCGCGCCGGGGACGCCGTGTCGTCGGCGACGGCGGAGGCGGGCAGACGGCTCGACGGGATCAAGGACGGCGTCGACGCCGGGGACGACGTACGGCTCGGCAGTCCCAGGACCGCTCCGGACGGCCGTACGACAGCGGAGGTCACCGTCGCCAACAGTGCGGGCTCGGCGAAGTCCTTCGCCGTCCGGGTCGACTTCACCGACGGGACGGGCAAGCTGCTGGACGTGGTGGTGGTGACGGTCGCGGACGTCCCGGCGGGCGGCTTGGGGAAGGGGACCGCCCGCAGTACGCACGACCTGTCGGGGGACGTGCGGGCGAAGGTGTCCCGGGCGGTCCGCTACTGACGCCGGCGGCTCGCGGCGGGCGTCACGCCATCCAGAAGAAGACGGCCGTCATCCGCTTCTCCTCCAGGGTCCCGCCGCAGTACCCGGTCGCGCTGTGCACGAGGTTGGCGTTGTAGAGGAGCAGCCGGTTGTACCTGTGCGGCACCCGTACGTCCTCCTCGAAGGCGTCGGGTGCGACGAACCGGGTGCCGAGGGCCTCGACGAGGTTGTTGTGCGGGGCCTGCACGACATTGCCGCCGAGCCGCCCGCCCGACAGGGACTGCCGGTGGAAGCTGGTGCCGCAGTCCTTGGGGACGCCGGGGTTGAGGTACAGCACGGCCGCGTACCGGCACAGCGCCCGGGAGTCGGTGTGCGGCCTGGGCTCGCTCTCGCCCTCCCCGACGACCTGGACGCAGTTGTGGTTGAGGGTGCCCCCGCCGGGCGCCCGCTGCACCCACAGCCTCCCTGCCCCCGTCGCCTTCCGCACCAGCCGCTCGACCACGGCGAGTTCGGCGGCTTCGAGCCCGGGCATGGCCCGCAGCCCGGGCCAGGTCTCCGAGGTGTACGGGTGTCCCCGCACCCAGTCGTCCTTCGCGAGACAGCGTTCCCGTACGGCGTCGGCGTCCGGGAGCACGTCGTCGAACACCCAGTAGTCGCGGCCCCTGGTGGGCTTGCGGTACGGGAGGACGGGCAGGGGCCGCTGCGACCGCTGTGGCATGGACATGCAGCGAATCTAGGCCGGGGGCCCGTCAGGTCTCTCCCGCGATTTCCCCCGGACTTCCCCGTGAACCGGTCAACGGACGGTCAACCGCCCTCGTACGGCCCCGCGCTGACGGGGCGTGGTGTGAGCCCGGTCATCCTGTGGGAAGGCGATGAACATCCGCGCCCCCCGGTGCGTACTCCTGTGCGTCCGACCCGCCTCCCGGCGGGGACCCCGACCGGGCAGGAGGCACGGTGCCACTCTCGCGCAACGCGATGGGAACGCTGTTCGTTGGCGGAGCCCTGACATTGACCCTCGGTGCTCTCGCGTATCCGTCGATGCTCGGTGTGAGCACCGTCTCCAGCGCGCAGGACAGAGTCATCGCGCAGACGCAGTGGGGCCCGCTGACCGAACTGGACCGGGACTTCGTCGTCAAGGTGCGGGCGGCCGGCCTGTGGGAGTACCCGCTGGGACAGGTCGCCCTCCAGAAGGGGACGACCCCGGAGGTGAAGGAGGCCGGACGGCACCTCATCGACGGGCACGCGGCCCTGGACGCCGCGTGCCGCAAGATCGCGCCGATGCTCAACATCACCATCCCGAACGTGGCGAGCCCGCAGCAGGTCGGCTTCGTGAACCAGATCGAGTCGAGCAACGGCCAGCAGTTCGACACGAACTTCGCCAACATCCTGCGGGTCACGCACGGCTCGATCTTCAACACGATCTCGAAGGTCCGCTCCACCACGAAGAACTCGCTGGTGCGGTCGCTGGCCGACATGGCCAACGACACGGTGCTCGACCACATGACGGTCATGGAGAAGACCGGCTTCGTCAACTTCGACCAGGCCCTCTTCATGCAGACCACACCGCCGAAGCTGCCCGACAGCGACCTGACCCCGCCGGCCCCGCAGCCGGGCGCGCCGATGGTCGTGCTCACCCCGCCGGCGAACCCGACGTCGACGCCGCTCGCGGTCCCGGGCGAGAACGCGAACGGCGCCACCCCGGCCACGGGCGCGACCCCGACGCCGACCGTCGGATAGCCCTAGCCCAGCCAGGCCGTCGTGTCCGGTCCCAGCAGCCCGTCCTCCAGCGGGCCGCTGGTCATGAGCACTTCTCCGGGCGGCAGCGGGACAGCGGCGTCCGACAGGTTGGCGACACACCGCCAGCCCTCGTGGCGCACGAAGTCCAGCACGCCGTCCGGTCCCGGGTCCGTCCAGGTGAGCTCCTCCCCCTGGAGGAGCTTGCGGCGCAGGCGCAGGGCGGTGCGGTACAGCTCCAGCGTGGAGCCCTCCACACCGTCCTGGGCCTCGACGGCGTACTCGGCGAACCACTGCGGCTGCGGCAGCCAGGCCCCGCCCGCGCCGAAGCCGTACGACGGACCGCTCCGTGTCCACGGCAGCGGCACCCGGCATCCGTCGCGCCCCTTGCGGACCCGTCCCGTCTGCTCCCAGATCGGGTCCTGGAGCACCTCGAAGGGCAGGTCGGCGACCTCGGGCAGCCCGAGCTCCTCGCCCTGGTAGACGTACGACGACCCCGGCAGCGCGAGCATGAGCAGCGTGGCCGCGCGAGCCCGCCGCAGGCCCCGGGAGAGGTCGATCCCGGGCGCCCTGCCGCCGGACAGCAGCCAGGCGTTCTCGTCGGTGCCCGGCGGGAGCACCAGGCGGGAGGCGTGCCGTACGACGTCGTGGTTGGAGAGCACCCAGGTGGCCGAGGCGTGGGCCGCGCGGGCGGTGGCCAGGGAGTCGGTGATGGCCCGGCGCAGCGCACCGGCGTCCCAGGCGGTCTGGAGGTACTCGAAGTTGAAGGCCTGGCCCAGTTCGTCCGCGCGGGCGTACAGCGCGCGGCGGGCGCCGGGCACCCAGGCCTCGGCGACGGCCATGCGGGGCGGGGAGTAGGAGTCGAGGATCGTGCGCCAGTCGCGGTAGATCTCGTGGACCTCGTCGCGGTCCCAGTAGGGGTGGGCGCCCGGCGGCAGCCGGTGCAGGGCCTCCTCCGCGACGCCCGGCAGGTCGCCGAGGTCGCGCAGCGGCTCGGTGAGGTCCTTGGCCAGCGCGTGCGCCACGTCCACGCGGAAGCCGTCGACCCCGCGGTCGGACCAGAAGCGCAGGGTGGTGCGGAAGTCCTCGCGGACCTCCTCGTGCGACCAGTCGAGGTCGGGCTGTTCGGGGGCGAACAGATGCAGGTACCACTGCCCGTCGGCGACCCGCTGCCAGGCGCTGCCGCCGAACACGGACTGCCAGTCGGTGGGCGGCAGTTCGCCGTGCGCGCCCCGGCCGTCGCGGAAGACGTACCGCGCGCGGGCGGCGGAACCGGGTCCGGCGGCGAGGGCCTCCTGGAACCAGGCGTGCCGGTGGGAGGTGTGGTTGGGGACGAGGTCGACGATCACCTTCAGGCCGAGCCGGTGGGCCTCGGCGACCATGGCGTCGAAGTCGTCAAGGGTGCCCAGGCGCGGGTCGACGTCCCGGTAGTCGGCGACGTCGTAGCCGCCGTCGGCGAGTTCGGAGGGGTAGAAGGGGCTCAGCCACAGGGCGTCGGCGCCGAGGCCGGCCAGGTGCGTGAGGCGCTGGGTGACGCCCCGGAGGTCACCGAGGCCGTCGCCGTCGGCGTCGGCGAAACTGCGGGGATAGACCTGGTAGACGACGGCCTGCCGCCACCAGTTCGGGTCGTTGCTGGAGAGGTCGGGCGAGGGGTCTGGCGTGCTGGTGCGGGCGGTCACGCGGGCTCCTCTGCGAGGCGGGTGCGATGCACTTCCGTGGAAGGCGACAAAGGGGATATCTGTCCACGTCACCGGAAAAGTGAACCTGGGTTTTGCGGAGTCAATCCTTCCCAGTGTGGCGAAATTGTGATGGGCGTCGAACCGCCCCCGTATCACCGCAGGTTGACAGCATTCCGCAAGGAGATCCACGATGTGCGAACACCGTGGCCCATGTGACCAATGGGCCCAGTGTTTCTGATGCTTGCTGCAACCACTCACTCTCATCCTGACGGGATACGTATGTCCATAGCGAGACGTGTCACCATGCGGCGCCTGTTGGGGACGGGCGCCGCGACGCTCGCCTTCTCCGCCGCCCTCGCCTCCGTCGCCTCGGCCTCCGACTGCCCCGGCGGCAAGGGCTGGCAGGACGGCGGAAGCTACAAGCCGGGTACGGGCGCCGGCTCGAAGACCGAGACCGACCGCTGCGAGTTCTCCCTCGACGGCAAGAACTTCTTCGCCTCGGTCAAGGTCGACGACCAGAACCTGAAGCCGACCGACGACGGCAAGGTCCACGTCAAGGTCCGTGCCGCGGGCGACGCTTCCACCTGCACCGCCTCTCTGGCGTCCTACCTCGCGCACGGCCCGACGTTCGCCACCTCGGGCGAGCAGGTCTTCCACGACTTCGACACCGTGACCGTCAAGGCCGGTGCCGTCGACTCCCTCGACATCTCGATCCCGGACCTCGGCTGCTACGCGCAGATCGACCTCTACCGGGGCAACACCAAGTTCGACGGCAAGCTCGACGCCAAGGACGGCCTCCCGCACGGCGACCTGCCCAAGGGCCCGGACCACCCGGTCATCAAGGACAAGCTGATCGCGGCCTGGAACGGCGGCACGAAGGACTGCACGAGCACGCAGACCACGCCCCCGGCGACCCCGCCGGCCGAGAGCACCCCGCCGGCCTCCGAGTCGACGCCTCCGGCTTCCGAGTCCACCCCGCCGGCGTCCGAGAGCACGCCTCCGGCCTCCGAGACCCCGGGCACGGGCACTCCGACCCCGTCCGCCTCGGAGTCCACCACGACTCCGGCCGCCCCCACGCCGAACGGCGGCGGCGGTGACAACCTCGCTGAGACCGGCGCCAGCAGCAACACCCCGCTGATCGCGGGCGGTGCCGCGGTGCTGCTCGCGGGTGGCGCGGGCATCGTGCTCGCCACGCGTCGCCGCAAGGCCTCGCGCGCCTGATCCCCTCCGAAAGGGCCGTCCCACCGTTCGCGGTGCGGGCGGCCCTTTCGCCGTTCCCGTGCCGGTCGTCAGTGCAGGATGGGCCGGTAGACGAGCTCCTGGATCCGGCCGTCGAGCGTGCGGCTCTCCAGCAGCTCCAGGTCGAAGTCCGCCGCGCCCGCGAAGACCGGGTCCAGCCCGGTCCTGCCGGTGATCACGGGGAAGACGGTCACCTGCACGCGGTCGACCAGGCCGGCGGCCATCAGGGCCCGGTTCACCGCCAGGCTGCCGTGCGAACGCAGGGGCACGTCCGACTCCTGCTTGAGCCGGGCGACGACCTCGACGGCATCCCCGTGCACGACGGTCGCGTCCAGCCCGTCGAGGGGGCCCGCCAGCGTCGTCGACACCACCGTCGTCGGCAGGTTCGTCATCCGGGTGACCCAGGGGTCCCGCACGTCGTCCCCCGCGCTGCTCGCCGCCAGCATCCGCGCGAACAGCCGGTAGGTGGCGGCCCCGAGGACCATCCGCTGCTCCCCGCCGTACTGGGCCAGGCGGTGGGCGAGGAACTCCGGCCCCTGCTTGCCCCAGTAGCCGGTCCAGTCGCCGCCGGCGGCGCCGTAGCCGTCGAGGCTGGTGAAGACGTCGAAGGTGTAGGTGGCGGTCATGTCGGTCTCCGGTCCTCTGGGTCGCCGCGGGTCGTCAGGGTTGACCCGGCCCGCCTCCGGAAGTCATCGCCATGGCCCCATAAATCGAACACATGATTGAATCCAGGCATGCGATCGTTCCCCGACGACCTCGCCCGGGCCCAGCGCGAGTGGAGTGCCGCCTACCGGCAGCTCGCCGACCGCCCCGGCCGTACGGACCTGCGCCGGCGCCTGTACCGGCTGTCGGCGCAGGTGTTCTTCCACCCCCACTGGCAGCGTGATCGCCCACGGCCGGCCGAGTGGCGGGAACTGCGTGACCTGCGCCCGCTCCCCGACGACAGCGGCGAACGGCCCACCCGATGACGGACCGACATGCGGGACCGTACGCCGCGGACGATCCTGAGGACATGTCCGGACCGATCCGCGTGATCGTGCACCCCCCGTCCCCGACCGGCGGCCGCCGGGTCCGCGTCGACGGCGAGATCCTCGGCCTGGCCCACAACCTGACCGACGTCGCCGAGTTCCTCCGCCGGGCCGGGCTGGAGATCGACCCGGCGGAGGTGGCGCAGTCGGCCTGGATCGACTGGCGGGGAGGCGGCCCCGAGCAGTGGGGCCCGGAGGGGGGCTGACGTCGGGCGCGGAGCCGGTTCAGCGGACCCGCGGCACGGTGGGCGTCAGGGCGCTGTCGACGGATCCCCTGCGCCGAGGAGTTCCGCCGCCAGGTCGCGGGCGTGCCCGACGGGGTCGGGAAAGACGTGCAGACCGTGGGCGACCATGGCGCCCTCGTGCAGCAGCATGAGCGTGCCGGCCCGGTCGGGCGCCAGGTCGGTGAAGAGCCGGAGCATCCACTGCTTCTGGCCGGTGATGACGGCGTACGCCGGGTGGGCGGGGTCACTGATCTCGGCGTGCGCGTTGACCATGCCGCACCCCTTGGGGCTGTTGGCGTCCATCCACTCCCGGGAGGCCTCGAAGACCTCGCGGACCCGGTCGGCGGCCCCGGGCCCCGCCGCCGCCAGCCGCTCCAGGAGATACGCCCGCCAGCGCTCGTCCCGGTCGGCGAGGTACTCCACGACGATCTGCTCCTTGGAGCCGAACCGGTCGTAGAGCGTCTTCTTCGTCACCCCGGCCTCGGCGGCGATCAGGTCCACGCCGACCGCGTGGATGCCGCGCTCGTAGAAGAGCCGGGACGCCGCCGCGAGGGCCCGCCGGGCGCCCGGGGTCATGGTGATCCGCCGTACCTGGTCCGTTCCGTCTGCCACCCTGCCGACTATACCGATCTGTATAGTGGTCACGGCAAGGACGTATACCGATCTGTTTAGTCACGGGTGGTGACCTCCATGAACGTCCTGCTCTCCGCCGCCTTCGTCGTCTGCTGGAGCTCGGGGTTCGTCGGCGCGAAGCTCGGCACCCAGGACGCCGGCGCGACGACGCTGCTGATGTGGCGGTTCCTGCCCCTGGCGGTGGCCCTCGTCCTGTTCGCCGGGTACCGGGGCCGGGATCACTGGCGTTCCCTGACGCCCCGCGACCTCGCCCGGCAGGCCCTGATCGGACTGCTCTCGCAGAGCGGCTACCTGCTCACCGTCTACTACGCCGTCCAGCTCGGCGTCTCCAGCGGTACGACGGCCCTGATCGACGGCACCCAGCCACTGGTCGCGGGCGCGCTCGCCGGTCCGCTGCTGCGCCAGTACGTGTCGGCCCGGCAGTGGCTGGGTCTGTGCCTGGGCCTCTGCGGGGTCGCCCTGGTCACCACGGCCGACGCCGCCTCGACGACGGGGGTGGCGTGGTGGACCTACCTCGTCCCGTTCGCCGGGATGCTCTCGCTGGTCGCGGCCACCTTCCTCGACCGGCGCTCCCGCACCCAGGTGGCCCCGGCCGACGCGATGACCGTCCACTGCGCCACCAGTGCCGTCGTCTTCACGGCCGCCGCCCTCGCGACCGGCACGGCGGCCCCGCCCGCCGACGGGTCCTTCTGGCTGGCGACGGTCTGGCTCGTGACCCTCTCCACCTTCGGCGGCTACGGCCTGTACTGGCTCGTCCTCCAGCGCTCCGGCATCACCGAGGTCAACACCCTCATGTTCCTCATGGCACCCGTCACGGCCGTCTGGGGCGCGCTGATGTTCCACGAGCCGTTCACGGCGCAGACCGCGCTGGGCCTGGCGGTGGCCCTGACGGCGGTGGCGGTGGTGCGGGGGGCGCGCCCCCGGCGCGAGGAGGCGGAGACCGCGGGGGCCCGCTGACGGGTCCCGAGGATCACGGGCACGTGGGGGCCCCGCAGCGCCGTCACCGTCTGCGCCCTGCGCGCTCAGGGCCTGGCCACGAAGACGTGTGCCGAGGTCGGCGCCGGCTCCACGATGCGGCGTACCACGGTCCGCACACCGTCCGGCCCGGTCCGCAGGCTGACCGTGCCGCCGTCGGGGAGCGACCCCGCGGTGCACCTCTCGCCGAGCTCCGCCAAGCCCGGGATCGGGTTGCCGTAGGGCGAGTGCGTGGGGTGCCGCAACAGGTGCAGGACCCGGCGTTCGACGGCCTCGCTCAGCACGTGTTCCCAGCGGCGGGCTTCGGCGTGGGCGTCCTCACGGTCCATGCCGAGCAGGTCGAACAGCAGGCACTCGGCGAGCCGGTGCCTGCGCATGACCCGCACGGCCCGTCGGCGCCCCTCGCCGGTCAGCTCGACGCGCCGGTCGTCGGCGACGCGCACCAGTCCGTCGCGTTCCATCCGGGCGACGGTCTGGCTGACCGTGGGCGCGCTCCGCTCCAGGCGCTCGGCGATGCGGACGCGCAGGGGAACCACGCCCTCCTCCTCGAGTTCCAGGACGGTGCGCAGATACGTCTCGGTGGTGTCGATGAGCCGGGACATACCGGTGGTCAGGCGGGCGTCTCGGCGGTGGCGACCAGCACCGCTCGGCCGAGGGTGTGGCCGGCCATGGTGAAGCCGAGGACGGCCGGGGTGGCGTCGGCCGGGACGCCGATGGAGGCGACGTCGAGAGCGTGCACCACCACGAAGTAGCGGTGCGGACCGTGCCCGGCTGGCGGGGCGGCGCCGATGTAACGCGCCAGGCGGGCGTCGTTGGGCAGTTGGAAGGCGCCTTCGGGCAGCCCCGAGCCGGTGTCGTCGCCGGCACCGAGGGGCAGTTCGGTGACGGTGGCGGGGATGTCGGCGACCGCCCAGTGCCAGAACCCGGACCCGGTGGGGGCGTCGGGGTCGTAGACGGTGACGGCGTAGCTCCTGGTGCCCTCGGGGGCTCCGCTCCAGGACAGCTGCGGGGAGACGTCCTTGCCTCCCGGCAGACCGGAACCCAGTTGCTCGGGCTGCCAGGCGCCCCCGTCGGTGACGGTGGTGCTGGTGACGGTGAAGGGCGCCGCCTCGGGAAGGCGGGCGAAGGGGTCGTTGGCGCTCATCGGGTCGTTCCTTTCAAGGCTGCGTTTGAATCGACGATAACACAGATAATCGATTATCTAGGGGATCGTCTATGCTGAGGGCATGACTGGTACGGCTCCCGCCCCGGCCCCCTCCGGCAAGCAGATGCTCTCCGAGCAGGTCTACGCCCATCTGCGGGACGCGATCCTGCGCGGCGACCACGCCCCCGGCGAGGCCCTCAAACCGCAGGACCTCGCCAAGGCGCAGGGCGTGAGTCTGGCCGTCGTGCGCGAGGCGCTCGTACGCGTGGTCGGAGAGGGGCTCGCGGACCGGCTGCCCAACCGCGGCTTCGCCGTCCCCGCCTTCTCCGACCGCCGCTGGCAGCAGATCGCGGAGGCCCGGCGGACCGTCGAACCGGTCATGCTGCGCATGTCCGTCGAGCGCGGCGACGTCGACTGGGAGGCCCGGGTACGCGCGGCCCACCACCGGCTGGCCCGCACCCCGCCGTTCGCGCCGGAGACGGGCGAGTACTACACCGGCGCGTGGGCCGAGGCCCACCGGGTCTTCCACCGCACCCTGCTGGAGGGCTGCGACAACCCCGTCCTGCTGGACACCTTCGACCGGATGTGGACCGCGAGCGAGCTGGCCCGCCGCTGGTCGACGCACCGCAACCCCGGCCGGGACGGGGTCCTGGAGCATCGCCGGCTGGAGGAGGCGGCCCTGGCCCGCGACGCCGACACCGCGGCCGAGCTGCTGGTCCAGCACCTCACGCAGACCGCGGACGTCCTGAGCGACGGCGGCCTCCCGCACCCGTGACGCGCCAGGGGGCGGCGCTCCCCACCCGCGGTCCGGCCCTGCCCGGCTCGGCGGTGCCCGCGCCTCCTCCACCGCCGAAAATTCCTCGCCCCCACCGCCGCGAGGGAGACCCCCGTGAACGACCACGA
>NZ_LJBR01000364.1 GCF_001282115.1 Streptomyces sp. NRRL B-24085 | reverse complement strand
CCCCACGCACCCCGCGACCCACCCCTCCGCGGGCGACCAGGGCCAGGGCCTGGTGCAGTTCGTCCTCGCCGCCCACGAGGGCCAGCGCAACACCCGCCTCTTCTGGGCCGCCTGCCGCGCCTACGAGAACGGCATCGGCCCGGCGCTGGTCGCCCCCCTGGTCGACGCGGCCCTCAACACCGGCCTCACCGAACGCGAGGCACGGGCGACGATCGCGTCGGCGGCACGCATGACCGGCCGCCGCCCCTGACCCAGACCACCCGGACCACTGGCACCACCAGCACGGCAGAACCATTGGAGCGCCACAGAGTGCCGATCATGACCCTGTCCCGGCTCGTCCTGACCTCCGGCCGCAGGGTCGACCTCGGGGAGCTGCGCCTGACGTCGACGTACGGCGGGCTGCTGGACGGCTATCCGTGCCGACCGGTCAACGAGCTGAGGATCGAGGGCCTGCTGCGATCGGCCGAACACGACTACCCGACCGCCCCCGTGCACCTGGTTCCGCCCCCGCACGAGTACCCGGACCACTACCCCGGCGCCTTCGGCCCGGTCGAGATGCTGCCGGCGGTGGCCTGCGTCGGCGTCTTCCGCTCCACGGCCCTGACCCCGTCCCGCGACCCCGTCCTCCACGGCAGCCACCTGACGATCATCTGGTTCCAGCCTCACGCCCGCGTCCCCTCCGACTGCGACGCACAGGCCGGCCTGCGGGACGTCGCCTGGGAGGAACTGGCCCGCGACTACGAGCTGTAGCCCACGAGACCAGGCCACCGGGCCCCCACACGCAGAAAGGGCGCCCCGACGAGGAGCACCCTTTCTGACCAGCGCAGGCGCTGAACGACCGCGGTGGGTGTGGGATTTGAACCCACGGTGACTCGCGCCACGACGGTTTTCAAGACCGTTCCCTTAGGCCGCTCGGGCAACCCACCCCGCGCCGCCGGTGACCGTGGCGCGGGGACCAGAGTAACGGGTCGGGACGGGGGCGTGGATGTCAGCTGTCGCCGGTGCGGGAGCCCAGGGTGAGATCGACCGTGCGGGTCTGGCCGTCACGCTCGTAGGTGATCTTGACCTTGTCGCCGGGCTTGTGGGTCCAGATCTCGCCGATCAGGGTGGGGCCGGAGTCGATGACGTGGTCGTCCAGCTTGGTGATGACGTCGCCCGGCTTGAGGCCGGCCTTGGCGGCGGGGCCGCCCGCCTCGACCGGGGCGGAGCCGCCCGCACCCTCGGTGGTGATCTTCGCGCCGCCCGTGGAGTCCTCCAGGGAGACGGACGCGCCGATCTTGGCGTAGACCGGCTTGCCGGTCCGGATGAGCTGCTGGGCGACGTACTTGGCCTGGTTGATCGGGATGGCGAAGCCGAGGCCGATCGAGCCGGACTGGCTGGTGCCGCCGAGGCCGCCGCTGCTGGTGGACTGGATCGCGGAGTTGATGCCGATCACGTTGCCCTGCGCGTCGAGGAGGGGGCCTCCCGAGTTGCCCGGGTTGATCGACGCGTCCGTCTGGAGCGCGCTCATGTAGGAGGCGTTGCTGCCGCTGCCGTCGCTGGAGGCCACCGGGCGGTTCTTCGCGCTGATGATGCCCGTCGTGACGGTGTTCGACAGGCCGAAGGGGGCGCCGATCGCGATGGTGGAGTCGCCGACCGCCACCTGGTCGGAGTTGCCGAGGGTGAGCGGCTTGAGGTCGCCCGGTGCGTTCTTGAGCTTGATGACCGCCACGTCGTAGCCCTGCGCGTGGCCGACCACCTCGGCGTCGTACTTCTTGCCGTTCGGGAAGGTGGCGGTCAGCTTGCCGCCGTCGACCGCGTCGGCGACCACGTGGTTGTTGGTGACGATGTGGCCCTGGGTGTCGAAGACGAACCCGGTTCCGGTGCCGCCCTCGCCGTTGGTGGACTCGGCCTCGATGGTGACCGTGCTGGGCAGGGCCCGCTGCGCCACGCCCGCGACGGTGTCGGCGGCCCGCTTGACGCTGCCGCCGGTGTCCGAGGCGGACAGGGTCGTCGAGGAGCCGTTGTCGTTGTTCTTCGCCAGGGTGTAGCCGAGACCGCCGCCGATGCCGCCGGCGACCAGCGCGGCCACCAGGATCGCGGCGACGAGACCACCGCGGCCCGTCTTCGGCTTCGGCGCGGGCTGCTGGTAGCCCGCGCCCCAGACACCCGTCGGACCGGCGCCGCCCGCACCGCCGTCGGCGTACGGCGGCGTGCCCGGGACCTGCGGCGGCGGCCAGGAGCCCTCGGGACCGCCCGCGCCACCGTGCTGCTGCCCCTGCGCCGAGGCGTACGCCGGAGCCGGTCCCGCGTGCACGAGTTCCGGGTTCTGGGCGCCGGCGGGGTGCGGCGGGACCGGCGGGGTCGGCGCGCCCGCGTCGGGGGCCTGGGGTGCCGAAGCCGCGGGAGCGTCCACCGGCACGGGGGGTGCAGACGGGGCCGGGGGTACCGCGGTGCCCTCGTTCTCGGTGCTCACAGCTTCTCTCCTCGGTCCACGGCTGTCGATTGTCGGTCGCACCCGGTCACGCGCGGCCGGGGCCGCTGCGTGTCCGGCGTACGTCAGCTCTGCATGTCCTTTTGTATGCCGTCAGCTTTTCCCACAAGCCGTCAGGGCACCATAAGTGGTGCCTGTGGGTCCGTGGCTGCTCTTTATATAGGCCATGCAAGACAAATGAGGCGCAATCCATATGCCTCCGTTCGCACGCGTACCCCCGAGCGGTGGCACCATGACGCGGTGACCCACGCACGGCAGCAGCTGACTCAAGTCGTCGCCCACCGCGGAGCCTCGGAAGACGCTCCCGAGCACACGCTCGCCGCGTACCGCAAGGCGATCGAGGACGGCGCGGACGCCCTCGAGTGCGATGTACGCCTCACGGCCGACGGCCATCTCGTGTGCGTCCACGACCGACGGGTCAACCGTACGTCCAACGGCCGCGGAGCGGTCTCGGCCCTGGAGCTCGCCGACCTCGCCGCCCTGGACTTCGGCTCGCGCAGGACACGGGAGTTCTGGCGCACCCGCGACGAGGAGCCGGACTGGGTGTACCGGCCCGAGGACCGGGAGGACACCTCCGTGCTCACCCTGGAGCGCCTGCTCGAACTCGTCGCCGACGCGGGACGGCGGGTGGAGATGGCCATCGAGACCAAGCATCCGACGCGCTGGGCCGGCCAGGTCGAGGAGCGGCTGCTGCTGCTCCTGAAGCGGTTCGGCCTGGACAGCCCCGCCTCGGCCGCCGAGTCGCCGATCAGGGTCATGAGTTTCTCGGCCCGGTCGCTGCACCGCGTGCGTGCCGCCTCGCCGACCCTGCCGACGGTCTACCTGCTCCAGTTCGTCTCGCCCCGGCTGCGGGACGGCCGGCTGCCCGCGGGGGTGCGGATCGCGGGTCCCTCCATCCGGATCGTGCGCAACCACCCCGGCTACATCGAACGCCTGAAGCGGGCGGGCCACCAGGTGCACGTGTGGACCGTGAACGAGATGGAGGACGTGGACCTCTGCGTCGAGCTCGGCGTCGACGCCATCATCACCAACCGGCCGCGCGCGGTGCTCGACCGGCTCGGCCGCTGACGTCCCCTGCGTCACAGGGTGTGCCCCGGCGCGTTCGGTGCGTGTTCGAGCGTGGCGAATGCGTCGGCGGAACGGAATCGGCCGGTTTCCGGTTCAGGCCAATGGGGCATCCACACCGTGGCGTGGGGCGAAGGAGGTCTCGGGGGTGGCGTTGGTGGTGGCACAGGAGGTGCCCACGTCGTCGAGCATGGCCGTACCCCATGGCCCTGCGGGCGTGGGGGAAGCGAGACACCGTATGCGCGTCCAACTGCGCAGGGGTGGCGTGGCGGAATCGGTCATCGACGACGCCGTACTGATTCTTTCCGAACTCTTGAGCAACGCGTGCAAACACGGTCGGCCGCTGGGCGACGCCCTGGCCGGGGACGGTGACGTCCGCGCCGCCTGGCGGGTGGACGCGGGGGGCAGGCTCACGGTCGAGGTGACGGACGGCGGCGGGCCCACCCGCCCGGCTCCGGCCACGCCCTCGGTCACCGCGCACGGCGGCCGCGGGCTCAACATCATCACCGCGCTGGCCGACGACTGGGGTGTCAGGGACGACGCCCGGGGCGAGGTCACGGTCTGGGTGATCGTCCACGCGGACGTCCACGACCCGGACGCCGGCTGCCGCCGCGACGACTTCGCGACGCGTGTCGTGGCCCCGTCGGTCGCGATACCCGACCTGGACTTCTCGGACGCGTTCGACGATCTCGACTGAGGGCTCGGGACCGGACGTCCGGGCAGGACATCCCGGTGGTTGTCCACAGGCTCCCGTCGGCCAGGTCGCGAGCGGCTAGGCTCGCGCCCGTACGAGACGAGCCGTAACCGGGAGACAGCCACGATGGCCAAGAAGCGACCCCAGACGAAGGCCAAGCGCCCGCAGATCACGGACGGCGAGGTCCCGGTCGTCGGCGCCCGCGAACCCTGCCCGTGCGGAAGCGGCCGCCGCTACAAGGCCTGCCACGGCCGGGCCGCCGCGCAGGCCGCGACCGAGCTGGTGCACCGCCCGTTCGAGGGTCTCGCGGGCGAGGGCGACTGGGTGGCCCTGCGCGAGCTGGTCCCCGCCGCCACGGTCGAGCTGACCCTCAAGAGCGGTCTCCCCGAAGGCGTCCCGTCGGTCACGCTGGCCACGGTCCTGCCGATGGCCTGGCCCGCACTGCGCCGCGACGACGGCTCGGTCCTGCTCGGACTGCAGAACGACACGGCGTCCGGTGACATCAGCCGCGACCTCGCCGACACCCTCCAGCGTGCGCTCACGGCGGCTCCGGGCACCCCGGTCGAGGGCCGGCGCGCCCCCGCCGACGGTCCGCGGCTGCAGGATCTGCTCGACCCCGAAGGCGCGTTCGAGCCAGTTGTGCACGAGGGCTTCGAGTTCTGGGTCCCGGACGCGGAGAACGCCACGCCCGAGGTGACCGCCTCCCTGGAGCGGGCCAACGCGGCGGCCATCCCGACCGTCCGGCTGACCGGTGTCGACGCCGCCTACTGGTGCGAGACCCCGGACAAGAACCACCTGCGCTGGGTGATGCCGCACCCCGAGGAGCAACTTCTGGACGCGCTGGCGCGCCTGCACGCGGCCGGGAAGTCGAGCCTCGGCGAGGGCACCCGGCTCGTCGGTTCCTTCCGCGCCCACGGCCTCACCGTCCCGGTCTGGGACCTGCCGAGCGGGGTCACCGCGGAGGACGTCGAGAAGCCGGCCGCCGAGTTCGCCGAGCGGCTCGCGGGCGCTCTGGCCACGGACGCACCGCTGACCGCCGACGAGCGCCGCGCCCGGGGCGGCCTCACCAACCGCCAGGTCACGCTGAGTTGACATCAGGGGTGCGGCTGACCGGTCGGTCAGCCGCACCGAACCTTCACGGAACGACCGGCTCCGTTCACAACTCGCCTCAGGAGAAGGCGAATCGGTGTCCGAATCAGCCAGGGGGCGGCGCGGTCGAATTTGCGAACGGGCGATCTCTTGTTACCGTTCCAGTAGCCCGGTTGCTGGTGCATCCCCCGTCGCCAGCAACCGGGTCTTTCTGTGTCCGGGCAGCTTTACGGAACGCCGTCGCGCGTCAACTGCCCGTGTCCTCCCCGGAGTTGCTCCCGACCCGCAGAAGCAGCGGTCCGTCGCCCCGCCGGGCGAACTCCGCCACCGCCGTGTAGTCGGCCGGCGCTCCCCGGGTGCGCTCCCGGGGCGTCTCGCACAGGTCCGGCTCGTCCCCGGCGCCGACCGCGCAGCGCAGCTCCACCGTGCGTCCGCCGGGTCCCATGAAGCTGAGCGCGGCGTCCAGCACCGCTCCGGTCGCATTGCGGTAGTAGGTGCGCGCCCAGGTCTCCTCGCCCTGAGTGAGCACACAGGTCTGTGCCTCGACGCCGTCGGGGGAGCTCAGTTCGGGACCGCAGCGCGCGGCCGTGGCCAGCCCCACACCGAGCAGCAGCGGGGAGCGGCCGGGGTCGGGGAGGGGCGCCTTGGGATCATCGGCCGCGGACGGCCGTACGGCGGAGGTCGCCGCCGAGGGACGCGCGGCGGATGACCCCGTCTCGGGACGCGCGGCGGAGAACCCCCCGGTCGAACGCGCCCCGGAGGACCCCGCGTCGGGACGCGCGGCGAGAGGCGGCGTCGCGGGACGCACGAGATCGCGTACGACGGTGCGGCCCCGGTCGCCCACCTGTCCCGCGGAGGCCACGGCCAGAGGCAGCACGACTGCTCCCACCACGGCACCGGACAGGGCGAGCAGCCGAACCCACCGGGGGTCTGGGGGTCGTCCCCCGGAATGACGCAGCATGAGGCGGACGATAACGACCGAGCGCGGGCACCCGGTTCCGCCCGCGCCCGACACCCCTACAACTCGGGTGCGCTCACACCCGTACGGGTGAGGGCCTCGACCACGGCGTCCACCACGGCCTCGACGTCGGGGACCCACGGGGAGGCCGAGCCGGGCAGCGGAGCCCGCTCCCAGGTGATCTCGCCGTGGCCGGTCTCGGACGGGGGCAGGGCGAGGTAGCCGCCCTCGCCGTGGAAGCGGAGGGAACCGGGGACGTGGTCCTGGGCGTACAGCAGTTCGCCCAACTGTTCCAGGGAGTACGGCTTGACGAGGATCGCCCAGCGGGTCGGCGAGGCGATCACCGGGCCCAGGCGCATGCCCTCGCGGTCGAGTGCGGCCAGGGCGCGGGCGGCCGGCAGGGCCGGCAGGCTGACCGCGCAGGGGGCGCTGCCACCGGTGGCCAGGACGATCGGCGCGGCCGGGCGGTTGGTCCACCACCAGCGCACCATGCGCTCGTCCGTGGTGGCCGCGAGCAGGCCCGGGTCGAAGGGGTGGGCGCCGGGGACCGTGCACTCCGGGTCGGGGCATCCGCAGCGGGCCCGGCCCTCCGGGTCCGGTGCCACACCCGGGAGTACGGGCCACTGCCATTCCTTCGCGAAGGTCAGGGCCGCGCTGAGCAATTCAGGCCTTCCGTCGCTGCGCTGGGACAGGAGCCTGCGTCGCCTTCCGAGGATCTCGCGCATGAGCGCTCGTTCCTTTCCGTTGCACCGCTGGCAACACCGTGGACCACATCACACCATGTGTCGATCACTTCACTGTGCGTACCTGTTGGCGCATCACACCCTTGTCCGAGACAAGGGGAACCCCATACTGCGTCTATCAAAAGCGCGGGCGTGGCGGGGGGTGGCGAAGTCTGGCGTTTTGCCGTCCCGCGTATTTCTCTCCGCCTCCGCCACGGGAGGATGGGGCTCGATCGTCGGTGGCTAAGACGCCCGGGTCGGTCACCAGGTTCCGGGTGACTGCCCAGCACCCCTGATCCTTACCGAGTACGTACCCATCACGACCGCTGTGACGCTCTGTGGAGCAAGGCCAGTCGACCTCAATACACCGTAACCCGAAGCAGTTTTAAGCCATCTTTGCCCATCGACCCATCCTCCACCAGGTACCCACGGACACCAGGAATCCCAGCAGGACAATGCTGGACATCCCCTCACGAGTGCGTGTACATGTGGAGACACTGCTAGCGGCGCAGAATGACATGGGGGTTTGCGATGCTTTTGAGCAATACGCACCGGTCGGAAAGCCGGACGCCATGAACGCCCCTCACCCTCCGAAAGTGGCCGGAATCGATTCAACGGTTCCCGCACCCGCACACACTGTCACGCCCGCGCCCGCCGCCCCGGGCACCCCCGCGGCCCCCGTGCCGAACGCACCACCGGGAGCGCTGCTCCAGGACCGTCTGGCCGGCTGGGTCTCCGACCTCACCACCCTCCACGACCTCACCGAACGCCTCGCCCGCACCGCCGCGTTGTCCGACGCGCTCCCGGAACTCCTGCCCGCCGGC
>NZ_LJBR01000363.1 GCF_001282115.1 Streptomyces sp. NRRL B-24085 | reverse complement strand
TCGCCGTGCAGCACCGGCCGGTGCTGCACGGGGAGGGGCGGGCCGTCGCCCCGTACGACATCGAGCGCGCGGCGCGGCTGTCGCGGCGCGTCGGGCTGCTCGCACTCGGCGTCGGTGTCGCCGCGCGGGCCTTCGTGAAGGGGCGCAGCGCATGACGGGCGGAGGACTTCTCGTCGCCGGTACCACCTCCGACGCCGGCAAGAGTGTCGTCACGGCCGGGATCTGCCGGTGGCTGGTGCGGCAGGGGGTGAAGGTCGCGCCGTTCAAGGCGCAGAACATGTCCCTCAACTCGTTCGTGACGCGGGAGGGCGCCGAGATCGGGCGGGCCCAGGCCATGCAGGCGCAGGCCTGCCGGATCGAGCCGACCGCGCTGATGAACCCCGTGCTGCTCAAGCCCGGTGGCGAACAGAGCAGTCAGGTCGTGCTGCTCGGGAGGCCGGTCGGCGAGCTGAGCGCCCGCGGGTACCACGGGGGGCGGCAGCAGAAGCTCCTGGGGACCGTGCTCGACTGTCTCGCCGAGCTGCGGGGCACGTATGACGCGGTGATCTGTGAGGGGGCCGGGAGCCCGGCCGAGATCAACCTGCGGCGGACCGACATCGTCAACATGGGGATCGCCCGCAATGCCCGCATTCCGGTGCTTGTCGTCGGCGACATCGACCGCGGTGGGGTCTTCGCCTCGTTCTTCGGGACCGTCGCGCTGCTCAGCCCCGAGGATCAGGCACTCGTCGCCGGGTTCCTCGTGAACAAGTTCCGGGGTGACGTCTCGCTGCTGGAGCCGGGACTGGACATGCTCCACGCGCTGACCGGGCGGCACACCTACGGCGTACTGCCCTTCCGGCACGGCCTCGGCATCGACGAGGAGGACGGACTGCGCGTCTCGCTGCGCGGGACGGTCCGGGAGTCCGCGGTGAGCCCTCCCGTGGGCGAGGACGTGCTGCGGGTCGCCGTCTGCGCGATCCCGCTCATGTCCAACTTCACCGACGTCGACGCCCTGGCCGCCGAACCGGGTGTCGTGGTGCGGTTCGTCGACCGGCCCGAGGAACTCGCCGACGCCGACCTCGTCGTGATCCCGGGGACCCGAGGGACCGTCCGCGCGCTGGAATGGCTGCACAAGCGGGGGCTCGCCGACGCGCTGCGGCGCCGGGTCGCCGAACAGCGGCCCGTCCTCGGGATCTGCGGTGGCTTCCAGATCCTCGGCGAGCACATCGAGGACGAGGTCGAGTCGCGCCTCGGCGCGGTCGACGGCCTCGGCGCGCTGCCCGTGCGGGTGCGGTTCGCGCGGGAGAAGACCCTCACCCGGCCGGAGGGGGAAGCCCTCGGCGAGCGGGTCGAGGGATACGAGATCCATCACGGGGTCGCCGAGGTCACCGGAGGTGTCCCCTTCCTGGACGGCTGCCGCGTCGGCCAGACCTGGGGCACGCACTGGCACGGCTCGCTGGAGTCGGACGGCTTCCGGCGGGCCTTCCTGCGGGAGGTGGCGGCCGCCGCGGGCCGCCGGTTCGTACCGGCCCCCGACACCTCGTTCGCCGGGCTGCGCGAGGAGCAGCTCGACCGGCTCGGCGACCTGATCGAACAGCACGCGGACACGGACGCGCTGTGGCGGCTCATCGAGTCCGGCGCGCCACAAGGACTGCCTTTCATTCCACCGGGAGCGCCCGCATGAGCACAGTGTTGTTGTTGTCGACCGCCGACACGGACCTGTTGGCGGCCCGGGCCGCTTCCGGTGCCTCGTACCGGATCGGGAACCCGACCCGCGTGGATGTCGAGGGCGAGCTGCCCGCGCTCCTCGACGGCGCGGACATCGCCGTCGTACGGCTGCTCGGTGGCAAGCGGGCCTGGGAGGACGGGCTCGCCGTTCTGAAGGCCTCGGGCGTCCCGACCGTGCTGCTGGGCGGCGAGAGCGTGCCCGACGCCGAGTTGATGGCCGAGTCGTCCGTACCGGCCGGTGTCGTGGCCGAGGCGCTCAAGTACCTCGTCGAGGGCGGCCCCGCGAACCTGGCCGAACTCGCCCGGTTCCTGTCCGACACCGTGCTGCTGACCGGTGAGGGGTTCGTCGAGCCACGCAAGATGCCGGAGTACGGCGTCCACGGCGACCGTGCTGTGGTGGCAGGCCGTCCCACCGTCGGTGTGCTCTTCTACCGGGCCCACGAACTGAGCGGCAACACCGCCTTCGTGGACACCCTGTGCGAGGCGATCGAGGCGAAGGGCGCCAACGCCCTTCCCGTGTACTGCGGTTCACTGCGCGGGGCCGACCCCGGGCTCTACGAGATCCTCGCCGGGGCCGACACCCTCGTCGCCACCGTCCTCGCCGCCGGCGGCACCCACGCCTCGCAGGCCTCGGCCGGCGGCGACGAGGAGGCCTGGGACATCGGGGCGCTGGCCGACCTCGACGTGCCGGTGCTGCAAGGGCTCTGCCTGACGACGTCCAGGGCGGCCTGGGACGAGTCCGACGCGGCCCTGTCCCCCATGGACGCGGCCATGCAGGTCGCGATCCCGGAGTTCGACGGGCGTTTGATCACCGTGCCGTTCTCCTTCAAGGAGCAGGGCCCCGACGACGTCCCGGTGTACGTGGCCGACCCGGAGCGCGCCGCGCGGGTCGCCGGGATCGCCGTGCGGCACGCGAAGCTGCGGCACAAGCCGAACGCGGAGAAGAAGCTCGCGCTGGTCTTCACCGCCTATCCGACCAAGCACTCCCGGGTGGGCAACGCGGTCGGACTCGACACGCCCGCCTCGGCGGTACGGGTACTGGACGCGCTCCGGGACGCCGGGTACGTCGTCGAGGGGTACCCCGACAACGGGGACGAGCTCATCCACCGGCTCATCGAGGCCGGCGGTCACGACGTCGAGTGGCTCACCGAGGACCAGTTGGCCGCCGCTCCCGCGCGGGTGCCGCTCGCCGACTACCGGGCATGGTTCGACCGGCTGGACCCGTCGTTGCGGGAGGCGATGCTGGAGGCGTGGGGCGAGCCGCCCGGCTCGCTGTACGTCGACGGGGACGACATCGTGCTGGCCTCCCTCCGGTTCGGGAACGTCGTCGTGATGATCCAGCCGCCGCGCGGCTTCGGGGAGAACCCGATCGCGATCTACCACGACCCGGACATGCCGCCGTCGCACCACTACATGGCCGCCTACCGGTGGCTGGACCACTCGTTCGGCGCCGACGCGGTCGTCCACATGGGCAAGCACGGCACGATGGAGTGGCTGCCCGGCAAGGGGCTGGGACTCAGCGGGAGTTGTGCCCCGGACGCGGTGCTCGGTGAGCTGCCGCTCATCTACCCGTTCATCGTCAACGACCCCGGCGAGGGCACCCAGGCCAAGCGACGCGGACACGCCACCGTCGTCGACCACCTGGTGCCGCCGATGGCCCGGGCCGACACCTACGGCGACCTCGCCAAGCTGGAGCAGCTGCTCGACGAGTACGCGCTCGTCTCCGACCTCGACCCGACCAAGGCCCCGGCGGTGCGCGCCCAGATCTGGACGCTGGTCAAGGCCGCCGAGCTCCACCACGACCTGCATGTCGACGAGCAGCCGGACGACGAGGCGTTCGACGAGTTCGTCATGCACATCGACGGCTATCTGTGCGAGATCAAGGACGTGCAGATCCGGGACGGGCTGCACGTCCTCGGTGGCGGGCCGGTCGACGAGGCCCGGGTCAACCTGGTGCTGGCCGTGCTGCGCGCCTCGCAGGTGTGGGGCGGGCAGGCGAACGCGCTGCCGGGGTTGAGGGCCTCGTTCGCGGCCCACTTCGGGCTCAGTGAGAAGGAGTTGCTCGCCGAGCCGGGCGCCCCGGTGAAGGTGCCGGTCGAGCTGTCGGACCTCGTCGAGGGTCCTTCCCGTACCGCCGCCGACGCGATCGACCTGCTGGAGCAGCTGTGCCGGCGGGTCGCGGAGGGGATGGAGGCGCGGG
This sequence comes from Streptomyces sp. NRRL B-24085, assembly GCF_001282115.1. GTDB lineage: Bacteria > Actinomycetota > Actinomycetes > Streptomycetales > Streptomycetaceae > Streptomyces. Next base: position 4,782 of record NZ_LJBR01000363.1, on the reverse strand, counting down.
ACTGGGACGCCTCCCTCGTCCCGGCCGTCCTGCGGGGGGTGCTCGGCGTCGAACTTCCCGACGGCGTCGCCGTGTTGCGGTTCGCCTGTGAGGAGGTCGTCCCGCGTCTGGCCCGTACCACCGACGAGATCGGTCACATCCTCAAGGCCCTGGACGGCGGTTACGTCCCGGCGGGCCCCTCGGGGTCCCCGACCCGCGGTCTGGTCAACGTCCTGCCGACCGGCCGGAACTTCTACTCCGTCGACCCCAAGGCCATTCCGTCCAGGCTGAGTTGGGAGGTCGGGCAGTCGCTCGCCGACTCGCTGGTGCAGCGCTACCTGGCCGACACCGGTGAGTACCCGAAGTCCGTGGGCCTGACGGTGTGGGGCACGTCCGCGATGCGCACGCAGGGCGACGACATCGCCGAGATCCTGGCGCTGCTCGGCTGCCGTCCGGTGTGGGACGAGGCCTCGCGGCGGGTCACCGGCTTCGAGGTGATCGGCCTGGAGGAGCTCGGGCGGCCGCGCATCGACGTCACCGTCCGGATCTCCGGGTTCTTCCGGGACGCGTTCCCGCACGTCGTCGGGCTGATCGACGACGCCGTCCGCACGGTGGCGGAGCTGGACGAGCCGGCCGACCGCAACTTCGTGAAGGCGCACGCCGACGAGGACACCGTCGAGCACGGTGACCGGCGGCGCGCGACGGCCCGGATCTTCGGGTCCAAGCCGGGGGCCTACGGTGCCGGGCTGCTGCCCCTGATCGACGCCCGCAACTGGCGCTCGGACGCCGACCTCGCCGAGGTGTACGCGGTGTGGGGCGGCTACGCCTACGGGCGCGGCCTCGACGGGCGGGCGGCGCGCGGGGACATGGAGACCGCGTTCAGGCGGATCAACGTCGCCGCGAAGAACGTCGACACCCGCGAGCACGACCTGGTCGACGCCGACGACTACTTCCAGTACCACGGCGGCATGGTCGCCATGGTGCGGCACCTGACGGGCGCCAACCCCGAGGCGTACGTGGGTGATTCGGCCACGCCGGACCAGGTGAAGACGCGGACGCTCGGTGAGGAGACCCACCGGGTGTTCCGGGCCCGGGTGGTCAACCCGCGCTGGATGGCGGCCATGCGCCGGCACGGCTACAAGGGCGCCTTCGAGATGGCGGCGACCGTCGACTACCTCTTCGGCTACGACGCCACGGCCGGCGTGGTCGACGACTGGATGTACGAGAAGCTCAGCGCGGAGTACGTCTTCGACGCGGAGAACCGGGACTTCATGAAGAAGTCCAACCCCTGGGCGCTGCGGGGCATCACGGAACGGCTCCTGGAGGCCGCCGACCGCGGACTGTGGGCCGAGCCGGACGCGGAGACGCTGGAGCGGCTGCGGGCCACGTACCTGGAGCTCGAGGGCGACTTGGAGGGTGACGAGAAGTGAGTACCCCGTTTCCGTTCACGGCCGTCGTCGGCCAGGACGACCTGCGGCTCGCGCTGCTGCTGAACGCCGTCTCGCCGGCGGTCGGCGGAGTGCTGGTGCGCGGTGAGAAGGGCACCGCCAAGTCGACGGCGGTCCGTGCCCTGTCGGCGCTGCTGCCCGAGGTCGCCGTCGTCCCCGGCTGCCGGTTCTCCTGCGACCCGTCGGCTCCCGACCCCTCGTGCCCGGACGGCCCCCACGAGCCGGGGCCGGGCACCTCGCGGGCGTCCCGCATGGTCGAACTCCCCGTCGGCGCCTCCGAGGACCGGCTCGTCGGCGCCCTCGACATCGAGCGGGCGCTCGCGGAGGGCGTGAAGGCCTTCGAGCCGGGACTCCTCGCCGACGCGCACCGCGGGATCCTCTACGTCGACGAGGTCAACCTCCTCCACGACCACCTCGTCGACCTGCTCCTCGACGCGGCCGCGATGGGGGCGTCGTACGTCGAGCGCGAGGGCGTCTCCGTGCGGCACGCCTCGAAGTTCCTGCTGGTCGGCACCATGAACCCCGAAGAGGGCGAGCTGCGGCCGCAGTTGCTCGACCGGTTCGGGCTGACCGTCGAGGTCACGGCCTCGCGGGAGCCGGACCAGCGGGTGGAGGTCGTGCGGCGCAGGCTCGCCTACGACGACGACCCGGCCGGTTTCGCGGCGCGCTGGGCGCACGAGGAGGCCGCCGTACGGCAACGGATCGTCGCCGCACGCGAGTTGCTGCCGTCGGTGCGGCTGGGCGACGGGGCGCTGCGGCAGATCGCGGCGACCTGTGCCGCGTTCGAGGTGGACGGCATGCGGGCCGACATCGTGATGGCGCGTACGGCGACCGCGCTGGCCGCGTGGGCCGGGCGGACCGACGTGCTCGCGGAGGACGTGCGGCAGGCCGCGCTGCTCGCGCTGCCGCACCGCAGGCGCCGCAACCCCTTCGACGCACCGGGGCTCGACGAGGACAAGCTCGACGAGACCCTGGAGGAGTTCAGCGGCTCCGACGACGATGACCAGCCTGATCCGGACGGACCCGGCGGGGGTGGCGGGCAGCCGCCGTCGTCGGACGGGCCGCGGTCCGACGGCGGTGGGTCCGGCGCTCAGCCGGAGGCCGGTGAGGACGGCGAGCCGCAGGCGTCCGGGGCCGGTGCCGGCGAGCAGGCCGCCGCACGGGCCTCCGAGCCCTTCCGCACGAAGGTGCTGAGCGTTCCCGGGCTCGGGGACGGCGTCGCCGGACGGCGGTCGCGGGCACGGACCGAGCACGGGCGGACGACCGGGGCGCGGCGGCCCCGCGGGGCGCTCACCAAGCTGCACCTGGCGGCCACCGTGCAGGCGGCCGCCCCGCACCAGCGGGCCCGTGGGCGCTCGGGGCGCGGTCTCGTCGTCCGGCGTGACGATCTGCGGCAGGCCACGCGTGAGGGGCGCGAGGGCAACCTCGTGCTGTTCGTCGTCGACGCCTCGGGGTCGATGGCGGCGCGGCAGCGGATGAGCGCGGTCAAGGGGGCCGTGCTGTCCCTGCTCCTCGACGCGTACCAGCGCCGGGACAAGGTGGGTCTCGTGACGTTCCGGGGGTCGGCGGCGGAGGTCGCGTTGCCGCCGACGTCGTCGGTGGATGCGGCGGCGGCCCGGCTGGAGACCCTGCCGACGGGTGGCCGTACCCCGCTCGCGGCCGGGCTGCTGCGGGCCCACGAGGTGCTGCGGGTGGAGCGGCTGCGGGATCCGGCGCGGCGGGCGCTGGTCGTGCTGGTGACGGACGGCAGGGCCACCGGGGGACCCGAGCCGGTCGCGCTCGCGGGGCGGGCGGCCCGGCTGTTCGCCGCGGAGGGCGTCGCCTCGGTGGTCGTGGACTGCGAGTCCGGGCCGGTACGGCTGGGGCTCGCCGGGCAGCTCGCCGGTGAACTGGGCGGGACCGCGGTGACGCTGGACGAGTTGCGGGCCGACTCGATCGCCGGACTGGTGAAGGACGTACAGAGGAGGGCCGCGTAATGCCGCAGGGACAGCCGAGTGTGGTGCCGGACGACGGACTGACGACCCGGCAGCGCCGGAACCGGCCGCTGGTCGTCGTGCACACCGGGATCGGCAAGGGCAAGTCCACCGCCGCCTTCGGGCTCGCGCTGCGGGCCTGGAACCAGGGGTGGCCCATCGGGGTGTTCCAGTTCGTCAAGTCGGCGAAGTGGAAGGTCGGCGAGGAGAACGCGCTGCGGGTGCTCGGGGCGTCCGGCGAGGGCGGGTCCGTCGACTGGCACAAGATGGGCGAGGGCTGGTCCTGGGTGCAGCGTGATGCCCAGATGGACAACGAGGAGAAGGCCCGGGAGGGCTGGGAGCAGGTCAAGCGGGACCTCGCCGCCGAGACGTACAAGCTGTACGTGCTCGACGAGTTCGCCTACCCGATGCACTGGGGGTGGGTGGACACGGACGAGGTCGTGGAGGTGCTGCGGAGCCGGCCGGGTACGCAGCATGTCGTGATCACCGGGCGGAACGCACCCGAGAAGCTCGTCGGGTTCGCCGACCTCGTCACCGACATGTCCAAGGTCAAGCACCCGATGGACGCGGGGCAGAAGGGCCAGAGGGGCATCGAGTGGTGATGTCGTCGTGAGTTCCCCGTCCTCCGTCCCCCGGCTGGTCATCGCCGCGCCCTCCTCGGGCAGCGGCAAGACCACCGTCGCCACGGGGCTGATGGCCGCGTTCGCCGCGCGGGGGCTCGCCGTGTCCCCGCACAAGGTCGGGCCGGACTACATCGACCCCGGGTACCACGCGCTCGCAAGCGGGCGGGTGGGGCGGAATCTCGACGCGTACCTGTGCGGTCCTGAGCTGGTGGCTCCGCTGTTCCTGCACGGGGCGCGGGGGGCCGACATCGCCGTCGTCGAGGGGGTGATGGGGATGTTCGACGGAGCCGCGGGTGAGGGTGAACTGGCGTCCACCGCCCATGTCGCCAAGCTGCTGCGGGCTCCCGTGGTGCTGGTCGTCGACGCCTCGTCGCAGTCCCGGTCCGTGGCCGCGCTGGTGCACGGGTTCGCTTCGTGGGATCCGGAGGTGCGGGTCGGGGGCGTGATCCTCAACAAGGTCGCGTCCGACCGGCACGAGGCGTTGCTGCGGGAGGCGTTGGAGTCCTCCGGGGTGCCGGTGTTCGGGGTGCTGCGCCGGGTGGAACAGGTGGACACGCCGTCCCGGCACCTGGGGTTGGTGCCGGTGGCCGAGCGGCAGGCGGATGCGGTCGACTCCGTCGCGGCGATGGCGGAGCAGGTACGCGCCGGGTGCGATCTCGAGGGGCTGATGGCGCTGGCTCGGGGTGCCGGTGCGCTGTCGTGTGCGGCTTGGGATGCGGCTGAGGTCCTGGCTTGTCGCGCCGTTCCCCGCGCCCCTGG
>NZ_LJBR01000362.1 GCF_001282115.1 Streptomyces sp. NRRL B-24085 | reverse complement strand
CCTACGAACCCGCCCCCGAGCCGCCCCGCGAGGCCTTCCGCTTCCGCGCCTCCGTCGCCCGCCCGGGTGACACCCTGCTGATGTGCACCGGCGGCCTAGCCGACCCCCTGCGCGGGGAGCCCGAACTGTGCGAGTACCTGACGGGACGGTGGTCGGGCCCCACTCCGCCCGGTCTCGCCGCGTTCCTCGCCGACTCCCAAGTACGGGTCAAGGGATATGCCGACGACCGTACGGCCGCAGCCGTTTGGGAGGCGTGATCGCGGCCAGTGTGGATTGATGGACCCAAGGAGACCGAAGGGGTGCATGGATCCATGGCCAAGCAGAACGTCGCCGAACAGTTCGTGGACATCCTCGTCAGGGCCGGGGTGAAACGCCTCTACGGCGTCGTCGGCGACAGCCTCAACCCGGTCGTGGACGCGGTCCGCCGCAACGCCGGCATCGACTGGGTGCACGTACGGCACGAGGAGACCGCCGCGTTCGCCGCGGGGGCGGAGGCGCAGATCACCGGGAAGCTGGCCGCGTGCGCCGGCTCCTGCGGGCCGGGCAACCTGCACCTCATCAACGGCCTCTACGACGCCCACCGCTCCATGGCCCCGGTCCTCGCCCTCGCCTCGCACATCCCCTCCAGCGAGATCGGCCTCGGGTTCTTCCAGGAGACCCACCCCGACCGCCTCTTCCAGGAGTGCAGTCACTACAGCGAGATGATCTCCACACCCCAGCAGATGCCGAGGCTGCTGCAGACCGCCATCCAGAACGCCGTCGGCCGCTCCGGCGTCAGCGTCGTCACCCTCCCCGGCGACATCGCCGACCAGCCCGCCCCCGAGAAGGCCGCCGAGACCGCCCTCGTCACCTCACGGCCCACGGTCCGCCCCGGCGACGCCGAGATCGACAAGCTCGTCGAGATGATCGACAAGGCCCAGAAGATCACCCTCTTCTGCGGCAGCGGCACCGCGGGCGCGCACGCCGAGGTCATGGAGTTCGCCGAGAAGCTCAAGTCACCGGTGGGCCACGCCCTCAGGGGCAAGGAGTGGATCCAGTACGACAACCCCTTCGACGTCGGCATGAGCGGACTGCTCGGCTACGGCGCCGCCTACGAGGCCACCCACGAGTGCGACCTGCTGATCCTGCTCGGCACCGACTTCCCGTACAACGCCTTCCTCCCCGACGACGTCCAGATCGCGCAGGTCGACGTACGGCCCGAGCACCTCGGCCGCCGCTCCAAGCTGGACCTCGCCGTCTGGGGCGACGTGAAGGAGACCCTGCGGTGTCTGACGCCGCGGGTGAAGGAGAAGACGAACCGGCGCTTCCTCGACAAGATGCTCAAGAAGCACGCCGACGCGCTCGAAGGGGTCGTCAAGGCGTACACCCGCAAGGTCGACAAGCACGTCCCGATCCACCCCGAGTACGTGGCCTCCGTGCTGGACGAACTCGCCGACGACGACGCGGTGTTCACCGTCGACACCGGCATGTGCAACGTGTGGGCCGCCCGCTACATCTCGCCCAACGGCCGTCGCCGGGTGATCGGTTCGTTCTCGCACGGGTCGATGGCGAACGCGCTGCCGATGGCGATCGGCGCGCAGTTCACCGACCGCCGGCGCCAGGTCGTGTCGATGTCCGGGGACGGCGGGTTCTCCATGCTGATGGGCGACTTCCTCACCCTCGTGCAGTACGACCTGCCGGTGAAGGTCGTCCTCTTCAACAACTCCTCGCTCGGCATGGTCGAGTTGGAGATGCTGGTCGCCGGGCTCCCCTCCTACGGCACAGCCAACAAGAACCCCGACTTCGCCGCCGTGGCCCAGGCCTGCGGGGCCTACGGCGTGCGCGTCGAGAAGCCCAAGGACCTCGCAGGGGCGCTGAAGTCGGCGTTCAAGCACAAGGGCCCGGCCCTCGTCGACATCGTCACCGACCCCAACGCCCTGTCCATCCCGCCGAAGATCAGCGCCGAGATGGTCACCGGCTTCGCCCTGTCCGCCTCGAAGATCGTCCTCGACGGCGGAGTCGGCCGCATGCTCCAGATGGCCCGCTCCAACCTCCGCAACGTGCCGCGCCCTTAACCGCTGTACTCCACCCACGCCCGCTGGCCCGCCGCGTCCGTGCCGTACCAGTAGCGCGGCAGGCCCTTGATGGCGGTCGTGCGGAACGGGCGGCCGTGGTCGTCGACGCGGACCGTGCCGGTGCGGCCCTGGGAGGACCAGTCCAGTTCGAGGTACCAGGCGCAGTCGCAGGACTCGGTCTCCGCCGTGACCAGCAGGACCTCCGGGTCCTCCGAGGACACGCGGTAGGGCATCCGCACGGCCGGGATGACGTTCCCTCCGTCGTTCCCGGACTGCGAGTGGGCGATCGGTCGGTCCTTGTCCAGGTCGACGGAGAAGTAGCGCGGGGTGAGCGCGCCTCCGCAACCCTGTTCCATGGCGTACGAGTTGCCCTGGGCCGGGGTCGCGCGCGAGACGACCCGGACCCTGAGGTCCTCCAGGACGACGGCCGTCGAGTCACGGCCCTGCACCGAGATCTGCACCATGGTCTGCCGGCCGTGGAGCGCGCCCAGCGTGCCCGCCCAGTTCGCGGCGTCCTGGGCCGTCGGGGGCGGCGGGACCTGGGCGGGCGGCTTGTCGATGACGTAGTCGTGGCCGCAGCCCGCGTTCCAGACATGGGAGTTGACGGTCCAGGTGAGCGGGGTGCCGGTCGCGGTGCCCCGCTGCCCGGAACCGCCGCCGCCCTTCGAGGGGGCGCCGCCGCCCTTCATCGAAGGGGAGGCGCTCTTCCCGGTGCCCCGGGGCGACGGGGAGCCCGAGGTGGCGGACGGGCTCGGCGACCTGGACGGTGAGCGGCCGGGGGTGTCCGACGCCGTCGCGGGCGACGACGGGTCCGGGGCCTGGGCGACCTCGTCGGATGCGGAACGCCCCGAGGGCAGCGCCGACAGGGTGCCCAGCGTGGCGAGAAGCGCCACGGTGGCGGCGGCGGTGACGACGACGCGCCGACGGCGGTACCAGGGGCGGGCCGGGGGAGTGGCGCGCCCCGCGAGCAGGGCGTCCTCCTCACCCTCGGCCGCCGGGCGCCCCTCACCGTCCCCAGCTGCGTCCACCGTGGCGAGGTCCGCCGGGTCCACGTCCACCGGGTCGCCGGTCACCGCGTCACCGTCCGCCGCCGCCGTGGTCGTAGCGCTTGGCCCGTCGGCAGCATCGGCCGCCGTCTCAGCCGTCCCCTCCGAGGTCTCGCCCGCCCGCGGCCGCTGTCGCGCCGCCACCGCCGACAGCCACAGCCGGTGCAGGTCCATCCGCTCCTCGGCCGAGGCCCCGCACAGCGCGGCGAACCGCTCCACCGGCGCGAAGTCGACCGGTACGGCGTCCCCCGCGCAGTACCGGTGCAGGGTCGAGGTGTTCATGTTCAGCCGCCGGGCCAGCGAACCGTAGCTGCGGTCCGTGCGCTCCTTCAGCCGCCGCAGCAGGGCCGCGAACTCCTGGACATCGTCCCGTGGTTCCGGTGCCGACAACGATTTCCCCCTTGATCCCGTATCCCAGGCACTGCGTATACCTGCACGTCAGACGGCCTGGGATGGTTCCATGCCGACGGATTGCGCGTCCCGTGTTGCGTCCGCCCCGTGTGACCGCTGATGCTCTTGGTGTCACACCGACCGGGCCGGACCGACCATCCGGCGTCGTCGTGGCATCCCACATCCATGCACGTATCTCACGGGGGACACTCATGCCCAAGCGCAGTCGAGCAGGCGCGCTCACCGTACTCTCTCTCACCGGCCTCATGCTCGGCGTCACACTCACCGTGCAGGCCGGGGCCGCGCCGGCCGCGCCCAGGTTCCTCTCGGCCGCCGACCTCCCGCCGCACCCCTCGTCCGCGTGGACGGCGGGCAAGGTGACCGACGGTGTCCCGGACGAACTCCAGCTCTGCCTCGCGGACGCGCTGCCGGGCTACGACTCCCGGTACCGCGACTTCCGCACCGACCTGGACACCAGCGCCCGCCAGCTCACGATCCAGGTCGGCACCAAGACCAAGGCCGCGGCCCTCGCCGACCGCATGAACAAGGAGATCCGCACCTGCGCGGACCGCCTCGAACAGGGCGACCCGGATCTCGAGGCGACGTACAAGAACTACGGGAAGGTCGCGGTCGAGGAGGGGGCCCGGGTGCACGGCCTGCACACGGAGCACTCGTTCGGCGCGACCGACGTCCGCCTGCTGTCCGTGGGCCGGGACGACCGGACCGTCACCGTCGTGGAGTGGTCCCAGATGGGCGACTTCGGCGACGCCCCGGTGAAGGCCTTCAAGAAGACGACCGCCACCGCGGTCGGCAAGCTCCACTGAGAACGGGGCCGCCCTCCCGCACGGGGGTCGGGCGGGCGGCCCCGCACGGACCGCACCACCAGCAGCAGGAACCGGAAAGAAAACGGGGAACACGGATGAACACGACCAAGGCGACCCGCCGCACCACCCTGGCCGTCGGCCTCGCCCTGGCCCTCGGCCTCGGTGCCACGGCCCAGGCCTCCGCCGGAGCACCGCGCAGCGTCAGCGGAAAGCCCTCCGACGACATCACGCGCATCGCCGACTTCTACGGCGCCTACATCGACGCGGTGACCGACGAGGGCGGCGGCGAACTGCGGGACGCGCTCCGCGCGCACTACCTGACGCCCGCCTTCCAGAAGGAACTGAACGCCTGGGAGGACAAGGAGCACGCCGACGGCGTCCTGCGCGCCCAGAACGTGCCCCTCGCGTGGAAGGTCACCGGCAACGGCAACGGCAACGGCACCGGCGACCGCACGGAGGCCGTCGTCACCCTCACCTGGAGCGCCGGACAGACCAGCACCCTCGTGGTCGACATGAGCCGCGGCAGCCACCAGATCTCCCACATCGGCAGCAAGGGCCTCGGGCGCAAGTAGCGGCCGAATCAGGCCAGTTTCCCTCCTGCCCCAGTTCTTCGCCGGGTACGGCGAGCTCGGCAGTGCGGAGTCGGCAGATCGTCCCACGCCGTACGGTCCCGGTGTCCCGGAACCGGGTGGGCGGGGAGCCCTGCGGCGCCGTGGACCCGCAGGACGCCCGAGGGCACGTACGCACCGGCTCACCCCCGCTCACCGGGCCCCGTTCGTCGGGCACCGGTGGCGGGGGCGCACACCGTTCGAGGGGCGCGCGGGCCTTCGTACGGCAGGCTCCGCGGCTGGAGGCGGGGCCGGACCGGCTCCCGTCCGGGGCCGTCTCCGACCTGGTGGTCCCCGTTCGGCCGCTGTCCCGGTTCCCGGAGCCACCTCGCCGACCAGGCACTTTCCCGCACCGGCCGCCTCGTGCAGGGCTCCCGGGCCGCTCGTGGCGTCCGGAGGACGGACAGCGGGGCGCAGGGCACATGCCACAGGGAGGGGACCAGCGGCACAGGCACGGCGTGACGGGCGTGCGTACCGGACCCCGCGAGCCGCTGTCCCCGTCGCGACTGCGCCGTCGTGCACCGGGGTTCGCGGAGCACGGCGCGCTCCGCCGGGCCGGCTGCCGTCGCCACCGCAAACATGGCCGAACACCTGGTCGTTGACGATTCGACATGACTGCCGCATGAACTACCGGGCATGCATCCCCGTGAACGTGTTCGAGCAGGAGGGAAACCGACATCGGCACGCGGGCGGGGGTCATGAAGAGGCAGGCACGAGGAGGCGGTCCCACGGTGGCAGGGGCCTTCTCGGCACACACCATGGAGGAGAAGGCCGACAGCGCCCGGGAGCAGGCGCAGTCGCCGCAGCTCCGGCGCCGACTGGAGCGGGCGGACCTGGGGGCCGTACCGGAGACGCGCAGGGCGTTGCGCGAACTGCTACGACACTGGGGGAGGCCCGGACGTTCCGAGATAGCCGAACTGCTCACCAGTGAACTCGTCACCAACGCACTCGTGCACACCGACCACGACGCGGTCGTCACGGCCACGGTCGGTCCGCGGGCCCTGCGGGTGGAGGTGCGGGACTTCGTCGCCCGCATCCCCCGGGTGCGGGTACCGGACGCGGAGGACGGTACGCACGGCAGGGGCCTGGCCCTGGTGCAGTCCCTCGCGGACGCCTGGGGCGTACGGGCACACGGCGTGGGCAAGGCGGTCTGGTTCGAACTGGACGCCGGAGCGGCGTGACGCACGGGAAGGGGGCGTGACCGCGACGGTCACGCCCCCTTCCCGTGGTGCTCCGGCCTCTCGGGCCGCGCCCTTCAGACCTCGGCCTTCGCCTCAGCCGAACTGCTGCTCAAGATCCTTGAGTTTGCGCTCCAACGAGTCGAGGCGCGGCAGGGCCATTGTGTCGTCCTCCGCGGTGAGGTCGACCGAGTGCGACTCAGAGCCGCCGCGGACGGGCTGGAGCGAAGGACGCTGGCGCACGGGCAGCGGCTCCGGGTTGGATATCGCAGGCTCCGCGGAGGCCCGCTCCAGGGCGGCCTGCGGCTGCTGCTGCTCCAACTGACGCCCGCCCCGCCCGACGAAGCCGCGATGACCCCGGCTGATCGCCTTGAGCTGCGCCCGCTCGACCCGCTCCTGCTCGCGGCGCCGGAGGCGGGCCGCCTCCTTTTGACGCTTGTCCTCGCGGACCTCGTCGACCGCCTCGTCGAGGCTGCGCACGTTCTCCAGCAGCATCAGCGACCAGGCCTTGTACGTCTCACGCGGCGCCCTCACCCAGCGGACGATGCGGATCTGGGGCAGCGGACGCGGCACCAGACCCTGCTCGCGCAGCGCGGCCTTGCGGGTCTGCTTCAGCGCGCGGTCGAAGAGGACGGCCGCCGAGAGGGACATGCCGGAGAAGAACTGCGGAGCGCCGTCGTGGCCGAAACCCCTGGGCGCGTGAACCCAGTTGAACCAGGCCGCCGCACCGGCGAACGTCCACACGAGTATCCGGGAGCCGAGGGCCGCGTCACCGTGGCTGGCCTCGCGGACCGCGAGCACGGAGCAGAACATCGCCGCGCCGTCCAGGCCGAACGGGACCAGGTACTCCCAGCCGCCGGACAGGTTCAGGTTCTGCTGGCCGAAGCCCACCAGACCGTGGAAGGAGAGGGCGGCGGCGACCGCCGCACAGCAGAACAGAAGAACATAGGAAGCGGTGCCGTATATGGCCTCCTTGCGCCTGCGGCGCTCCTCGCTCCGCTCCCACGAGTCGTCTTTCGCGTGCTCCCCGCCGGACCGCTTGCTCCGCGCGAGCACCGCCACCGCCGCCAGCATGCCCAGGAGCAGTACGGCGCCCGGAAGCAACCAGTTCAGCGATATGTCGGTCAGTCTCATCTGGGGTCCCTTGCATTGGGATAGGGCGTAACGCCCGCCATAGTGGCCCAATCCCAACGGCCCTCAGGCGTTTTCGGGGCAAGAGGCCGCCAAGGAAGTGCAAGGGGTTGCCCAGGGCGGCTTTCTGCTCGAACTGCCGCTTGAGGGGCGGGAGTTGAGTTCGAATAAGACTACCCGTACGGGTGGTTCCACGGAAAGTTCCTGCGCCAGGTGAGGAAGTTGTGAATCACCTGTAACCGAACGGGCGTCCCAGTCGGCGTTGATCTTACGGGACGCGGACAGGGGGTCCGCGCCGGGGGTCCCCTGAGGGGGCATCAACTCGCGGCGGCGGCCGTCAGTTTGGCGATCCGGTCGCTGTCGCAGGTGCGCGGACAGGTGACACAGGTGTCGTCCGGGGCCAGCGTGTAGTACATGCAGCAGCTCACCCGGTCCCGGGTGCGCAGCGGCCCGCCGTCCGGACCGACGAGCACACGGAAGGCCGGGGAGCCGGCGTACGGCTTCGTCGTCCCGGGCAGCAGGAGCTCCAGGGCGTGCTCGGCCCGGCGCTTCTCGTGCTCGCCGAGGAGCTCGGCGACGTACCAGATCCCTTCGACGATCTCGTCGGTCACCATGCCCCACAGGGCCCTGCCGCGGCGGCGCATGCGCGGGCCGAAGGCGGTGAGGAGCGGCTCCATGTGCTCGGCGATCGCGTCCCGCAGCTCGGCGCGCAGGGCCTCCTCGTCGCGGACCGTGTACGCGCCCGGCAGATCCGCCGCCGGGTCGTCCGGGAGGCACGCGAAGGAGCCGGGGTGGACCGCGAGGGACATCGGGCCCCGGGTGCGGTCGTAGGAGACGTGGGTGACGGGGTAGCGGGGGACCCGGCGGAGCAGGAACCACGGGGCCGTGAACAGGAGGCAGGCGGGCCAGGCGTAGCGGTGCAGGCCGAAACCGGCGATCACGTCCGGGCGGCCCCGGCGGGCGTTGTCCCTGAGGACCTGCTCGTCGTCCCAGGCGAGGAAGGCGTCCAGCGCGGTCGCGCTCCCCGCGAGGTCGGCGGCGGTGACCCAGCCGTCGGTGGCCGGGAGGGGGGTCTCCGTGGGCAGCTCCGCCACCGTGAGCACCGGCAGGGCCTCGGTCACGCGCGCGTAGGCGGCGGTGACGGCCGAAGGTGCGGCGGTACGGGTCGCCGAACGGGGGGCGGGCAGCGGTGCGGGCAGCGGTGCGGGCATGCGGGGCCACCGATTCGCGGTCATCTGGACTCTGGAGGTAAGCCTTACCTTACCTAACATGTTCGGGATTTGAACTGGAGCGTTCTGCGCCTAAGGTGCTTGACGGGTGAGTAACAACCTGCCGTTAATGACCCCAAGTACTGACACGTCCGGAGGAGGGCCCGTGAAGCAGGGTGCGCAGGGCTCCGCCGGTTCCGCGGCGGCGCAGGGCGGCGGGCGGGGTGTCGGTGGGGTACGGGTGCCGGCGCAGGCGCGGGCCCGTGTCGCGGAGGGTGCTGGGGCGCGGGGCGAGCACACCCACAGCGAGGTGCCGATTCCGCGTCCCGTGGTGCAGCGGGCCTCGGTGCGGGGACAGATCCTCGACGCCCTGCGGACGGCACTGGTCGCGGGAGACCTGCGGCCCGGTGAGGTGTACTCGGCGCCCGCCCTCGGGGAGCGGTTCGGGGTGTCGGCGACGCCCGTGCGCGAGGCCATGCAGCAGCTCGCGCTGGAGGGCGCCGTCGAGGTCGTCCCCAACCGCGGGTTCCGGGTGGTCGAGCGGGGGGCCCGCGAGCTGGCCGAGCTGGCCGAGGTGCGGGCGCTGATCGAGGTGCCGGTGGTGCTGCGGCTGGCGCGGAGCGTGCCGGTGGAGCGGTGGGCGGAGCTGCGGCCGGTGGCGGAGGCCACGGTGCGCGCCGCGTCCTCGGGGTGCCGGGCGACGTACGCGGAGGCCGACCGGGCGTTCCACCGCGCGGTGCTGCTGCTGTCGGGGAACGAGCAACTGGTGCAGATCTCTGAGGACTTGCACCGGCGGTCGCAGTGGCCGCTGGTCGGTGGGCCGGCTTCGCGGGGGCGGGCGGATTTGATCGCGGACGCGGCGGAGCATACGGCGCTGCTGGACGCGTTGATTGCGCGAGACCTGGATGTGGTGCGGGGCTTGGTGGGCGGGCATTTTG
>NZ_LJBR01000361.1 GCF_001282115.1 Streptomyces sp. NRRL B-24085 | reverse complement strand
CCCCGGGCCAACGGCTGCCACCCCCACAGATCCGCACAGGCCTGGACCATCGCGAGCCCCCTCCCGCCCTCCTCCATCAACCCGAACTCCCCGGGCGGCTCGGGAGGTCGAGGATCCGCATCCCAGGCCCCGATCCGCAACACCCCGGCCACCCACAGCACCCGCAACGCAGCCGGCCCTTTCGTATGCCGTACGGCATTGGAGACCAACTCCGCGGCGAGAAGCTCCGCGGTGTCCGTCAGACGGATCAGACCGTGCATCGTGAGGATGAGCCGGAGGGTACGGCGAGCGACGGTGACGGCTCGGGGGTCGTTGGGGATGTACAGGGTGTACTCCCAGGGGTCCCTTTCAGGCATGCGTCATCTCCAGTTCAGGGGGTGGAGGTTTCGGGCGGTGGCATCGCCGCACCGTCAGGGCGTGACGACGCGGTGCACTTCCGCAGAGTGTGCGTTGCATCACTGACGGTAGGGATTAACGTTTAGGTTACGCAAGCCGATCCCGTAATCTGACTCCGAACGAGCCGTGCCGTCAGGCGCGTTGGAAGGAGCATGCGATGGCGCTGAGGCGCAACCCGACCGCACGTCAGTTGCGCCTGGCTGTCGAGCTGCGCAGGCTGCGCGAAGCGGCAGGGCTGACAAACCGCCAGGCCGCCGACCTACTCGGAGTGAGTACCGCGCAGATCAGCCAAATCGAGTCCGGCGTGGCCGGCGTGAGCGAGAAGCGCCTGCGTCGGATCGCGGCCAACTACACGTGCGCCGATACCGAGTTGATGGATGCCCTGGTGGCCATGGCCATCGACCGCACCCAGGGCTGGTGGGAGGCATACCGAGGGTCCCTCCCCGCCGCCTACCTGGACTTGGCCGAACTGGATCACCACGCCACGTTCCGCCACGACGTGGCCGTCATCCACGTGCCAGGGCTCTTCCAGACCGAGGACTACGCCCGCGCCCTCTTCGCCTACATGAACCCGGAATTCCCTCCGAGTGAGGTGGAGTTGCGGGTCGAGCATCGGATGAAGCGGAAGGTCGTGGTGGAAGGCCCCGCTCCGATGCCGTACGAGACCGTGATCCACGAGGCGGCGCTGCGCATCAACGTGGCCGGACGCACCCCGATGCGGACCCAGTTGACCCGCATCCTGGAGATGTCCGAGGCCGAGCACGTCACCGTTCGGGTCATCCCCTTCGCCGTGGACGACTTCGCGGGCGCTGGAAGCGCTCTGGTGCACCTGGGCGGGGCGGTTCCCCGCCTGGACACAGTGGTCCGAGATGCCCCGCACGGAACGGCGTTCCTGGACTCCGAGGCCCAACTGAAGCACTTTCGAAGGCTCTTCCGTAGGGTGAAGGAGGGGTCGCTGCCTCCAGAACCGTCGCGTGACCTCATCCACCAACTGGCCAAGGAACTGTGAGGACCACCATGACCGCCCCCGCTCAGTGGAAGAAGTCGTCCTTCTCCGGCGGAGGCGAGGGCAACGACTGCGTGGAGATAGCCGAACTGCGCTCCCACATAGCCGTCCGCGACTCCAAGGCCCCCACCAGGGCCACCCTCACCTTCCCGGCCGATACCTTCACGGCCTTCCTCGAAGCCCTTAAGTCCCCACACCCCACCCCCCGATGACCGTCAGGGAAACTCCACCCGCCACCCTGTGACGCCCTACTAGGGTGCAGCCCGTGAACGCCGAGACCCCCGACTTCATACGGGCCACCCGCACCGCGTACGACACGATCGCCGAGCCCTACACCGAGCAGTTCTCCGACTGGGCCGGTATCCCCACGCTGGACAGAGCCCAGATCACCGGCTTCGCGGAGTTGGTGAAGGAGCAGGGGAAGGGCCCGGTGGCCGATGTCGGCAGCGGCCCGGGACACGTGACCGCGGCGCTCCACGCACTCGGTGTCTCGGTCTTCGGCGTGGACGTCTCCCCGAAGATGGTGGAACTGGCCCGCCGAGCTCACCCGCACCTCCGCTTCCACGTGGGCTCGATGACATCGCTGGACCTGCCGTCGGAGACGCTCGGCGGCATCACAGCCCTCTACTCGATCATCCACGTCCCCGACGACCGCCTCCCGCAGGCCTTCGCCGAGTTCCACCGAGTCCTCGCCCCCGGCGCCCACGCCCTGATCGGCTTCCAGTACGAGCCGGGCGGCGCCCACATGCACCTCGACGAACGCTTCGGCCACAAGATCTCCCTGGACTACTGGCTCCGCGCACCGGAGGCGGTGACAGAGCCGCTGACCGAGGCGGGCCTGGAGGTGATCCTCCGCGTGCTCAGAGAGCCCCTCGACGAGGAGAAGCTGTCCCGGGCCTACCTGGTGGCGAGGAAACCGTCGTAGGACAGCTCCGACCGCGACGGAAAGGCAGTCTCGGGGAAAGTAAGATTCAATCTACGTAAGAATGGATCTACCTTGAGCGTCGCCTTGCGGCCGACGGAGCCTGCAGCTGCTCGTCACGAGTCTCCGGGGTGAAGGCGTCGCGGCGAGCGAGGGTGACCGATAGAGGCAGGCCGAGCCGCTCCGCTGCACGGCGCCGGACGCGCACCTGAGCCCGTGTGCGAGGCCGGAAGGAGGGGAGCCTCCAGCAGCCGCAGCCAGGGCGGTGATCGTAGGTCAGCCCTTCCGCGAGCACGGTCGCGACCACAGACCATGCCTTGCTGTCACGTCGCCTCGGCGCGGCGAAATCGTAGCCCGCGAAGACGAGTTGTTCACGACAGACTGGACAGACGCGCTTCCTGATCGGCCATGCACTGCCCTTGAAGGAGAGTCGGCACGCGATGCACACGTAGTGCCGAGAGGCGCCGTTGAACGCGTGGTAGCACATGGTCAGACAGGCTACGCATTGTCACCACTCGAGCCAACCAGATTCCTGGAACATCTCACTCGATCAGAAACGTGTCA
Source organism: Streptomyces sp. NRRL B-24085 (assembly GCF_001282115.1). Classification (GTDB taxonomy): domain Bacteria; phylum Actinomycetota; class Actinomycetes; order Streptomycetales; family Streptomycetaceae; genus Streptomyces. The sequence continues at coordinate 10,108 of NZ_LJBR01000361.1, read as the reverse complement.
GCGATACCAATCTTCACCCCCGCTCCCCAAGGCGCTCCGCAAGAAGCTTTGCAGGGAGGGGGAAATCCAGTTCCTGCTGTCCGTTTCGTGATCCCAGACGAACACGTCATCCCGCTCAGGCGTCCGGACGAAAGCGAACTGATCTCCGCCGCCGTTGTCACCAAAGAAGAGGAACGGATCGAACGGCATATAGAGACTCCGGAGCTGGCCATTGCTGCGGAGCGAGGGTGTTCTCGGCGAGATCCTCTCGGCCGTCCAGACAACCTCCACCCCGTACTCGGCATTGATTCCGTCCGTCTCCGCCAGGAGGGATCGAAGCGACGAAGGAAGGGGCTGCGCCAGTCGCTCTGGAACCTCTCGAAACCCGAGGGAATGATTCAGAGGTCCTCAGGAAGCGACGCCAGAAACGCCTCGACCTCGCGCTTCTCGTAGGTCGACAGGTTGGTCAACAAGGTTACAACTCCTTTTAGTTCGCGCGCGATCTCTGGATGATCTCTCCACACTTCCGGACTTCTCGTGACCAGCGCATAAAGCAGGTCTCCGTCGATAAATCCACCACCAGGCTGTTCAGTCGCTTCGTCCCGGAGGATCTCCACCGCCAGAGGAAGCAACCACGGCAAGCCAATGTCCTGGCCGATCAAGCGTGCCAGTTCATCGGGTTCCAGCATTCCGATGGGTCGGCGGCGACACTCGTGAACGGTTCTGACCAGTGATGTCGCGTCAGGAGGCGGTTCTCCCCAGCGTTCGCCGTCCAGTTGTTCCAGGGACTTACTACGATCAGCAGATGGGGGCATCGCCAGATCCTCCGTTACGGGTGGCCTATGGAGTGCAGGAAGCCGTTCAGTCTGTCCAGCTCTTCAATGGCTTCCTTGCGTTTCTTGAGCAGGACTTCAATACCACGTTCAGTTATGCCTGGGGGCGGCTTCTCCAGCTCTCGTTCAAGAGCCAACCTCACATTGTCCAGGCCATTGCGGGCACCCTTCAAATCCGCAATATGATCGAACGGCGTGCCGTCCGGCTTGCGCGCCACGACCTCACCTTGCGCCTCACGCCTGGCCGCACTGTAATGATTGTGATTGGGTTGCGAGTTTATCTCCCCGATCGGATCCTTCTTGATGTTTTCAAGCTTCCTGATCGCCTTCATGGCGTCTTCCCGCAGACCCAGGTCTCGATAGGGCGAGAGACCGAGGGAATCGGTCCAGACATGAGGGTTGTGGACGTACGCGAGAGGGTTGTCCGCGGGGGCCAGACCGAGCGGATCAGGGGTGACGTAACGGGCGGTTTCAGGGTCGTAGTGACGGAAGTAGTTGTAATGCAGGGCGGTTTCGGGGTCGTAGTACTGCCCGGGAAAGCGTAGAGGGATGTACGCGCTACTGCCGGTGGGCCAGGCTGTCTTGCCCCACAAGGTCGAGCGCTTGCGCCATGTGATGTCACCGCGTTCGTCCACCAGTTCCAGCGGAGTTCCGACGAGGTCGGTGACGATGGCGAAGAACCGGGAGTCGATCTCCTGCTGCGGCGCGTCGACCGCGTTGATGCGTTCGGTCTGAGCGATCGGATGCAACCCCTGGTGGTCCCAGGTCAACGTGACAGGGTTGGGCAGGGACGCCGAGGTGGTGGTCTGCTCGCACAGAGTCGTGCCGTCCCAGACGAAGTCGACTCGCTCGATGACTGTCGTGCCGTCGCTTGCGAGGCGCAACTTCGCGGTGCGGCGCCCCAGGGGGTCGTAGGTGTATCGCCAGCGGCTGCCATCCGGTGTGGTGACCGACGTCAGGCGGTTTTCCGCGTCCCATTCGTAATGCCAGGTGTCCGGCCTGCGGGACAAGCGGACCTTCTGGCGGAGGCTCATCCGGCCGGCTGCGTCGTATTCGTACCGGACGTTGCCCGCGCGAGTGATGCGGGTGCCGGTGTAGGCGCGCTGACCCGTTGCCCCCTGTCCCGGGTGAGTGGACGGCCAGGCAGCCTGCGTCTGGTTGCCCATCTCGTCGTAGGCGTACGTTTCTGTCCAGTTCGCCGCGTGGACTGTGGTGACCCTGCCCACCGCGTCGAGCTCGAAGCGCTGGGCACCGTTCAGGTGGTCGTCGACAGCCGTCAGGTTGCCATCCGCTCGGTAGGTGTAGGAGCGGTGCTGAAGGCGGCGACCGGTCGGGGCGATGACGTCCTGTTCCGTCAGGCGCCCCAGGGGATCGAAAGTGTGAGTCAGGGTCAGGGACTCGGCCACGCTGCGGGACAGTTCACGGCCTGCCTCGTCGTGCGTGAAGGAAAGGGGGCGACCCGACACCACCATGGCACTGGGGTTGCCGGCAGCATCGTAGGCCCACGTGGTCGTGGCACCGGCCGGGGTGGTCCGACTGATGCAACGGCCCAACGCGTCGTACCGGTAGGTGAGGGAGCGGCCATTCACCGTTTCGACCAGCGCACGCCCCATGGTGTCCCTCTGCACAGTCACCACCGCGTCCGGTCCCGTGGCCCGGATGAGGGCACCTGACAAGTCGTACTCGAAAGTGGTGATCGCTCCTGCCGCTTCCTTGCGGATCACCTTGCCCAGCAGGTCACGCTCAAGACAAACAGTCTCGCCCGACACGGTGGTTGTGACCATGAGTTGGCCGATCGAGTCGTATCCATAGGTCAGCGTCCGGTCGTCGAAGTCGGTCTCCGTCGTCAGGCGGCCCACTGAGTCGTACTCGTAATTCCACGTGAGCCCCTGCGGGTTGCTCACTCTGGTCAGGCGAAGTTCCGTGTCGTGCTCGAAGGTGTGGCGGGTACCGTCCGGGCCGGTGCGGGCGGACAGCAAGTCGAAGTGGGTGTATTCGTAGCGGGAGACCGCGCCGAGTGCATTGGTGTGACTGGTGCAATTGCCCTCGCCGTCATACGTCCACGATTCGCTTGTGCCGTCCGCGGCCGTACGTCGAGTCAGGCGGCCCTCCACAGTCCACTCCAGCCGAGTCACCGCTCCGGTCGGATCCGTGATCTTCACCGGGCGGCCGAAGGCGTCACGTTCGTAGCGTGTCGTCGCGCCCAAGGGATCGGTGACCTCCAGAGGCAGACCCTCGGCATTGCAGCGGACCCGTGTGACCTCCCCCAGAGCATTGGCGACGGATTCGAGGTGGCCACGGTCGTCGTAGGCGAAGTGGGTGGTGGCCCCGGACGCGTCCGTCACGGCAGTGCAGTTGCCGCGCTCATCGAACTGCTGGGTGACATGTGTGCCGTCAGCACCTGCCACCGTGACGGGCAGGCCCTGGTCGGAGTAGGCGATGCTGGTGTAGTGACCGTCGGGACGGATGGCCAGAACCGTGCGGCCCGCCTCGTCGTAGGTGTAACTGCGCTTGCGGCCCTGCGGATCGGTGACGGTCAGCGGTCGGTTGGCCTGGTCGTAAGTGGTGTACGTCGTAGCGCCGTCCGGAGCTGTCACCGCTGCCACTTGCAGGTCTTTGTTGATCTCGTATCGCGTGCCGTGTCCCAGGGAGTTGACTGCTGTGACGATCCGGTGGCCGGTCGTCGGGTCCGGGGCGCCGTAGGTGTACGTGTAGCTCAGGTGGCCCGCCTCGCCGCCCTGCGCGACACAGCGGTCCTCGTCGTCGTAGGCGTAGTGGTACGAGGAGTGGTTGGTGTCCGTCCAGGCGGTGATGCGGCCGAGGGCGTCGTTGGTGAAGCGGGTCGGCAGGCCGGAGGACTTCGTGACCGTCGACAGGTGGCCCTCGGTGTCGTAGCCGAAGCGGACCAGCTCGATGTCCGCGCCCGAGGCCAGGCGCAGGGCCGTGATCCGGTCCCCGGACCGCTCGATGCGCAGGTCGTAGCCGGCCGAGTGGACGATCCCCGTCGGGGCGCCCTCGTCGTCGTACTCGAAGGTCAGCCACTGGCTGCCCGAGCGGTCGATGATCTGGGAGAGCAGGGCGATGCCGTTGCCGTCGCCGCCCGGTCCCGCGAAGTCCCATACCTGTCCGGTGGCCTGGTCGGTGACCGTGTAGTCGCCGTACTCGTCGACCGTCAGAGGGTGGCCCTCGCCCGCGAGCGGCAACACCGGCACACCAGGAGCCGGGTGCGGATACGCCAGCAGCGAGCCGTCCTCGCGGACGAAGACGACTCCCTCGGCGTCGATCTCCAGGCGCTGGTCCACCGTCGACGTCCAGCAGGGGCCGAACCAGCGGCCCGCCCGGTACGACGACTCGAACTGTCGGGAGAAGACGAGTGGCAGCCTCGCGGGCAGGGCCACGTCCGTCTGCGGCAGGGACATGCGCCCGGTGGCCATGTCAATGGGATCACCGCCCAAGGTCTTGCACCACAGTTGGCGGGCGACGTCGCGCAGTCCCTTGCCGACGCTTCTGCGTGCGGCGCTCGTTGCGGCGTCCTTGGCGACCCCACGCAGGGCATCCCGCGCAGCCGCACGCCCCAATCCCCCCGCGCCCTTCCCGCCGATCAGGTTCGACGCCAGGTAGCCCGCCGCGTCCCCGGGGTCGCTCGACCACCCCGTCCCCAGGATCGACATCGGCAGGCGCTCGGGGTGGGCCGCCGTGCCCACCAGCCCTGCCAGCAGCATCGAGGAGTTCTTCGACCACTCGCCGGGGTGGGTGAGGTTGTAGGGGTCCAGCGGGTTCACCGTGCGGGCCAGCTTCAGGACGTCCGTGCCGCCCCGCACCAAACCGCCCAGGACATGGACCGAGTTCAGCTGCGTGCCCACGAACAGGTCCGCTGCGTCCGCGCCCATGCGGTCGGTGAACTCCGGCTTCGGTGGGGCGGATTGCAGGGCGGCGGCCACCTTGCGGCGGGCCTCGTCGGCGGCGTCCGTGCGCTGGCTGCGGGCCTGCGCGAGGATCTCCTGCGCCTCCTCCCGGCCCGCCGTGCCCGGGTCGACCCAATCGCCGGGGCGGGTCGGCTTCACTCCCGGGTCCTGGCCCGCCGACGCCTTGGCGTTGTACTGCTCCGCAGCTCGCGTGTACGCCTTCGCCTCGGCGTCGTACGCCTCCTGCGCCTTGCGGCTGGTCTCCTGCGCCTGGCGGTACCTCTCGATCGCCGCTCGCGCCCGCTCCTGCGCCCAGCTCACCGTCTCCGCGTACGACTCCAGCGCGCCCGCCGCCGCCGTACACGCGTCCGCCGCCGTCAGCCACTGCTTGGGCTGGACGTCGAACTTCGCGCGGAACGCGTCCGCCGCCCGGCCGCGCCACTCGCCCGGGTCGAGGGAGCGCATGCCCTGGCCGACGTTCTCGAAGGCTGCCGCGAACTTCCGCAGGTGACCTGCCCGTTCGCGCAGGGCGCCCGCGCTGCCGTGGATCAGCTCTCTCGGGTCCTCGGTCTCGCCCAGGGCGCGTTCCGCGACCGTGCCGCCCAGCCGGTTGTCGACGCTCTCGCCGAAGTCGCGGACCTTCTCGGCCGCCCCGTCCGCGCCGACTTGCGACAGCAGGCCGGCCGCCTTGTCCGTGCCCCAGCCGACCGCCTCGCCGACGCCCTTGTTCAGGCCCTCGGCCGCGCTCTCCAGACCGTCGCCGAAGTCGTCGACCAGGTCACCGAAGCCCATCAGCCCTCACCCTCGGCGGAGTCGGGCGGTCCGCCCCACTGCCAGTCCGTGCGCGGATCGAGGAACGCGTCCGGTGTCACCGTCGAGGTTGACACGTCCTCCGCCGCCTGCGACCAGGCCGCCTTCACCTCGTCCTGGCCGGACGTGAAGGACTCCGCGCTGTAGTCCGCGTGCGCCACCTGGGACAGGGGGTTGTCCTTCAGCGTCTCCGACCAGGAGCGTGCCTTCACCTCGTCCGGGGAGAGGTACGGGTTGCCCGTACCCGCCGTCCACACCGTCTTCAGGGTGTCGGAGACGTACTGCTCCTGCTCGTGGTAGATCCCCGCCGACAGGCCCAGCCGGCCGGCGAACTCGTTCGCGTCCTGCATCAGGGAGCGCACGCCCCAGCCCCAGCGGTCGCAGAAGTCCCCGAAGACCTGCTGGAGGCCGTCGTCGCCGACCTCCAGACCCGTCATCGAGAGGTCGCCGAAGCCACGGCCCAGGTTCGCCTCGATGTCGAAGCCGAACTCCTTCAGCTCCGCCATGGCCTGGTTGATGCCTCGGGTGATCCGTTCCATCGCCTCCGGATCGACCTGGTAGCCGTCGCTCACGCTGCCGATTCCCCCGTGTCGACTGCCACCCTGTCCGGCACGATCCCCGTCACCGGCGGCAGGACGAATCCCGCCTCACTGCCCGCGTCCACCGCGACACCGGTCGGCCCGTCGACCCTCGGGACCACCTGGTCCAGCAGACGCGCGCCGTACACCGGCACCCATGCGGGTACGTCCTCGCCTTTCGCCTCGGCGAACCGTTCCAGCGCGGTGACGTCCGTGAACGCAAACAGCCAGCGGATGCCGCCCGCCTCCGCCGACAGCAGCGCGCCGTCGACCACCGGCACGAGGAGCTCCCTGCGTCGGAACTCCCCCACGACCTCCCGCGGTTCGTCCACTCCAGCCACCCCGTCGCATCTCTCATCGAAGATCGCACAAGCGAACGACGATGCTAGACGATCCGGCTGAGAGCCGCCCTCGGTGTTTCAGACAACCGGTGCGACCGACACCGCCGACAGCCGGTGCACATCCTTCGCCGAACCCGTGACGCCCGACAGGAAGCCCTGCGCCCGGGGGGACGCCGTCTCCGTCAGCCAGTCCGGGTCGATGTCGCAGACCGCCACGCGGACCTCCGTGCCGGCGAGCGCGAGGGGGAGCGTGTGGACGACCGTCGAGGGGAAGCTCAGGATCGTGCGGCCGATCGGGCCGCGGCGGGCGATCAGCTCCAGCGGGAGGTCCGGGCGGACGATCTCCAGGCCCGTCTCCACGGCCAGCCGGTGGAGCTTCTCCGTCGCCTCGCGGCGGTGGGCGAAGTAGCGGGTGGCGCCGTGGGACTTGGCCAGGCGGGTCACGGCCTCCAGGTAGCGGTCGGCGTCCACCACGCCCGTCTCGACCAGGGACGTGCCGACCATGTCCGCGCCCTTCGTGATGCGCGGCGGGCCGAAGCGTGCCCGGGTCCAGGCGAAGGAGTTCACCGAGACCGCAACGCCCGCCGGCGTCTCCTCCATCGGCATCGACGAGAAGATCCCGACTCCCCGGCCCTCCCCCGGTGTCAGGCGCTTGCGGGCCGCCGCCGAGACCGGGGCGAAGGCGAGGTCGCGGGGGCTGGGGCGGCCGCCCTTGCGGTGCCAGCGCACGAGGCGTTCACCGCGGGCCAGTTGCGACACGAACTCCATCGTCGCCGTGCCGTCGTCGACCACGACCAGGTCGGGGGCCCTGGTGATGGTCAGCAGCAGTTGTACGTAACGGGAGAACGGGTCGCCGAGGACGATCCGGTCCGCCCTGCGGAGCATGCCCGCGAGGCCGCCGATGGTCTGGAAGGGGGCCGCGGCGCCGCCCCTCGCCTCCTCCCAGCGGACCTCGTGGCCCTCCTCGCGGGCGAGTTCCGCCATCCGGCGCAGCTGGCCGCGGGTCATGGGGTCGGTCGGGGACAGCACGACGAGGGTGAGCTCCGCGCCGGGCGCGTGCGCGTGCGCCCACTCCAGCACGTTCAGGAGCTGGACCGGGCTCTCGACGAACGCGAGAGTGTGGGGGCCGGTGTTCCCGGCGCGGGGGCTCATCGACGTACGACCGTCCCGTCGTAGGGCGCTCATGAGGGGCGCGTAAGCGGAAGACGCGCCGGGTCCTCGGACGGGTGTCGTCCGAGGACCCGGTACCTGGTGACTCAGACCGAGACCGGCTCGCCCGCGGCCGCGGCGATCTCCGCCTCGGCGACGACGCCCGTGACGCGGCGCAGCTTCTTCATGGGGCCGAGCTCGGAGTCGTAGACCTTCTTGACGCCGTCGCCGAGGGAGGCCTCGATGGTGCGGATGTCGCGGACCAGGCGCTGGAGGCCCTGCGGCTCCACCGACGCGGCCTGGTCGGAGCCCCACATCGCGCGGTCCAGGGTGATGTGGCGCTCGACGAACACCGCGCCCAGCGCCACGGCGGCCAGCGTGGTCTGAAGGCCCGTCTCGTGGCCGGAGTAGCCGATCGGGACGTTCGGGTACTCCTCCTGGAGCGTGTTGATCACACGCAGGTTGAGCTCCTCGGCCTTCGCGGGGTACGTCGAAGTGGCGTGGCAGAGCAGGATGTTGTCACTGCCCAGGACCTCGACCGCGTGGCGGATCTGCTTCGGCGTCGACATGCCGGAGGAGAGGATGACCGTACGGCCGGTGGCGCGCAGGGCGCGGAGCAGCTCGTCGTCGGTCAGGGAGGCGGAGGCCACCTTGTGGGCGGGGACGTCGAACTTCTCCAGGAAGGCGACGGCCTCGGTGTCCCACGGGGAGGCGAACCAGGCGATCCCCTTCTCCTTGCAGTACTCGTCGATCTGGCGGTACTCGTCCTCGCCGAACTCCACGCGGTGGCGGTAGTCGATGTAGGTCATCCGGCCCCAGGGGGTGTCGCGCTCGATGTCCCACTGGTCGCGCGGGGTGCAGATCTCGGGGGTGCGCTTCTGGAACTTCACGGCGTCGCAGCCGGCCTCGGCGGCCACGTCGATGAGCTTGAAGGCGTTCTCCAGCTCGCCGTTGTGGTTGATGCCGATCTCGCCGCAGATGTAGACGGGCTGGCCGGGTCCTGCGACGCGCTCGGTGCCGAAGGTGCGCAGACGGGAGTTGCTCATGGCGGGGAGGTGTCCTTACTTGTCGAGGGAGTCGAGAGAGGGGCCGAGGATCCAGCTGGCGATCTCTCGGATCGCGCCGTCGCCACCGGGGACGGTGGTGACCGCACGGGCGGCGCCGCGTACCACGTCGTGGGCGCTCGCGACCGCCACGGGCCAGCCCACGAGGGCGAAGCACGGGAGGTCGTTGACGTCGTTGCCGACGTAGAGCACGCGCTCGGGCGCGATGCCCTGCTCCTCGCACCACTGCTTCAGCGCGAGGTCCTTCCGGTCGACGCCGTGCAGCACGGGGATCTGGAGCTTGCGTGCGCGGGCGGCGACGACCGGGTTCTGCTCCGTGGAGAGGATCAGCATCTTCAGGCCGCTCTTGCGCAGGGCGGCGATGCCGAGTCCGTCGCCGCGGTGCACGGAGACGAACTCCTTTCCGTCGGCGTCGATCAGCACCCGGTCGTCGGTCTGGGTGCCGTCGAAGTCCAGGACGACCGCGTCCACGTCCTCGAAGGAGGGCTGGGCGCCCGTGTCGAGCAGGGGGGCCAGCGCCCGTGCCCGGGCGAGGTCGTGGGGGTCGTCGATCTCCAGCACCCGCGCGGGGTCGGTCCGTACGAGTTCGGTACGGCCGAAGAAGCGGTGCTGGTGCTTGCGGAAGCCGGCCGCGTCCATCGCGTAGGCGGCGCCGGTCTCCAGGAGGTCCTGGGGGCGGTCCTGGCGGCGGGGGCGGTAGGACTTGTCGTGGTTGACGCCGTAGCCGCCGGTGGCCGCGGCGGCCTCCGTGACGGTGCCGGCGGCGGCCTCGTCGTCGGCGTCGCGCCAGACGAAGCCGTGGAAGGGGGCGACGGTCACGGCGGTGTCGGCGCCGTTCTCGACGATCGCGGCGGCGACCCCGTCGATGTCCTCGCGGACCACGAACGGGCTGGTGCACTGCACGAAGACGACCACGTCGGCGGCGGCGCCGTGCAGGGCCTCGTGGGCGTCCACCGCGTGCAGGACGGCGGCCTCCGAGGTGGCGGTGTCGCCGGCGATGGCGGCGGGCCGCAGCACGACCTCGGCGCCCGCCTCACGGGCGGCGGCGGCGATGGCCTGGTCGTCGGTGGAGACCACGACGTCCGTCACCAGCCGGGCAGCACGGCACTCGCGCACGGCCCGGGCGACCAGCGGCACACCCCCGACGGGGGCGAGGTTCTTCGCGGGCACGCCCTTGGAGCCGCCGCGCGCGGGGATCACCGCGAGCACCCGGCGCACGGTGTGCGGGTGGGACATGGGGTCTTCTCCTCGATACGTGGTCACAGCTCCCCCATCCGGCGGATCACGGGCGCCACGCGCTGCACGCCGTGCCGGTAGGCGCCCCGGGCCGCCCGGCGCACGATCTGCCGGACCGGGCCCGGCTCCCTGTCGTGGGCGGGGGCGCCGGGCAGCGGGGTGCCGTCGGGGCCGAGGTGGTGGCGGGCGAGGATGCCGGGCAGGTAGCCGGGG